>JAGWVC010000018.1 GCA_018971065.1 Sphingomonadales bacterium | reverse complement strand
CCGGCGCAGAACGCCACCGGCAACTGGATCAAGGTGGTGCAGCGCGTGCCGGTGCGGATCGAGCTCGATCCCAGGGAGCTCGCCGCGCACCCGCTGCGCGTCGGCCTGTCCACCGAAGTCACCATCGGCCTGACCGGCAACTGAGCCATGGCCGGCGCGCCGACACCCGACAGCACGGCACTGCTCCCGGCAGATGCCTATCTGCCGACGCGGACCCAGTGGCTCGCCGGCATGGTGCTGGCGCTGAGCAATTTCATGGTGGTGCTCGATCTCACCATCGCCAATGTCTCGGTGCCGCATATCGCCGGCAACCTGGGCATCACGCTCGATCAGGGCACCTGGATCATCACTTCCTATGCCGTGGCCGAGGCGATCTGCGTGCCGCTCACCGGCTGGCTGGCGCAGCGCTTCGGCACGGTGCGGGTGTTCCTGTTCGCCATGCTGGGCTTCGGCCTGTTTTCGCTGCTGTGCGGCATGTCGGTAACGCTCGACATGCTGGTGATCTGCCGGATCGGCCAGGGGCTGTGCGGCGCGCCGATGATGCCGATGTCACAGACCCTGCTCACCCGGGTGTTCCCGCCCGAAAAGCGCGGCGTGGCCATGGCGATGTGGGCGATGACCGTGCTGCTGGGCCCGGCGTTCGGCCCGATCATCGGCGGCACCATCACCGATAACTGGTCTTGGCACTGGATCTTCCTGATCAACGTGCCGATCGCCCTGATCGCGGCGGCGGGCGGTTTCGCCATGCTGCGGCGGCTGGAAACCCCGGTGTTCAAGCTACCGATCGACCGGGTTGGCCTGTTCATGCTGATCTTCTGGATCGGCAGCCTGCAGGTCATGCTCGACATCGGCCGCGACCACGACTGGTTCGCCGACTGGCGGATTGTCCTGCTGGCCGTCGGAGCCGTGGTCGGCTTCCTCGCCTTCCTGATCTGGGAGCTGACCGAAGAGCATCCCATCGTCGATCTGTGGGTGTTCCGCCACCGGGCCTACTGGACCAGCGTGCTCACCTTCTCGCTGTGCTTCGGGGCCTATTTCTCGGGCGTGGTGGTGATCCCGCAGTGGTTGCAGGTGTCGCTCGGCTATACGGCGATGCAGTCGGGGCTGGTCACCGCGTCAACCGCGCTGGCAGCGGTGATTGCTTCGCAGATGGTCGTGCGGCTGCTGCCCAAGGTGGATACGCGCATTCTGGTGACCGGCGCGGTGATCTGGATGATGGCCTGCACCTATGCCCGCAGCTGGTGGTTCAGCGGGGCGGACTTCTGGACGATCCTGCTGCCGGTCTTCGCGCAGGGATTTGCCATGCCCTTCCTGATGATGCCGCTGACCAACGCGACGATGAGCGCCGTGTTGCCCGAGGAAATGGCTTCGGGAGCGGGCCTGCAGAACTTCACCCGCACCCTGGCAGTGGCCGTGGCGACATCGATCGTGCTGACCATATGGGGCGATCACCAGCGCATCGCGCGGGTAGAGATCGTCTCGCGGATGGACAGCACCAGTGCGCTGGCCAAACTGACCGCCACCGGCCTCTCCCCCGAACAGGCGCAGGTCATGCTGGGCAACCTGATCGACCGCGAGGCGATCACCGTCGCGATAGACTACGTGTTCATGGTCTCCACCATCGTACTGGCCATAGCCGGCGCGGTGATGTGGCTGTCACCGCGCATCACCCTGACCCGGCTGACCAGCGGACCGCCGGCACACTGACCGGCGGTCCGTAAGGGAGACGGTCAGTTGCGCAGCGGCTTGCCGGTTTCAAGCATGACCTTGATCCGCGCCTGGCTGCGTTCATCGTGCAGGCATTCCATGAACGCCTTGCGCTCCAGCGCCAGCATCTGCTCCTCGGTGACGACGTCGACAATGTCGGCCTCGCCGCCGGTGAGGACGTCGGCAAGCCGACCGGCGACGACCACGTCATAGTCGGTCGCCATGCCGCGCGCGTGGAAGCCCTTGACCACGTCGGCGATCCCCGCGCGTCCGCTCGCGCCCGGCAGGCGGAAGGTCGGCGGTTCGGGCGGAGTATAGCCATCGACCAGCGACAGCGCCTTGGCCTTGGCATCGGCGAGCAGGCGGTCGCGGTTCATCGTCACCCCGTCGCCGCCGCGCAGGATGAACATCTCCTGCGCCTGGGCGGCGCTCTTGGCGACCTGCGCGGTGGAGATCAGTTCGAAGGCCTTGGCCACGGCCGGCATCGGCCCGCGCGGCATGCCGGGTGACTTGGCGATGCGGTCGATCATCTCGCCGTTGCCGCCCCAGCCGGGGATCACGCCGACGCCGGTCTCGACCAGCCCGATATAGGTTTCGGCATGGGCCTGGATCGCGTCCGAATGGAGACAGATCTCGCAGCCGCCGCCCAGCGCCAGCCCGGCAGGCGCGGCGACGACGGGGAAGGGCGCATATTTCAGCGCCTTGTAGGCCGCCTGCCCGCCGGCGATGTTTGCCTCGATCTTCTCCCAGGCACCCATGGCAATGCCGAACAGGACGATGCCGAGATTGGCCCCGGCGGAGAAATTCTCGCCCTCGTTGTAGATCACCAGCGCCTTCATCTGCCGCTGCACCAGCGCGATGGTCTCGCCCAGCAGGGTGATGATCGGCTCGTCCAGCGCGTTCATCTTCGAGGTGAATTCGAACACCGCCACCCCGTCGCCCGCGTCCCAGACGCTGGCCGATTCGTTCTTGAGCAGCGGGGTGGAAACGCGCTTGATGTCTTCCAGCAGCAGCACGCCTTCGGGACGCACCACCGGGTGGTATGCGCCGTCGAGCCCGAGGAATTCGCGCTTGCCATCGACCATGCGGTAGAAGCTGCGGTCACCCGCCAGGGTCAGGAAGGCAGGCACCGGGATGCCCGCCGAGGCCAGCCCGGCGGCCAGCTTCGGTGCGCCCAGCCGGTCGATCAGCTCGAACGGGCCGTACTTCCAGTTGTACCCCAGCGTCATCGCCCGGTCGATCGCCACCAGATCATCGGCGATCACGCCATTGAGCGAGGCGGCATAGGCCAGCACCTTGAACAGCACTTCGCGGGCGAACTGGCCCAGCTTGCCCTCCAGCGCCACCAGCGCGCCCAGGTCCTTCGCTGCCGCGTCGGGCAGGGCTTCGGGCTTGGCCGAGGGGCGGTATTCGCCGCTGGCAAGGTCCAGCGCCAGCTTGGTGCGGCTGCCGTCCGCGCCCTTGTCGAGCCGGTAGAACCCGCCCTTGCCCTTGCGGCCGGTAAAGCCTTCCGCGATCATCCTGTCGACCAGCGGCTGCGGGCGCAGCGTGGCGAAATAGGCATCGCCTTCGGGCAGGGTGGAGCTGAGGCTCTTCGACAGCAGCGGCATCAGATCAACACCGACCAGATCGATCAGGCCGAAGATGCCGGTGTTGGGCACGCCCATCGGCCGCCCGCCGACCATGTCGGCCTCTTCCACGCTCAAGCCCAGGTCCATCGCCGCGTTGACCGCGACCGCCAGCCAGTAGGTGCCGATGCGGTTGGCGATGAAGCCGGGGGTGTCGCGAGTGTGGACCACGGACTTGCCCAGCGCGCGGTCGGCAAAGGCCTCGATCCCGGCGAACACGCCCGGATCGGTATGCGGCCCGGCAGCGAGTTCGAGCAGGCGCATGTAGCGCGGCGGGTTGAAGAAGTGGGTGATCAGGAAATCGCGCTTGAATGCGTCCGAGCGCCCCTCGACCAGATGGCCGAGCGGGATGGTGGACGTGTTGGAACTGATCGCCGTGCCGGGGCGGCGCACCGCTTCCAGCTTGGCATAGAGCCCCTGCTTGATGTCCAGCCGCTCGACGATGGCCTCGACGATCCAGTCGCATTCGGCCACCCGGGCGAGGTCATCGTCGATATTGCCGGTCTCGACCAGTCTGGCCGCCTTGGTTGACATGAACGGGGCGGGATCGGTCTTGAGCATTTTCGCCACCGCGCCCTTGGCGACGGCGCTGCGGTCAGCGCCGTCCTTGGGGACGATGTCGAGCAGCAGCACCGGTACCCCGGCATTGGCGACCTGCGCGGCGATGCCCGCGCCCATGGTGCCTGCGCCGATGACGCAGACCTTCTTCACGGCAAGGTTCCCCATCACACGCGCTCCAGCACCGTGGCGATGCCCTGCCCGCCGCCGATGCACTGGGTAGCGAGCGCGTACTGGCCGCCGGTGCGCTGCAGCAGCGAAGCCGCCTTGCCGACGATCCGCGCGCCGGTGGCACCGAGCGGGTGGCCGATGGCAATCGCGCCGCCGTCGATATTGATCGTCTCCGCCTTCAGTCCCAGTTCGCGAATGCAGGCGATGGCCTGGCTGGCGAAAGCTTCGTTGATTTCGACCACGTCAAGCTGGGCGGCGCTGATCCCGGCACGGGCCATGGCCTTGCGCGAGCTTTCGATCGGGCCGAGTCCCATGGTCTCGGGCAGGCAGCCCGACACGGCGACCGAGCGGATCGCGGCGAGGATCGGCAGGCCGTTGGCCCGCGCGAAATCCTCGGTGGTGACCAGCACGGCACTTGCCCCGTCGGTCAACGGCGAGGAGGTGCCGGCGGTGACGGTGCCGTCACTCGAGAAGGCGGGCTTGAGCCCGGCGAGCGCTTCGGCGGTGGTGTCGGCGCGGATCGTGCCGTCGCTGTCCACCGTGCCGGCCTTGGTCTCGATCGGCACGATTTCGTCCTTGAGCAGTCCGGCAGCCTGGGCGGCCCCGGCCTTGCGCTGGCTTTCGACGGCGAGCGCTTCCTGCTCGGCGCGCGAAATGCCGAACTGCCGGGCGACGTTCTCCGCCGTTTCGCCCATGCCCATGTAGGCGGCGGAGCGCGCGGCGAGCGCCGGGTTGGGCATCGGGTTGAACCCCGCCATCGGCACCCGGCTCATCGATTCGATACCGCCGCAAACGAAAGCCTCGCCCGCGCCCAGGGCGATCTGCCCGGCAGCGTAGTGGATCGCGCTCATCGAAGAACCGCAGAAGCGGTTGATCGTCGCCCCGCCGACCGTGATCGGCAAGCCGGCGATCAGCCCGATCATCCGCGCGACGTTGAGGCCCTGTTCCGCTTCCGGGAACGAGCAGCCGACCACCAGATCCTCGATCAGCGCGGGATCGAGCGCTGAACGCGCGACCAGCGCCTTGACCACGGCAGCGGCAAGATCGTCAGGCCGGGTGCGCGCCAGCGCGCCCTTGTTGGCCAGGTGGAACGGCGAACGGGCATAGCCTGCGATTACGGCTCGGGTCATGGCACTCTCTCGATTGGCGCGCGGCGCGTTATTGACATTGATGTAAATAGCGACACCGCCCCGCTGTGGCAAGGGGGCCGCCCGGGGCCATGGTAACAGTTTGCGCGCGAATGAAAACGCCCGGAAACACGGTGCCGCGCCCCGCCGGGGCACCGTGCCGGCGATCAGTCGACTTGCCGTTACGGCGCCTTGCGCTGAACGGCCTTGCGCCGCGCGGGACGATGGCAGAGACTTCGCGCCACCCCAAGACCGGACAACGCGACACCGGCGGCAAGGGAGAGGACATGGCATGGCGAATCGCGCCGAAGCGCCGCGAATCGAATTCAAGCGCAGCTACTGCAAGGTCTGCATGACCAATTGCGGCATCGTTGCCGAAGTGGAGGATGATTGCCGCATCCTGTCGGTCAAGGCGGACCGCGATCATCCGGTGACCAAAGGCTATTCCTGCCCCAAGGGCCGCGCCACCGGACAGATCTACCACCTGGACGGCGCGATCACCCGGCCGCTGATGCGCAAGGACGGCGCGCTGGTGGAGGTGGAGTGGGACGAGGCGCTGGACGATGTCGCCGCCCGTCTGCGCGCCACGATCGATGCCCATGGACCGCATGCGGTGGGAATGTATTTCGGCAGCGGGCTGGGGCTCGATTCGGCGGGCTATGCCATGGAGGAAGCGCTCTACCACGCGCTCGGCACTCCGCCCAAGTTCTCGCCGCTGACCAACGACACCACCGCCAAGACGATGATCTCGGGCGCGATGGCGCGATTCTACGGGATCAATCCCAAGACCGATTACGATGCCTGCAAGCTGGTGCTCTATGTCGGCACCAACCCGATGGTCAGCCACGCGCACAACACCGGCATGTTCAATCCGGGCATGTGGTTCAAGACGATCCGGAAGCGCGGCGGAGAGATCTGGGTGATCGATCCGGTGCGCACCGAAACGGCGGACTTCGCCGCGGGCCACATCGCCGCCTGGCCAGGGCGCGACTATGCCGTGCTCGCCTGGCTGGTGCGCGAAGTGCTGGCGGACAGCAGCTTCGCCCCGCGCCAGCCGGTGCGCAATCTGGACGCCCTGCGCGCACTGCTGGCCGGTTACGACCTGCCCCGCGCTGCCGCGATTGCCGGGGTGGAAGCAGCTCAGATGGAGGGCCTGCTCGCGGCGATCCGGCGGCATCGCATCGTCGCGGTGGAAACCGGCACCGGCTCCGGCATGTCGCCCGGCGGCAACCTGACCGTGTGGTTCGCCTGGCTGCTGGGGGTGCTGACCGGATCGATCAACGTGCCCGGCGGCGTGTGGCTGCACCCCGGCGCGCTGTTTCCCTTTGACCGGTTCACCGATCACCTGCCGCTGCTCGATAGCCCCTTCACCGCCAGCTCGAACGTGCGGCCCGACGTCAAGGGCATCTGCGGTGACTGGCCCTGCGCGGTGCTGCCGCAGGAAATCGAGGCGGGCAACATCGCCGCGCTGTTCAACTTCGGCGGCCACCTGCTGCGCTCCTTCCCCGACGCCAACGCATTGCGCGCCGCCTTGCCCAAGCTGGACCTGCTGGTCAGCACCGAGATCACCCACAACGAGCTCAGCCCGCTGTGTACCCACATCCTGCCGACCAAGGCGACGGTGGAGCGGGCCGAATTTACGCGCTGGGACACGCTGAACTGGTCGGTTTCGCTGCAATATGCCCCGGCGCTGGTGAAGCCGATGGGCGAACGGCGTTCCGCCTGGTGGGTCATCGCCGAAATCATGCGCCGCGCCGGCCTGCCGGTCGCAGACCACGTACCGACCGAGCATTCGGACGCGAACGACGATCTCATGCAATCGCTGCTGCTGGCCCATGCGCGCTGTTCGTGGGCGGAGCTCAAGGAAAAGCGGGTTGTCGAATTCCCGCGCGAACTGCCCGCGCCGTGGGTTGACCGCTTCTTCGCGCGGATCGGCGGCTGGGAACTGATGCCGCCCGAGGTGGTGGCACAGTGGCACAGCTTCCGCGCGGAAGACGAAGCCGCGCTCGGCCAGCCGCGCCCGCTGGTCTATACATCGCGCCGGCAGCGGCGGAAGTTCAATGGCCAGATCGATTTCCTCGGCGAGATTGCTGATTGCCTGATTCACCCGGAAACGGCGGCGCAGCACGGCGTGGTGGATGGCCAGCCGGTGCGGGTGTGGAACGCATCGGGCGAAATCACCGTCACCGCGCGGATCGATCCTGGCACGCGGCGCGGGGTCTGCTCGATCCCGCACGGCCACGGCGAGGCCAATGTCAATCTCCTGACCTCAACCCACGCGATGGACCCGCTCGGCGGCATGGCGCACTACAGCGCCGTGCCGGTGGAGATCGCACCGGCTTGAACCGGTCCGGGTGTTACCAACCTTCGGCGAGCGGAGCAGCCCGCATGGATCCTCCCCGCAAGCGGGGAGGATCATTGTTGGCTCAGCCGCACGTCATCCCTGCGCGCGGCGGATTTCCTCGTGCAGCACGGTGTGGCCGCCCAGGCGTTGCTCGATCAGCGCCAGAGCGGCGTGCGGGTCGGAGCGGGGGCCACAGGTGAAGATGTCCACCGCCGCAAGGGCGGCTTCGGGCCAGGTGTGGATCGAAATGTGCGATTCGGCGAGCAGCGCCACCCCGGTCACTCCGTGGCCCTCGCCAAAGTGGTGCAGCCTGATGTCGATCAGCATCACCCGCGCCGCAGCTGCCGCCTCGCGCAGCACGGCCTCGATCAGCGGCAGGTCGCCAAGCCCCTGCGCGCCCTCGATGTCGGCGATCAGGTGCAGGCTGTTGGTCGGCGGGTGGACGGTCATCACAGGTAGCTTTCGAATGCCTTGCCGAGATGGCGCAATGCGCCCTCGGCGGCAAGAACGCCGCGATAGTGCGCTTCTTCGAACAGCGACAGGCCGGAAAGATCGGAATGGGCGAGGAACAGCGGCGGCGGCACGGCCAGCGCGGCGCGGCGCGGGGTGCCGGTGATGTAGCCGGGGGTGGGCCGGATCATCGCATGGCCCCAGCGCCACAGGTCGATCCGCTCGATTGTGCCTTCCAGCTCCGGGTTCATCGCGATCAGGTCATCCGCAACGATCCGCTGCCATTCGCCCAGCGGCCGGGTGAGCATCGCCTTGCGCGCCTGCGCCGGTTCCATGTTGCTCAGCGGCATGTACCAGGTCAGTACGCTCGGCCCGTCGCCCGCGCCGCTGGTCTGGTGGGTGGCGACGACATAGCCGAGCGAGTCGGTGGCCGTGGAGACGTTGTCCCAGGCCAGTTGCACACCGCGCCCGCTTGGGCGGCGCGAAACGCTGACATTGGCGACCACCCACGGCGCATAGCTGAAGCCGGTGGTGGTGCCGAGTTCGGGCGCCACCCGCGCGGCGACGAAATGCGGCATGGCCAGCACCGCCGCGCGGGCACGCAGGCGGGTGGAGCGGTTGGCGGCCATGTCATAACTGTCGACCAGCACGTGATCGCCGTCACGCGCCACGCGGAACACGGTGCGCGCTGGGGTGACATGCGGCGCGATGCGCTGCGCCATCAGCGTCACCAGCCGGCCATTGCCCTCGGGCCAGGTCAGCTCGCGGTCACCGTCCCCGTTCGCCGCCCAGCCGCGCCGGGCGGCGAAGTAGTGGATGCCGGCCCAGGCGGAGACGTGTTGCGGCTCGGTGCCGTAATCGTCGCGCATGCAATAGCGCAGGTAGGCGCGCAGCACTGGCGAGGACAGGTGCTGGCTGTCCAGCCAGGCGGTGAAGCTGATCGCGTCCAGCGCGGTGAACGCCGGGTCGGCAGAGGAATAGGCCATCGGCAGGGCGAAGGCTGGCTTGCCATCACGCCCCATGGCGGCGGAAAAGCGGGTCATGGCGGCGGAGAAGGCATCGCGGTCGGCCTTGTCCTTCGCGGTCAGCCCGGCCACCGGATAGAGCCCCTCCTGCCACTGGCCGCGCCAGAACAGGCGCTCCTCCAGATCGGCGCAGAGCTGGTAGGGATCATAAACCGGCGCGCCGCCCACGCCTTCGCCGACGATCATGCCGAATTGCGCCAGCATCCGCCGCAGCGCCCCGGCCTCGCGGTTGGGCACCGGCAGGTAATGCGCGCCCAGCGGATAAGCGGAGATGGCGTTGCGGCCAAAGCGGGCATTGCCGCCGGTGCTGTCTTCCAGCTCGAGCAGGCGGAAATCGCTGAAGCCCGCCTCGGCCAGCCGCCAGCCCGTGGCCAGCCCGGCCACCCCGCCCCCGGCGATCACCAGCCCCACGTCCTCGACCGGGCCGGTCACTGGCGGAAAGGTCATGTTGCGCAGCCGGTGCCCGCGCGTGAAATCCGCGCCGGCCAGCGTGCCTGGCAGTGATCGTGCCGCGCAGCCCGGCAGCCCAGCCGCTGCCGCCGCCCCGACGCCGATGGCCAGTGCGCCGCGCCGGGTGAGATCAGCGGGCATGGCGGAGGCTGCAATCCGGACGCTGCCCGGAATATCCCGGCACCCGTTCGTGCCGAGCGGGACGGGGCTCGCTACCCATCATACTTGCCCCATTCCTCGGTGAAGGAACGGACCAGCGCCTGATTGTCGAGCCGGTTCACCGGAGTAGGCCGGCGGGCCATGTCGGGCGGGAAATCGAACATCGCGCGTTCGGTGGCGGGGGTGAGGAAGCGCAGACCGGCGGGGAGCGCCACCGCATCGCCGGGCGGGCGATGGCCGGCCAGGGTAAAGCCCCATTCGCCGAAGCTGGGCACATAGGCGTGATAGCCGCGCGCCGAAAGCCCGGCGGCTTCCAGCGTCGAGGCCACGGTCCAGTAGGAACGCGGCGCGACCAGCGGCGAGGTGCTCTGCACCGTCATCACCCCTTCGGGCGCGAGCAGCCGGGCGACTTCGTGATAGAAACTCTCGGTGTACAGCTTGCCGAGCGAGAATTCGGTGGGATCGGGAAAGTCCACCAGCACCGCGTCATAGGTCCCGCGCGCCGCGCGCACCCAGCGGAAGGCGTCGGCATTGATCACCGTCAGGCGCGGCGAAAGCAGCGAACCCCGGTTGAGCGCGCGCAGCTGCGACGTCGCGCGGAACAGCCGGGTCATCTCGGGATCGAGATCGACCAGTGTCACGTGATTGACGCGCGGATCGCGCAGCACCTCGCGCGCGGCCAGGCCGTCACCGCCGCCCAGGATCAGCACCTGCGCCGGCTTCGCCACCCGCCCCAGCACCGGCCAGACCAGTGCCTCGTGATAGCGGTATTCGTCGTTCGAGGAGAATTGCAGATTGCCGTTCAGGTAGAGCCGCAGGTCCGGCCCCCGGCGAGTGATGACGATGCGCTGATAGGGCGTGGAGCGGGCATAGATCACCGGCTCGGCATAGAAGGCGACCTCGGACCAGCGCTGCAGCCGCTCGGAAACGATGAAACCGACCAGCAGCGAGGCGGTGACCACCAGCGCGGCAAACAGCTCCGCCTTCATCCGCCGATGCGCACGCAGCACGAACAGCAGTGCCAGCGCGACGCCGACATTGGCGAGACCGAAGGCGAAGCCGGTGCGGATCATGCCCAGCCGTGGCACCAGCACCAGCGGAAAGGCCAGGCTGGCAATCAGCGCGCCGACGTAATCATAGGTCAGCACGTTGGACACCAGTTCGCGGAAGGCGAAGCGGTGGCGCAGGATGCGGATCAGCAGCGGAATTTCCAGCCCCACCAGCACGCCGATCGCCAGCACCAGCCCGTAGAGCGCGAAGCGGAAATCATTGACCAGCGGGAACAGCACGAAAAGCGCCGCCGCCGACCAGCCGCCCAGCAGCGCGATCAGCACTTCCACCCGCACGAACACCGCCAGCTCGTTGCTGCGGACATAGCGCGACAGCCAGGAGCCCATGCCCATGGCGAACAGGTAGGTGCCGATGACGGTGGAGAACTGGGTGACGCTGTCGCCGAGCAGGTAGCTCGCCAGCGTCCCGGCGAGCAGCTCGTAGATCAGCCCGCAGGTGGCGACGACGAAGACCGACAGCAGCAGGATCGCCGCGAGCGACCGGGTACCAACCTGCCGCGCGCCACCTTCGCCGCCCTCGTCCCCCGCGGGGACGTCATCCATGAATGGCGGCGGCGATGATGTTCGAGAGCCCCACGGCGACCGCACCGGCCAGCACGGCCAGGGCAATGTTCTGCTTCTCGATGATTTCCTTCCACATCTCGCCCGGGGTCAGCTTGTCGACCAGCACGAAGCTCAGCACGAACAGGACGATGCCCAGCCCGGTGTAGAGCAGGGTGGCAAGGATGATGGTGGGCGACAGCATGGCGGAGTTCCTCCGGTTGGAGCTATTTGTGGGTAGGGCCGTAGAAACTGGAATGCGAGGGTTTCTCACCGTCTGAAAACAGCGCCCAGGCATAATATGAACTGACGATGTCGCCCAGCAGGATGACCAGGCACCAGGCGCCGAACAGGAATACGCGCGTGCTCATCGCCCGGGCCTCCGCTGGTTGCGATCAATCATCATCGTCGTCAAAGTCATAGCCGCCAGAGCCCCCTTGCGCCCGCTTCACCGCGCGCCAGATCATGAAGCCCGGCGGCACCAGCAGCAACAGCAGCCAGAGCATCAGGTTCGACAGGAAGAAGCCGCCGCGCGCCAGGGTGATGGTCACCGGCACCGCGTCGCTGCCCCAGGCGCTGCCCCAGGCGCTGCCGGTGCTGCCCGAGCCGTAGCTGGACGTGCCGCCGTTCCAGTTGTGCGCCGCCACGTCCACCATCAGGTCATAGGTGCCCGCCGGCACCCCGGCAAACTTGGTGGTGGTGCTGCGGCTGCCCTCGGTCCAGTCCCCGTCCGAATCGCGGCCCCGGTAGTATTCGACCAGGCCATAGGCGTTGATCGCCTTCTGCGTCTTGCGATCCACCAGGCTGTAGTCGAGATCGACCCATTTGTTGACGAAGTTGTCGCCGGTCGCCTGCGCGGTGACGCTCACCGCCTGATAGGGCCGGGTGATGGTCACCGTGCCGACGGTGAAGGTCTGTTCCGCCGCCTCGGGGGTAACGCTGACCTGAATCGCGGCGGAACCGCTGGTCGCGCCGAACATGGCCATGATGACGATGCAGGCGATCAGCGTGCCCAGCCCGACAAGGAACATGTGCCAGGCATCGCGCAGCGGGTTCTTCGGCCCGGCATCGCCCTTGTCCGCCAGCCATGCCGGAGCTTCTCGCGGCGCGGTGGCTGCCGCCATGGTCGCGCCCGCGCCGGCTGCCGCCGCCGCGCCGCCGACCAGTCCCTTGCGCCCGAAGCCACCCGGCGAGGCGGCCTGCCCGCCAGCCCCGAACGCCGCCTCGACCGCGCCGCGCGCCAGCGGGGTGAGCTGGGTCCAGTTGGTTTCGTCACCCGATATTTCCAGCGAGAGGATGCCGCCGTAACCGGCAAAGGTGGTTGCCTCCACCGTGTCACCCGCGCGCACCCGCCAGTAGAATTCGCCAACCACCCGATCGGTGCGGGTGTCCGCCGGATCGTATTCCGCCGTATAGCGCTGGCCGCGCCAGGTCACCGCATCGCCGAAGGCATTGCCGGGCAGGTCGGTCAGCATCGTGCCGAAGGTCCAGCGGTCTTCGGCGTGGACCAGCCAGCGGTAGCCGGCATAGGGGTTGAACAGCAGGAATTCGCTCCAGCTGGTCTCGTCATCCGAGCGTGCCAGCGCGCCGATCACTTCCCAGACCACGCCGTCCAGCGTGCCGCGCGCGCTCAGCGGCAGCTCGAGGTCGGCGGCGGCCTGATGGTATTCCTCGATCAGCTTGACGTCGGGATTGGCGACGTCGAGCAGCGAACCGCAATACTGGCAGGCGACCGAGACCGAATAGCCCGCCGCCTTGATCGCGATGGTGCCGCCGCAAGACGGGCACTGCACCTGCCGGGCCGAGGGTGCCGGGGTCATCGCAGCGTCTCCGGCACGGTCCAGCCATCGATCACGCGCAGGTTGCGCGCGGTGAGGTCTTCAAGGCTGACATAGCGGCCCAGATAGGCGCTCATCCCCTGCGGATCGCGCTGGACGCTCAGCGATTCGCCGCTCTCGCTGCGGAAGTCGACGCTGGCCATTTCCATTCCCGCCGGGGTGGGGAATGGCAGGTCACCCTCGCCGCCCAGGCATTTCGCCTGCTTGATGTCAGCTGCGGCGAAGGTGGTGCCACCGGCCCTCAGGGTCTCGCCCAGCATGATCGGCTGGCCGCTGTCGAACGCCTTGAGCAGCGGGTCGGCATAGACCGACTCGTCTTCGCGCAGCAGCTGGAACTGGCCCATCGCCTCGCCCAGCCAGCGGTAGGAACCGTCGCGCAGCGCCAGCAGCCATTCGTTCCACGAACCGTCGCTCCAGCCCCAGCGCACCCGGCCAACCACTTCGAACGGCTGGCCGTCTGCATTGCCGGTGGTGCCGAGCTGGATCGGCGAGACGTCGAAGGGGAGCACGGCAGACTTGCCGATGTCGCGCAGGCCATCGTCCTGCCGGACGATCACCGTCTGGCAATAGGAGCAGACCGCATAGGGCATCGCCGCCGAACGCAGCGGCACCGGTGCACCGCACGACGGGCAGGCAAGTTCGGCCACCATGTCCCCCTTCAAACCGGCGCGGTTACTTGACCCGCGCGAGCAGTTCCGCCTTCTTCACGTCAAATTCTTCCTGGCTGAGCGCCCCGATGGTGACCAGCTTGTGCAGCTTTTCGATCAGCGCAAAGGGGTCTTCCTCCGCCGCAGCGACTGGCGCGGCAGCAGACGCGCTTGCTGGCGAGCCGCCGCCCAGCCCCTGCGCGAAGACCCCGCCGAGCGAGGCCCCGGCGGCGAGCTGCGCGCCGATCGCGCCCATGCCGCCCGGGTTCTCCGCCGCCTTGCCCAGCGCGTCAGCCGCCTGGAACTTGGTGAAGGCATCGAGATTGCCCACCGCGCGCACCGAGCTGCCCTTGTCGAGATAGGCCTGGACCTCTTCAGGCAGCGAGACCGATTCGACGAAGAAGGTCAGGCATTTCAGGCCCCATTCGGCAAAGGCCTTGTCGACCTCTGCCTTGATCTGGTCCGACATCTTCTGCTGGTTGGCGGCGAGATCGAGGAAGGGAACCCCGCTCGATCCCAGCGCGGTGGCCATCGAGGTGACGATGGCCGAACGCAGCTGCGGCTCCAGCGCCGGTGCGGTCAGCTCGCCCATGGTGCCCAGCAACCGGGTGGAGAATGCCTCCAGATTGTCGATCTTGAACGAATAGGAACCGAAGGCGCGCAGCCGCACCGCGCCGAGATCGGCGTCGCGCACCGTCACCGGCTGGGGCGTGCCCCATTTCAGCCCCGGCTGCTCTTTCAGCGAGAAGAACACCACGTCGGACTTGAACGGAGACTTGAACGCCTTGTCCCAGTTCATCAGGCTGGTCAGGATTGGCAGGTTGGCGGTATCGAGCGTGTGCAGCCCCGGGCCGAACACGTCGGCCAGCTTGCCTTCGTTGAGGAAGGCCGCAACTTGCCCCTCACGCACCGTCAACTGCGCGCCGTTCTGGATCTCGCGGTCCTCGAACGGCACGCGCCAGGCAAGATCGCCGGGCTGTTCAAGCCAGTCGATAACATCGACGAACTGCTTCCTGAGAAAATCGAACATGGGTGTCCTCCATCGGGATGCGCGCGATTCTAGGAACTCGCGGGCGCGGTGCAAGTAAAACCGGACGGCGTTCGTCGGATTGTTTCGCGGTTTACGTGGTGGGGGGCGTTTGCAAGGAATGCCATAGCTCCGCCCTGTAGCAAAGCTCCTCCGCTGGAAG
This sequence comes from Sphingomonadales bacterium, assembly GCA_018971065.1. The sequence continues at coordinate 30,606 of JAGWVC010000018.1, read as the reverse complement.
GGGAGGTGGCATCGCGAAGCGATGACGGAGGGGTGTCGTGCTATCCGGAACGGGGTGTGCCCTTCCGCTCCTGTCAGGCACCTCTCCTTGCAAGGGAAGAGCGCAAACCTACAACCGTTCCAGCAGCCTGGGCACATCCGCCAGCGCGCGCATGGCGTCGTTGAGGTGGGTGCAGCCCGCCGGGCCGCGCAGCTGGTCGAGCACCGCGTCGCGGATGGCGGGCAGCGGCACCCCGACCATGCGCTGGGCATTCGCCACCGCGCCGGGGCATTCGTGGAACGGCAGGATGCGGGGTTCGGGCTCGATCGAACGGATCGCCAGCGTCTGCGCATCGGCGGCGAGCCGCAGGACATATTCGTGGATCGCCACCCGCTTGCCGCCCGGCGCAGGCGCGCTGTCCTGGAACGAGGCTTCGACGCGAATCAGCCCGGCCGTTTCGTCGCGCCACAGGTCGATCCGGCGGGCTCGGCGGAAGCTGGGCCCGGCGATCTCGGGAAAGAGGTGCCAGCCGTCCGGGTCTTCGGGATTGCGCAGCTCGCCCGCGTCGGCGGCGTTCACCGTGTGGCTGCCCGAGCCGAGCTGCTGCGTGCCGCTGTTGCCCGGTTGCAGCCCCCAGCAGACGCCGAGCCGGGCATTGGTCATCTTTTCCAGCTGGTCGGGCGGCATCAGTTCGCGCACCCGCGCCATCCAGTCCGGCGTCCACTGCGCCCAGGCCCATGACGAGACCAGCGACGTCCCGGAGATGTCGTCCAGCACGAGGTAGAGCGGCGCGGCAGTATCGATCAGCTCGGGCATGGTATCGCGGATCATCAGCCGCAAATGGTTGCCGCCGCGCTGGCCGACGAGATCGTGCAGGTTTGCGGGCGCGGGGACGGCGGAGATGGCGGCGATGGTCTTGTCGGGCCGCAGCACCACTTCCATGGTCGCCTGATCGAGCACCCGCGCTTCGCCTTCTGCCGGGGTCAGCATATCGCGCACCCGGCCATGCAGCAGCCGGTCACCCTCGGCTCCGTCAGGCCAGGCAACGTCGATCGAAGCAGTGCGCCGCACCGAGCCCGCCCGGCGGACCGGTGAGGGATTGGCGGTGAGGCGCGGGGCACTGGGGGAAGTCGTGGTTATCGGAAGTCTCCCGGAATCGTTCTTACCCCGATTGGACACCATGCGCGCGACCTTGCCAAGGGCGGGGCGAACGTCGGTGCGATATGGGCGGGTCCGGTCCGAACCAACCATCCTAACTTCGTCATTCCCGCGCAGGCGGGAATCCATCTCCCAGGCTTGCCGATTGCCTTGACGTAGCGAGATTGGGCGAAGGCCGGAGATGGATCCCCGCCTGCGCGGGGATGACGAACGCTCTTGGCTGCCGGGTCACGCCCCGATGTTGAGCATCGACAGCTGCTGGAACGCGCGGAACCCTTCCAGTCCGCGCTCGCGCCCCATGCCGCTCATGCGGATACCGCCCATCGAGGCATAGGTGCTCATCAGCGCGCCGTTGACGTTGACCGTGCCGCTGCGGATACGCAGTGCCACCTGCAGCGCCGCCGCCTTGTCTGCGCCGTGGACATAGCCCGACAGGCCGAAGCGCGAATCGTTGGCCATCTCCACCGCATGGTCGAGATCGCGGTAGCCGATCACCGCCGCAACGGGGCCGAAGATTTCCTCCTGCGCCGCCGGGTTGGCATTGTCCGGCAGGTCGAGCAGGGTCGGCTCGAAGTAATAGCCCTTGTCCAGCCCCTCGGGCCGCTTGCCGCCGCAGACCACCCGGCCGCCGTGCTTCACCGCTTCGGCGACGAAATGCTCGCAGCGGGCGCGCTGGGCGGCGCTGATCACCGGGCCGGTCTGGGTGGCGGGGTCGCTGGCGGGGCCGACCTTGATCTTCGCCATCAGCGCGGCGGCCTTGTCCAGCACCTGTGCCTTGGCGTCCTCGGGCACGAAGATCCGGGTGCCGAGCGCGCAGCCCTGCCCGGCGTGCGCCACGGCGATGACCATCGCCTGCAACGGGGCCTTGTCCACCGCGTCGGGCAGGAAGATCTGCGCCGATTTGCCGCCCAGTTCCAGCACCACCCGCTTGAGCGTGGCCGCCGCCTGCTGCGCCACCAGCGCCCCGACGGTGCAGGATCCGGTAAAGCTGACCATGTCCACCACATCGTCGGTGGTCATCAGCCGCGCGCCTTCCAGCCCTTGCTCGATCACCACGTTCATCACCCCGGGCGGCAGGCCGGCTTCGTCTGCCGCCTCGGCAAAGATCATGGCAGACAGCGGGGTCAGCGGGTTGGGCCGCAGCACCACCGAATTGCCCGCGAGCAGCGCCGGCACCACCTTCCACATCGCGGTGTAGAACGGCACGTTGTAGGCCGAAATCGCCGAGACCACCCCCAGCGGCGTCCAGCGTTTCAGGCTTTGCACGGTCATGCCCATGGCGTTCACCCGCTCGTGCAGCGGCAGCGGGTTTTCCTCGATCTCGGGCAGCGACAGGAAATAGTCGATGGCTTCGTGCGTCATGCGCAGCGGCGCGGTGACCTGCGCGTTCATCACCGAAGAGCCAATCGGGCAGCCAGCCTCCCGCAGCGCCAGTTCACGCAAGGCATCGGCCCGCTTGTCCATGGCGGCAGCGAAACGGCGCATCGCGTCGGCTCGCCGGGCATTGCCGATACCGCTCCAGACACCGGCATCGAACGAACCCCGGGCGGCGGCAAGCGCGGCGGCAACCTGCGCCTCGCTCTGCCCGGCGATTTCGGCGACGGTGCTTTCGTCGGACGGATTCTCCACCCGGAACCGCGCGCCTTCGCCAGCGACAAACTGCCCGCCGATATAGCCCGTATGCTGCAAGGCACTCTCTCCTGGTTCGACATTGTGAATAGTCGTTCGCAATATGGCTATATCGTGGACCGCGCGGCGTCAATCACCCTGCCGTCCAGGGCAAACGGCAGGGCGATGGATTGCCGCTGCGCCGTTGCCTCAGCGCCGGGGCCTGCCTATGTCCGCTGCCGCAGCCCGTTCAGGATGACCGACCATGACCTACCAGCAGTTTCTCCGCCAGCAGTGCTACATCGACGGCCAGTGGTGCGATGCCGATGGCGGCGGGACGGTGCCGGTCAGCGATCCGGGCAATGGCACCGTGCTGGGCACGGTTCCCAACATGGGTGCGGCAGAAACCGAGCGCGCCATCGATGCTGCCGAACGCGCGCTGCCTGCCTGGCGGGCGAAGACCGCGGGCGAGCGCGCGAAGGTCATGCGCCGCTTCTTCGATCTGATGATCGCCAACCAGGATGCGCTGGGCGAATTGCTCAGCCGCGAACAGGGCAAGCCCTTTGCCGAAGCCAAGGGCGAAATCGCCTATTCCGCCAGCTTCATCGAATGGTTCGCCGAAGAGGGCAAGCGCGCCTATGGCGAGGTGGTGCCTAGCCACGCGGCGGACCGGCGCATCGTCACGCTCAAGCAGGGCATCGGTGTGGTCGCGGCGATCACCCCGTGGAACTTCCCCTCGGCGATGATCGGTCGCAAGCTCGGTCCAGCGCTGGCAGCGGGCTGCACCATGGTGCTCAAGCCCGCCTCGGCCACGCCCTATTCGGCGCTGGCGCTGGCGGTGCTGGCCGAGCAGGCGGGCTTGCCCGCCGGCGTGTTCAACGTCGTCACCGGATCGGCCCGCGCCATCGGCGGCGAGCTGACCCGCAACCCCAAGGTCCGCAAGCTGACCTTCACCGGATCGACCGAGATCGGCGTCGAACTGCTGCGCCAGTGCGCCGATACGGTGAAGAAGGTATCGATGGAACTGGGCGGCAACGCACCGTTTCTGGTGTTCGATGATGCCGATGTCGATGCCGCGGTCGAAGGGGCGATCATCTCCAAGTTCCGCAACTGCGGCCAGACCTGCGTCTGCACCAACCGCTTCTATGTGCAGGACGGGGTCTATGACGAATTCGTCACCAAGCTGGCCGCCCGCGCCAAGGCCATGCCGATCGGCTATGGCATGGACGAAGGCGTGGTGGTCGGTCCGCTGATCGACATGGCGGCGGTGGAGAAGGTGGAAGAGCATCTGGAAAACGCCCTCGCCGGCGGCGCGACGCTGCTCACCGGCGGCAAGCGCAGCGAGCGCGGCGGCAGCTTCTTCGAGCCGACCGTGGTTGCCAACGTCAAGGCCGACATGCTGCTGGCGCGCGAAGAGACCTTCGGGCCGCTGGCCGGCGTGATCCGCTTCAAGGACGAGGCCGAGGCCATCGCGCTCGCCAATGACACCGAATTCGGCCTTGCCTCGTACTTCTACGCGCGCGACCTCAGCCGGGTATGGCGGGTGGCGGAGGCGCTGGAGACCGGCATCGTCGGGATCAACACCGGCCTGATCTCCACCGAAGTCGCGCCGTTCGGCGGGGTGAAGCAATCCGGCCTCGGCCGCGAAGGCTCGCGCCATGGGCTCGATGACTTCATGGAGATCAAGTACCTGTGCATGGGGATTTGAACGCAATCCGAGCGGCTTGACCCGACGTCGCGGGCTCGACCGAATCCGTCGTCGCGGGCTCGCCCCGGGACCGCTGGCCTCATCGACGCAGCCTTGTATCTGCGCCACCTTGCATCGATGCGGCCAGCGGTCCCGGCCTTCGCCGGGACGACGGCACTTGACATATTGTACCATATCGGTTATATTCCCGCCCGTGACGGGAGCGGTGGCGCAAGCGCTTCGTCCAGGCCCCGTGCACGGCCGGCGTCGCCACGGAGGCGATGCTCCGACCAAGGATGCGAGGAAGTGCCGGTCCATCCGGCACCAGAACCCTGGGGTATGCCCCACCGCCCGGCGGTCAGGACGCGAGCCCGTCCCGCCAGCGCCATCGCACCACAGGGCCGAGCCGGAAGTTATGCGGTTCCCTTCCCGGCCGTTCGCGAACAAAAGTTCCGCCAGCCACGCCCGTTCGGCTTTCGGGCACACACCAACGCCGGCCGTACCCGTCCGCGTTTCCCCTGGCGTTATCCCGCGCTCGCCGGCGGGGGTTTTGCTGTGCCTTTTTGGTTCACGCAAAGGCGCGAAGGTGTTGCGCTTGCGGCGAAGCCGCTTTGCCGATCAAACCTGAATTCGCGCGGCGGCCATTGTGCGGGAAGGGCCTGCGGCGCGGTACCACCTCTTCGCGCCTTTGCGCCTTTGCGTGAGAAAAATTTCACACGAAGACACCCCAGCCCCGGCTAGCGGCCTTTCAGCGCCGGTACCGCCCGTGCCGCGTCTTCGGGGGTGATGCCGGGAGCCGGCGCGGCGCTGATGGTTTCGAGGCGGCGCATCACCCGGCCCGCGCGCTGGATGGCGCGGATAAGGCGGGGGTAGACGCCGCAGCGGCACAGGCCCTGCACCGCGGCCTTGATCTCATCCTCGCTCGGGTCGGCGTTCTTCGCCAGCAGCGCGGCGGCGGCGATGGCGATGCCGGGGGTGCAGAAACCGCACTGGATCGCCTGCTCGGCCACCAGCGCCTGCTGCACCGGGTGCGAGCGATCACGCGACAGCGCTTCGATGGTGGTGACCACCCGCCCCTCGGTCTCCGCCAGCGAGATCATGCACGACCGCAGCGCCTCGCCATCGACCAGCACCATGCAGGCACCGCAATCGCCCACGCCGCAACCATATTTGGTGCCGGTGAGGTTTGCGGCGTCGCGCAGTGCCCAGAGCAGCGGGGTCTGCGGGTCCATGCGGAATTCGACCGGACGGTCATTGACGGTAAGACGCGGCATGGCTCAGCCGGTCAATCGCGCCACGAACGGTCGACCTTGTCGATCCGCCGCACCCAGGCTTCGAAATCGCCGACACCAGGGCCGCCCGGCGGGGTCGCCTGCAGGATGTCGCGCTGGTGCACCGCCAGCACTTCGGGCGGCACCACGATCGGCTTGCCCATGGCCAGCGTCAGGCACTGCACCTCGCAGGCGCGCTGCAGCATGTAGTAGGTCAGGAACATCTCCGGCAGGGTGGGCGAAAGCACCACGGGGCCGTGGTTGCGCAGCATCAGCACGCGCTTGTCACCCAGGTTCGCGAGCAGCCGCGCGCCCTCCTCGGGCCGCACGGTAACCCCTTCGAAATCGTGATAGGCAAGGTGGCCGATATAGGTGCTGGCATAGAAGTTGATCGGCTGCAGCCCGCCTTCGAGCGAGCAGACCGCCATGGTCTCCACCGTATGGGTGTGGCAGATCGCATGGGCCCAGGGGACGTGCCTGTGGAAGTAGGAATGCTGGACGAATCCCGCCTGGTTCACCGGCCAGGGACTGTCATCCAGCTTGTTGCCATCAATGTCGATCTTGACGAGGTTGGAGGCGCAGACCTCTGAGTAGAGCAGGCCGAAAGGGTTGATCAGGAAGGCATTGTCCTCCCCCGGCACGCGCAGCGAGATGTGGTTGTAGATCGATTCGGACCAGCCGAGATGATCGAAGATGCGGTAGCAGGCGGCCAGTTGCCGGCGTGCTTCCCATTCGGCTTCGCTGCATTCAAGATTGCGGTGCATGGACCTCTCCGCCAGTTGCGCGGGCGACCATAGGCCAAGCCCGGCGGGCGCGAAAGGGCGCTGGCGTGCGTCTGGTGAAACCGGGACGCTGCGCGGTGGCCGAGGCTGAAAGGCTCTACAGTTTGCCCTTGGGCTTCTGCATCAGCTTGTTCACCGCCGTATCCGGCCCGGAAATGGCGACGATGCTGTCCTTGGTCTTGGTCGCCTTGGGTTTGCGCACTTCGCGGTTGCTGCGCTTCTGCGATTTGGCCATGCCGGAGTGCTCCACCTGGGGTGCCGCACGCCGGAATGGCGGGAGACAAGCCGCAGCCTACCATGGTCACGGCGAAGCGCGGCACGAATTCGCCGGGCAGGGCCGCCATGCCGCTTGACTGCCCGGCCGGAAACTATATTTCGATAATTATCGAATCATTGGAGGAAGGTGATGGAGGCAGGTCCGGTCATCCGCGCGCTGGGAGCGCTGGCGCAGGAGCATCGGCTGGCGGTGTTCCGCCTGCTGGTCCAGGCCGGGCCGGAAGGCCTGCCGGCGGGATCGCTGGCAGAGGCGCTGGGCGTGCCGGCCTCGTCGATGAGCTTCCACCTTGCCCAGCTCTCCCATGCCGGGCTGGTCAGCCAGCGCCGCCGCAGCCGCTCGATCATCTACGCGGCAGACTTCGCCGCGATGAACGCGCTGATGGGCTACCTTACCGAAAACTGCTGCGGCGGGGTGGCCTGCTCGCCCGTCGCGGCCTGCCTGCCCGCCTCGCTTGCCGCAAAGGATGTTGCATGAAGCGTTTCCACGTTCACGTCGGGGTTGCCGATCTCGACGCCTCGATCGCGTTCTATTCCGGCCTGTTCGGCGCGGAGCCGAACGTTGCCCGCCCCGACTATGCCAAGTGGATGCTCGACGATCCGCGCATCAACTTCGCCATTTCGCAAAAGTGCGGCGCGGCCAAGGGTATCGAGCATCTGGGCGTGCAGGTGGAGGACGCGGACGAACTGGCCGAGGTCTATGGCCGGCTCAAGGCGGCGAACGGCCCCGTCATGGAGGAAGGCGCGACCACCTGCTGCTATGCGCAGTCGGAAAAGAGCTGGATCGCCGATCCCGACGGCGTGGTGTGGGAAGCGTTCCTCACCACCGGGGACAGCACCAGCTACGGCGCAAGCCCGGACCTTGCCGCGCTCGCCTCTGGCAATGCCGCCGCCAATGCCTGCTGCGCCCCCACGCTGGCCGCTGCGCCGGCAAAGTCCGGCTGCTGCTGAGGGAATGGACATGACCGAACGACCGATCAACGTGCTGTTCCTCTGCACCGGCAATTCCGCCCGCTCGATCCTGGCCGAGGCGGTGCTCGGCAAGGACGGGGCCGGGCGCTTCAACGGCTTCAGCGCGGGAAGCCAGCCCAAGGGTGAGCCGCACCCCATGGCGCTGCAGGTGCTCCGCGATTTCGGCTTCGCGCACGAAGGCTTCCGGTCAAAGAGCTGGGACGAATTCTCCCGGCCCGGCGCGCCCGAGATCGATCTGATCATTACCGTCTGCGACAATGCCGCCGGCGAAAGCTGCCCGGTCTGGCCGGGCCGCCCGATCACCGCGCACTGGGGCATCGAAGATCCGGCAGCCGTGGAGGGCGAGGGCCAGCGCGAGGCCTTCCTTGATGCGCTGCGCTATCTCAGGCGGCGGATCGACCTGCTGGTTGCCCTGCCCTACCGCGCGCTGGACGAGATGGCGCTGCGCACGCGACTGGCCGAGATCGGCAGCCAGGCCGGTGCCGCCGCGCAGGCCGCCGCGCAGTGACCGCGCTCGCCATGCCCGCCCCCGCCCGCCGGCTCGGCTTCCTCGATCGCTACCTGACCCTGTGGATCTTCGCCGCCATGGCGCTGGGGATCGCGCTGGGATCGCTGGTGCCGGCGGTGCCGCGCGCGCTGGGGGCAATGTCGGTGGGATCGACCAGCATCCCCATCGCGCTGGGGCTGATCCTGATGCTGTTCCCGCCGCTCGCCAAGGTGCGCTATGAGGCGCTGGGGCAGGTGTTCCGCGATGGCAAGGTGCTGGCGCTGTCCTTCATGCTGTGCTGGATCATTGCCCCGGCCTTCATGTTCGCGCTGGCGGCACTGCTCCTGCCCGACCGGCCCGAATACATGACCGGGCTGATCCTGATCGGCATCGCCCCGTGCATCGCCATGGTGCTGGTGTGGAACCAGCTGGCGCGGGGCAGCGCCGAATATGTCACCGGGCTGGTGGCGTTCAATTCGCTGTTCCAGATCCTGTTCTATGTGCCCTACGCCTGGTTCTACCTCACCGTGCTGCCGCCGCTGTTCGGGCTGGAGGCGCATGTGGTGGACATCCAGTTCGGCACCATCGCGCGGGCCGTGCTGATCTACCTCGGCATACCGTTCCTCGCCGGCTACCTCGTGCGCCGCAGCCTTATCCGGGCGCGCGGCAGCGACTGGTACGAAGGCCATTTCCTGCCCGCCATCGGCCCGGTGACGCTGGTGGCGCTGCTGTTCACCATCGTCGCCATGTTCAGCCTCAAGGGCGGGGAAATCCTGGCGTTGCCCGGTGACGCGCTGCGCATCGGCCTGCCGCTGGTGATCTTCTTCGTGGTGATGTTCGTCGCCGCCTTTGCTGCCGGACGGGCCATCGGCGCGGGCTACGAACGCACCGCGGCGCTGGCCTTCACCGCCGCGTCGAACAATTTCGAACTGGCCATCGCCGTGGCCATCGCCGCCTTCGGCCTCGCCTCCCCGGTCGCCTTCGCCGCCGTCATCGGCCCGCTGGTGGAAGTGCCGGTGCTGATCGCACTGGTGAACCTAGCGCTGTGGTTCGAGCGCCGCTGGTTTGGCGGGGCTGGGTAGGGACTAGAGCCTGATGACATGACATTGATCCAACCCGCAAACGCCCCAGCATGACATTATTGTAATCCGGCAGTCACCCGCCCGCAGCGGCGCGGGGGCTAAGGGTGTGGCGGTCGGCCCGGGGCTGCCAGCCCCCACCCATTCCACTGGCAACCACCCCTGCTCCGGGTCGACACCCATCCAAGGTCTCGTTTCCATGAGGAATGGCGTGTCTGCTCCCGTATTCTTCGACGCCACCGGCCAGCGCAGGCGCTGGACGCGGCGTATCGGCTTCGGCGTGCTGCTGGCGCTGCTGCTGGCCAGCCTGGCCTTCGCCAGCACGGTGCTATCGGTGCCGATCCCCTCGTCGCTGCCGATCGTCTACGAGCACCAGTCACCGCTGCCGTTCCGCGCGCAGATCAGCACCCTGTCGCACCGGCTGCGGCACTTGCTGCCCGGCCGCGCCGCCGCGCGCGTGGCACCGGCGGGCAAGCCGCTGACCGTGGGCTTCTACCCGACCTGGGCAGACGAAAGCGCGCCGTCGCTCGCCCGCCATATCGACCAGCTCGACTGGGTCGCGCCGACGCTGCTCGCGCTCGATCCGGCGGGGCGGCTCAGCGAAACCCCGGACCAGCGGCTGCGCCGGGTGCTGGCCTCCAGCCTGCACCATCCGCTGGTCGTGCCGGTGCTGCAGAACGCCAACGAGGGCAACTGGGACAGCGCCGGCACCGCCGCGCTGCTCGCCAGCCCGGCGCGCCGCCGCCAGCTGATCGCCGATATCACCGCCTACCTCGACCGCACTGGCGACGGCGGCATCATGTTCGATTTCGAGAACCTGCCCGATGCCAGCGCGCGCGATCTGCGCAGCCTGCTGGCTGAAACCCGCGCCGCCTTCGCCCCGCGCCACCGGGTGGTTTCGCTGACCCTGCCGGTGGGCAATGCCGCCTGGTCGCCGCGCGATTTCGCGCCGGTGGCCGACAAGCTGATCCTGATGGCCTATGACGAGCACTGGCAGGGCGGCGAGGCCGGGCCGATTGCCTCCAGCGCCTGGTTCACCGACCGGGTGGCGAAATCGGTGCAGGGGCTGCCGCCCGGCAAGGCCGTGATCGCGCTGGGCAACTATGCCTACAACTGGCACGATGGCGTGGCCGAAAGCATGACCATCGAGGAAGCCTGGCTCGCCGCGCATGACAGCGGCGCCGCGCCCACCTTCGCGCCCTCGGCCAACGGCACCGGCTTTTCCTATCTCGACGAAGGCCACCGCCACGACGTGTGGATGCTCGACGCGGCGAGCGCGTGGAACCAGATGCGCGCGCTCTCGCGGCTGGGGCTGGGCGACATCGCGCTGTGGCGGCTGGGATCGGAAGACCCCGGCTTCTGGAGCGCGCTCGATGGCTGGCGCAGCGGCCACCGGCCCGATCTGCGCGCGATCACGCAGGAAGCCAATGTCGACGTGGAGGGCGAGGGGGAGATCCTGAAGGTTGCCGCCACGCCGCGACCGGGCAGCCGCACCGTGGGCTTCGACAAGGCGGGCGGCGACATCGTCTCCGAACAGTACCAGCAATTGCCCACGCCCTACGTGGTCGAGCGCACCGGCCAGCGCGACAAGCTGGTGGCGCTGACATTCGATGACGGGCCGGACCCGACCTGGACGCCGAAGATCCTGGCGATCCTTGAGCGCTACCACGTTCCCGCCAGCTTCTTCATCGTCGGCGAGAACGGGGTGACCAACCGCGATCTGCTCAAGCGCATCGCCGCCGATGGCGACGAGATTGGCAACCACAGCTACACCCACCCCAACATGGCCGAGGAATCGTCGACCGGGATCGGCCTGGAACTCAACGCCACGCAGCGGCTGGTCGAAGCGGCGACCGGGCGTTCCACCCGCCTGTTCCGCGCACCCTATTTCGGCGATGCCGAGCCGACCACGGCGGACGAGCTGATGCCCGCGCTGGTGGCGCAGCAGCGCGGCTATACCGTGGTCGGGCTGCACGTCGATCCAGGTGACTGGAAGCGGCCCGGCGCGCAGGCCATCGTCGCGCGGACGCTGCAGCAGGTCCAGTCGGCGGGGCCGGACCGGTCCGAAAACGTGGTGTTGCTGCACGACGGCGGCGGAGATCGCTCGCAGACCGTGGCGGCGCTGCCGGGGATCATCGAAGGGCTGCAGAAGGCAGGCTACCGCATCGTCACCACGGCGGAACTGGCCGGGCTGAACCACGATGCGGTAATGCCGCCGGTCAAGGGAGCGGACCTTGTCGCGGTGCGCGCCGACGTCGCGCTGTTCGCGGTGCTGGCCTCGGCCATCGTCGCGCTCAACTGGACCTTCTTCTTCGCCATCGCGCTGGGCATCGCGCGGTCGGTCGGGCTGGCGGTGCTGGCGCTTACCGCCCGCCGCCCGGTGCCGCCGCCGCTCCACCAGCCCGGCGATGCGCCGCTGGTGACGGTGATCGTCCCCGCCTTCAACGAAGAGCGAGTGATCGAAGCCTCGGTGCGCCGGGTGCTCGACAGCGACTATGCCCCGCTGCAGGTGATCGTCGTCGATGATGGCTCGCAGGATCGCACCAGCGCCATCGTCGCCGCCGCTTTCGCCGGCGACCCGCGCGTCGAACTGCTGACCCTGGTCAACGGCGGCAAGGCGGCGGCGCTCAACCGGGCGCTGGAGCGCGCGCGCGGCCGCGTGATCGTGGCGCTGGACGCCGATACCCAGTTCGAACCGCAGACCATCGCCCGGCTGGTGCGCTGGTTCGCCGATCCGCGCATCGGCGCGGTGGCGGGCAATGCCAAGGTGGGCAACCGGGTCAACCTCGTCACGCGCTGGCAGGGGGTGGAATATGTCACCGCGCAGAACCTGGAACGCCGCGCGCTGACCCGGTTCGATGCGATCATGGTGGTGCCCGGCGCGGTCGGGGCCTGGCGGCGCGAGGCGCTCGACGCGGTCGGCGGCTATCCCGAAGACACGCTTGCCGAGGATCAGGACCTGACCATCGCCATCCAGCGGCGCGGCTGGAAGATCGCCTATGACGAGGACGCGGTGGCCTGGACCGAAGCGCCCGAGACGTTCCGTGCTCTGGCCAAGCAGCGGTTCCGCTGGTCGTTCGGCACGCTGCAATGCCTGTGGAAGCACCGCGCGATCCTGCGCGAAGGCCGCCCCGGCGGGCTGGCGCTGATCGGCCTGCCGCAGGCCTGGCTGTTCCAGATCGCCTTCGCGGTCGTCTCTCCGGCGATCGATCTAGCCCTGCTCATCTCGATCAGCGGCACCGTGCTGCGCGTTGTCCAGCACGGCTGGGCCCAGACCCAGACCGACGTGCTGCGCATGGGGCTCTACTGGCTGGCCTTCACCGCAGTCGACCTCGTCTGCGGCGGCATCGCCTACCGGCTTGATTCGCGCGAGAAGCGCTATCCGGCGCTGCTGCTGCTGGCCCAGCGCTTCATCTACCGGCAGCTGATGTACAGCGTGGTGATCCGCGCGGTCGATGCGGCGCTGGCCGGGCTTGGCATCGGCTGGGGCAAGCTGGAGCGCACCGGGCGCGTGGGGGGCAACGATCCCGTCCCCGCCGCGCCGTCGGCGCCGTCCGCAGCATTGCCGATAGTTCAGGAAGCGGCCACCGCGCCGACAGCGCCGCCATGCGAAATGGCCGGGGTGACCGGGGATTGATCCGGCACCCAGCCAAGGACACCATGCCATGACCCCTTTCCGCAAGCTTGCCACCGCCGCGCTGATCGCCGGCACTGCCTTCACCTTCTCCGCCGTTTCGGCTGACGCCGCCGCCTGCCGCGATGCCCATGGCCGCTTCACCGCCTGCCCGGGCGGCGCGGCTAAGCCGGCAGCGCGTCCCGCCGCCAGGACCGTTGCCCATGCCGCTGCCCGCCCCGCCACGCAGACCGCCATGGTCGCCCGCCCGGCCAGCAAGCCGATGGCTCCGGCAGCCCGTCCCGCCGTACCCGCGCGCACCGCAGCGGTCGCCCGCCCGATGACGCCGGCCCACCCGATGACCCCAGCCAAGCCAGTGGCCGCGCCGCGCGCCGTTGCCGTCGCGCACCCGGCCGCTCCGCGCGCCACGGTCGCGGCCAAGCCGGCGACGCCCGCCCACAAGATCTGATCTCTACCCCCTCCGACAGCGAGACGCGGCGTCCCTTGCAAAGGGGGCGCCGCGGTTTGTGTGGAGGCCGTCCGCTCGCAACTCCGCACGCCACAAACCGAGCGCTGGGCCTGGAATATGTTGGATTCAGATTATCGCCACACCGCGCCAACGCGGCTTCAGGCGGGCAGCACTATGGCGACGCTCAGCCCCGGGGCGGCATCGTTCAGTGCCATGGTTCCGCCGTGCAGGCGCGCCACGGCTTCGACCAGCGCGAGCCCCAGTCCCGAACCCGCGATGCCGCGCGCCGGATCGAGCCGACCGAACCGTCGGCGCGCTTCTTCGTGCCGCGCGGCGGGTATGCCGGGGCCATTGTCTTCCACCCCGATCGCGAGCCCGCCCGGCACCGCCCGGACGAACAGGCGAATGGCGCTGCCGCCCTCGGCATATTTGATCGCATTGTCGATCATGTTGCCCAGCGCCTGGCCCAGCAGCTCGCGGTGGATCGCGCGCGATGGAGCCGGCGCGCCGGCCTCGGTGCAGAGGGTAAAGCCCTGCGCTTCGGCAAAGGGGCCGTAGAGTTCGGTCAGGTCCTCGATGAAGCGGGCGAGATCGGTCGCCACGAAGCGGTCGCGGCCGATGCCGGCTTCGGCGCGGCTGATCTGCAGCGCGGTGGATAGCATGGCGTTGAGCGCCTCCGCCTCCACCCCGGCACGCTCCAGCGCGGCCAGCGCCTGCGGCTCGCGCACTTCGCCCGCCGCGCGTTCCAGCGCCGATTTCAGCCGTGTCACCGGAGAGCGCAGATCGTGCGCCAGCCCGTCGGTGACCAGCCGCAATTCGCCGACCAGCGTTTCGATGCGATCGAGCATGGCGTTGATCTCGCTGCCCAGTTCGTCAAAACTGTCGCCGCTGCCGTCCAGCGCCACCCGCGCATCCAGCGCGCCGTGGCCGACCCGGTGGGCGATCTGCGCCATGGCGTGGACGCGCTGGCCGATCATCCGGGCGATCAGGCCGGCAACCAGCAGGGTCAGCGGCAGGGCCAGCAACAGCGCGGCGATCAGCGCCTGCTCATAGCTGCGCCGCAGCCGCAGGTCGCGCCCGACGTCGAGCCCGGATACCAGCCGCAGCCCGCCCGGCAGCCGGGCGACGCTCAGCGCCATGCGTTCCGGCAGCCGCGCGCCGCTGCGATAGAGCTGCGCCTCGACCCAGCTGCTCTTGCCCTGCGCCAGTGGCGGCAGCGCGTCGAGATTGCCGGCGATGCGGTTGCCCGCCGCGTCCGCCAGCAGCATGACCGGGGCGCGGCTGCCCTGGGATTTCAGGCGGGTGGTGATGGTTTCGGCCAGCCGGGGCGCGCCGCCTTCGCGGAAATCGGCCATCAGGTCGTCGTGCAGCTCGCTCACCAGCGCCTGCTGCTCGCGCTTCAGCGCCTGCTGCCCCGCCACCCAGACAAACACCAGCACGCCGCCGGTGGCGACGATCTGGAACAGCACCAGCGGAAAGAACAGCCGCGCGGTGGTGGACAGCAGGTAGCGCGTGCGGTTCACGCGCTCAGCCCGCCGGGGCGAGGCGATAGCCGGCACCGCGCACCGTGTGCAGCAGCGGCGCTTCGCCGCCTTCGTCCAGCTTGCGCCGCAGCCGGCTGACGTGGACATCGATCACGTTGGTGCCGGGATCGAAGTGATAGTCCCACACGCCTTCGAGCAGCATGGTGCGGGTGACCACCTGATCGACGTGGCGCAGGAGGAATTCGAGCAGCCGGAACTCGCGCGGCTGCAGATCAAGGCTGCGTTCGCCCCGCCGCACCTTGCGCGACAGCAGGTCCATTTCGAGATCGGCGCAGGCCAGCTTGGTCTGCACTGCCGTATCGCCCTGCGAACGCCGCAGCAGCAGCCGCACCCGCGCCAGCAGTTCGGCAAAGGCAAAGGGCTTGGCCAGATAGTCGTCCGCGCCCGAGGTCAGCCCGGCGACGCGCTCGTCGGCGGAACCCAGCGCGGAAAGGATGATTACCGGGGTCGTGATCGCGGCGGCACGCAGCGCCGAAAGCACGGCCATGCCGTCCATCTGTGGCAGCATCCGGTCGAGCACCACCACGTCGTAGCTGCCGTCGCTGGCGAGGAACAGGCCGTCGCGCCCGGTGGCGGCGCGGTCAACGGTGAAGCCTTCCTCGGTCATGCCCTTGGCGATGTAGGTGGCGGTCGCTTCGTCATCCTCGATGACAAGCAGCTTGTGTCCCATGCCTTCAGTCCGTCCTGCTGGCCAGCACGATGGTTTCGTCCGCGCCGGCATGCCTTACCCGCAATTGCATAGGACGCGCCGGCCGGCTCCGCAAACGCTGCGCCACATCGCCGATGGAGCGGACCGGGGTGCCGTCGACCGCCTCGATGGCATCGCCCACGTCCAGCCCGGCACGGTCGGCCGTGCCGCCGCTGCGGATCGAGGTAACCGTCAGTCCGACCCGCCCCGGCGAGGCTGGCGTGGCGGTGAAATCGAGCAGGTGCGACCAGGTCTCGCCCTCGGCGGGGCCATGCCGCAGCGCCGTTGCGTCCAGCCGGTTGTCGAGCGCGATCCCGGCGCTGGTGAGCGCCGCGGTCACCGCGATCAGCGCCAGCGCCATGAATGGCAGCCCGGGGCCGGCGGCGGCAGGAACCCGGCTGGCCGTTTCGGCAGGTGGATGCTTGGCCATGGGTGCGCGGCTCCCCGCAGGGCTTTCGGAGTGGATTGCACTGGCAATATGCCGCCCGCCGCCGGGCAAAGTCATGTTAAGGATCGGTCATTTTCGCGCCATGCTGCGGCCAGCCGCCAGGGGCTAGCGCCGGTCATCATGGCGGAAACGATCCCCCGGAACCCGGCAGAGAGCAGCCCGGCAGGCAGGACCATGCGGCGCGTGATCGCGGCGCTGGCGGCGCTGCTGCTGGGTGCGGCGCTGGCGCTGGCCTGGCTGGGCTACTGGGACCGCGACGTGCTGGTAGCCTATGCCCCGACCACGCAGCCGATGCCGCAGGATCGCGGCCTCGCCGCCGTGGTGGTTTCGGGCGACATGGGGCTCAAGGCCGGGCTGGGCGGACCGACCGCGCAGCGCTTTGCCGCCCACGGCATCCCGGCGATCGGGGTGAATTCGCTCGGCTATTTCCGGCATCGCCGCAGCCAGCACGATGTCACGGCGTTGCTCGCCGCCGCGATCCGCCGCGCCATGGCCTTCGGCCATGCCGGGCGGGTGGTGCTGGTTGGCCAGTCCTTCGGCGCGGACATGGTGCATTACGGCCTGCCGGGCCTTGCCCCCGATCTGCGCCGCCGCATCGCCATGGTGGCGCTGGTGGTGCCAACCCGCACCGTGTTCCTGCGCGTCTCGCCGCTGGAAATGCTGGACCGCACACCGCCCGACGCCCCGGCACTGCCCACCGCGCGCGGGCTGGACTGGGTTCCCGTCATCTGCCTGCGCGGCGCTGAAGAGAGCGACAGCCTCTGCCCGCTGCTGCGCCAGCCCAATGTCACCCAGGCGGTGCTGCCGGGCGGCCATCTGCTGAAGTTCGATGCCGATGCCCTGTTCGCCGCCCTCCACCGCGCGCTGGCGGCCGCGCAATCCCGCGAAGGAGAGAGGTCATGATCTGCACCCGGCAGCGATTGCTGGCCCTGTGCCTGCCGGCCATGCTTGCCTGCGCCGCGCCGGCGCTTGCCACCGGGCCGATGCCCGAAGGGCTGTGGCGCAATCCGCGCGGCGATGTCGAAGTGGCGATCGCAGCGTGCGGCGGCAGCCTGTGTGGCACGGTCGCCTGGGCGGGGCAGGAGGCGCAGGCCGATGCGCGCGAGGCCGGGACGCCCCGGCTGATCGGCACCCCGGTGCTGAAGGACTATCGCCCCGCTGCCGCGGCGATGTGGCAGGGCGAGGTTTTCGTGCCCGACATCGGCCGGACCTTCTTTTCGCGCATCCAGATGATCGATGCCGATCACCTGCGGATCAGCGGCTGCCTGCTGCACGGCCTGATCTGCAAGGCGCAGACCTGGACGCGCGCCGCGCCGCATGGGGATCTGCACGGATGACACAGCCCGCCGCGCCGACCGGGATCGCGGCCCTGCTGCACCGCCACCGCCTGGCGATCCAGGCCCTGGCAACGCTGGCGGTGGCGGTGCTGGCCTTTGCCGCGCTGCACCGCCTGCTGGCCAGCGTTGACCGCCGCCATATCGCCGCCGCGCTCCACGCGATCCCCGGCTGGCGACTGGTTGCCGCGCTGCTGCTGACCGCCGCCAGCTACCTCATGCTGACGCTCTACGACGTGCTGGCGCTGCGGCTGATCGGGCGGCGGCTGGCCTATGGCACGGCGGCGCTCGCCTCGTTCACCAGTTACACGCTCAGCCACAATCTTGGCTTCGGGCTGGTCACCGGTGGCTCGGCCCGGTTGCGGATCTATGGCGCGGCGGGGCTTTCGGCGGGGGAAGTGGCGCAGGTCATCGCGCTGGCGAGCGGCACCTTCTGGAGCGGCGTGCTGGCGACCGGCGCGGTGACCCTGCTGGTTCACCATGCGCCGCTGGCGATAGCCGGCCTCCATGTGTCGGTGGCATGGCAGCGCGCCCTTGGTCTGGCGGCGATGGCAGGACTTGGCGTCTATGGCCTCGTGGCGGCGCGCGGCGGACGCAGGCTCAGTCTCGGCGGGCTCAGCCTGCCGCTGCCCGGCGCGCGGCAGGGCAGCGCGATGATCGCGCTCGCCACCTGCGATCTCGTTGCCGCCTGCGGGGTGCTGTTCGTGCTGATGCCGCATGGCGGCGCGGCGCTGTTCGCCCCGCTGTTCTTTGCCTATCTGCTGGCAATCGTCGCCTCGCTGGCCAGCCACGTTCCCGGCGGTATCGGCGTGTTCGAGGCGACGGTGCTGCTCGCCCTGCCCGGGCCGCCGCGCGGCGAACTTATGGCGGCGCTGATCGCCTACCGGCTGATCTACCATCTGCTGCCGCTGATCGTCGCCATCGCCATGCTGGTGGCGCACGAACGGCGGCACTGGCAGCGGCCCCTGGCGCTGGCGACCGATGCCGGGGCGCGGCTGGTAGCGGGCGTGGCACCGCTGGCCATCGCCATGCTGGCCTTCGTCGGCGGACTGGTGCTGCTGGTTTCCGGCGCGATCCCGGCGGTGCCGTGGCGGCTGGCGGCGCTGCGCGACCTGGTCCCGCTGCCGTTCATCGAAGCCTCGCACCTCGCCGCCAGTCTCGCCGGGACCGGACTGCTGCTGCTGGCCCCCGCGTTGTACCGCCGACTGGACTCGGCCTTTGTCATGACCCGGATGCTGTTGCTGGCCGGGGCTGGTTTCTCGCTGGCCAAGGGGTTTGATTATGAAGAGGCGCTGACCCTGTTGCTGCTGGCGGCGCTGCTCCAGCTGAACCGCCGCTCGTTCTACCGCCGCACCGCGCTGACCGCCGATGCCCTGTCGCCCGGCTGGCTGGCGGCGGCGCTCTCGGTTTTGTTCATGTCGCTGGCGATCGGCCTGTTTGCCAATCACTTCCCGGCATCGAAGGATGAGATGTGGTGGCAATTCGCCTGGCACGGCGATGCCTCGCGCTTCCTGCGGGCGGGCTTTGCTGCCTCGGTGCTGTTCGCGGGCTATGTGCTGATCTCGTTCCATGCCCCGGCCAGCACCGCCCCGCCGCTGGCCGATGCGCCGTTCGATCCGCGCCAGGTGCTGGCCCATGCCGCGCGGACCGATGCCATGCTGGCGCTCACCGGCGACAAGCGCTTCCTCGCCGGGCCGGAGGGCCGCAGCTTCGTGATGTACCAGATCCAGGGCCACAGCTGGATCGCGATGGGCGATCCGGTGGGCGATCCGGCCGACTGGCCCGAGCTGCTCTGGCGCCTGCGCGAAATGGCCGACGCGGCGCAGGGGCGGGTGCTGCTCTACCAGATCAGCGCCGCCGTGCTGCCCATCGCCATCGACATGGGCCTGCAACTGATCAAGTACGGCGAGGAAGCGCGGGTCAACCTTGCCCGGTTCACCCTGGACGGCCCCGATGCCCGCCCGCTGCGCCATGCCGTGCGCCGGGCCGAGCGCGACGGGGCGGCGTTTTCGGTGGTTCCCGCTGCCCGGGTGCCGTTGCTGATTCCCGAACTGCGCAGCGTTTCGGATCACTGGCTGGCAGCACGGCGGCAGGGCGAGAAGGCGTTCAGCGTCGGGCGGTTCGATCCCGCCTACCTTGCCGAATGCGACATGGCGCTGGTGCGCTGCCACGGGCAGATCGCCGCCTTCGCCAATGTCTGGAAAACGAGCGGGCGCGAAGAGCTGTCGGTCGATCTCATGCGGCACGGGGCCAGCCTGCCCTATGGCTGCATGGACTATCTGTTCAGCCGCCTGATGCTGTGGGGCCGCGATCAGGGTTACGACTGGTTCAACCTCGGCCTTGCGCCGCTTGCGGGGATTGACGCGCGGCGGCTCGCGCCGGTCTGGGCCCATGCCGGGGCGCTGCTCTACCGGCACGGCGAGGCACTCTACGGCTTCGAAGGGCTGCGCGCCTACAAGGACAAATTTGCGCCGCTGTGGGAACCGCGCTACATCGCTGGCTCTCCCGGCGTCGCGCTTGGCCGCGCGCTGATCGACCTGCAGACGCTGGTTGGCGGCGGCCGCAAGAGCGTGGCAAGGCGGCCCGAACTGCGGGTCGCGGTTCGTTGAGGCAGCACGATGCAGCATTACCGCGATGTCATCGGCCCGCCACGCTGCCGTGCGCGCGCTTTGGCCATGGTTGCCGCCGGAGTCGTCCCCGCATTGCCTGCCCGGACCGATGGCGAAGGGCCAGATTCGATCCCTGCCCGATCGCCTGATCGCCCCTGCCCCGGCGGCGGGGGCGATTCTCTTGCCCCGCTGCGGCTGCGGTTGCGGCGCGGCGGCGGCGTCCTTGCGGGATGAGCGGCTGGTTTCCCCGATTGCGCCGGATCGACATCTACCTGCTGGGTCAGGTGGTGCAGGCCTTTGCCATTACGGCGGGACTGGTCGTGGCGATCCTCAGCCTGGAGAATGTCTCGCGGCTGTGGGATCTGGTTTCGGGTACCGATTCCCGCTTTCTGCTGCTGGCCCGGTTGATGACGGCGCTGGCCCCCGAATACTTCGGCGTTGCCCTGCCGGTCGCCGCTTTCGTTGCCCCGGCCTGGGTCGTGCGCGCGCTGGCGCTGCGCGGCGAATGGCAGGTTTTCGCCTCCATCGGCATTTCCACGCGCCGGGTCATGCTGGCACCGATGCTGCTGACGCTGCTGGCCGCCACGGCGCAGCTGGCGGTGCGGATGGACATCGAACCCTGGGGCGAGCGCACGCTTGACGAAACCGCGCTGGAAATCCGCAAGGGCACCTTCGGCACGCCGATCGCCTTCGACGAATTCATCGTGCCCGACCGGGGCAGCGTGGTGCTGATCTCCGCCCCGCGCGGGCCGGGGCAGTCCATCGGCGCGGTGTTCGCGCAACAGGACGACCAGACCTTTGCCGCGCGCGACGCCACGGCCCTGCGCGATGCCACCGGGCAGATCTTCGTCGAACTGCACGATGGCCAGCGCCTGGTGCCCGATGGCAGGGGCGGCATGCGGGTGATGCATTTCGACCGCTATCGTTTCGTCGTTTCCCCGCGTGAGGTCGCCGCCGCGCACCTGCCGCTGCTCGACGAGCTTGATCGCATGTCCTCCGGCACACTGGCGAAGCGCGCGCGGAGCGAAGTGGGGCACGCGCGGCATGCCACCGCCTCGCTGATGGCGCGGCTGTCGAGCGCGCTGTTCATCCTGCTGCTGCCCTGGCTGGCGCTGGTGCTGGGCCAGCCGCCCCGGCGCAAGGCGGGCGGCTTCGGGCTGGCGCTGGGGATCGGTGCCATCGTGCTGTTCCTGCGTACCAGCAATCTGGTGCAGACCACCTACACCGGGCACCCGCTGACCGCTGCAGCGGTGCATCTGGCGCTGTGGTACGGCGTCGTCGCCGGGCTTTGCCTCTATTCCGCCCGGCGCGAGGCGGGGTGGATCGATCTGGCCATGGCCGATGCGGCAGGCCGGATCGGGCGTCCCTTGCGCCGGCTGGCGCTGCGGTTACTGCCCGCCTCGGCGATCCAGCTCCGTCAGGCGGCGCGGGTGAGCCGCGGACCGAGCGAGGCGTAGTCGGCGAACAGACCGGCGAAATGGCCGTGCATGGTCTGCTGCGCCTGCGCCGGACGCGCCGGCGGCGTGGTCAGCACGGTGCGGATCGCTTCGGCGGCAGCCAAGGCATTGCCCGCCTGGTATG
The DNA here is from genome assembly GCA_018971065.1 of Sphingomonadales bacterium. The sequence goes on along the minus strand of JAGWVC010000018.1, from coordinate 9,024 downwards.
ACAGCCCCGCGCCGCCCGCCGCATGGTCGGCCGCGCCGCCCCGGTCGGGCACGACAACCGGAACGCCGCTGGCGCGCGCCTCGGCGGCGGCCATGCAGAACGTCTCGGCCTCGCAGCCATGGACCAGTGCATCGGCACTGGCGAGCAGCGTGGCGAAGCGCTGGCGGTCACGCTCGGGCGCGAGCATGCGGACGTGGGGATTGCCGCCGATGTGGCGCAGGATGCGCCCGCGCTGGCTGCCCTGGCCCAGGATGACCAGCCCGATCGGCAAGTGCTGGCTTGCGGCGGTGACCGCGTCGATCACCAGCGGCCAGCGCTTTTCCGCCGAAAGCCGGCCGATGCCGATCAGCAGGTGCGCTTCGGGCGGCAGGTCGCACAGCTCCAGCAGGCGGCTGCGCATTTCGGCGCTGCGCCGTTCGGGCGAGAACAGGCCTTCCTCCACCCCCATGGGATGGAGCACCGTATTGGCGACGCCGCCGGCGGCCAGCCGGTCGCGCAGTTCGCCGCTGGCGCAGACCACCCGGTCAAACGACTGGCCCATTTCGCGCAAGTGCTGCCAGAACGGCTCGAAACTGCGGTCAATCGTCTCGCGCCGCAGCAGCGGTCCGAACCAGCGGTAGGCATAGGCCGACAGCGGATCGGCGTGCATCACCAGCGCGCGCGGTACGTCGCTGGCCCAGCGCGCGACCATCGCCGGACTGCGCCAGGGCGAGGAAACCTCGACGAAATCGGGCTGCTCGGCGTCGAGCGCGGCATGGAGCGCGGTTTCGTCGTCGAAATACCAGTACTTGCGGTCAAGCGGGAAGCGCGGCGAAGGGATGGTGACGATCCGCGCGCCGGGGCCATGTTCGGTTACCGAATGGCTATCGCCGGGGGCGAGGACGACGATCTCATGCCCCAGTTCCGGACCGATGCGCAGCTTCTGCTCGATATAGGTCTTCACCCCGCCGCCGTGCGGCGAGAGGAAGGCGCAGACATCGACGATCTTCACGCCGTCACCGTGACCGGGCCAGCGGCGCGACTCCCAGGCCATTGCGGTAGTTCATCACCACGGTGATCCGCGTTATCCCCGCCCCGGCCATCGCGCGCGTGGCGCTGGCCTTCGGCTTGGACCAGCCGAGGTGCGGGTTGGCGGAAAAGCCGATCCCGTCCACCGTCCAGCCGAAGCGCCGGTTGCGGTCGCGATCATGCAGCAGCGAGAGCGAATAGGCCCCCGGCCCGGGCACGCGGATGCACAGCTCCACCGGACCCGAAGCGGGGAACGGCTGCTCGACCCGGCGGAAAGTCTTGCCGGCGTTGATCAGGATATTGTCATCCTGCAGGAAATCGGTGTCGTTCGACGGATAGACTTCCAGCTTGAGCTCACCCTGACGGTCCTTCAGGCCGGCCACCGTCACCAGGAAGGCCGGTCCCGGTTCGCCCGGACGGCAGCGGCCTTCCGCCTTGCCGAGATCGGGGGAGGACGGAACCGCCGCTGCCACCAGCAGCGGAACAGCGCCCAACAACAGGATTGACTTCACTTGCTCCTCCACGAACTGGCCAGTTCCCCGGCCGCAAAGGCAGTGCCCACGGCGATATGGACCACCAGCAGGATCGCCGCCATCATCGCCATCAGCCCGGCCACCTGAACCTCGCTGCCCATCAGGAACACGGCGAGGCCGGCAAAGACCACGTCCTTGTTCGGCAGCAACGGCAGGCGTGAAACCAGCATCCGCAGCGTCGCCAGCACGAACCACAGCCCCAGCGAGACCAGCGGCAGGATCGTGTGCCACATCAGCGCCGCCAGCGCCACCACCGCCAGGATGCGCAGGAAGTGCACGCCGGTGATGAACAGCAGATCGGCGCGCGGCAGCGAGAACAGCTTGCGCCGCAGCAACAGGATCGCCAGCGACGAAACCAGTACCACGCCCAGCGAGATGAACGCGGTGCGGCCTTCCACCCCGATCGCACCCGAGGCGACCAGCGGCCAGGCCAGTGCCAGCATGCCCAGCGTGGCGAAGTTGCCGGTCAGCGCCGAAAGCACCGCCACGTCCTTGATCGCGCCGAAGGGCGTGTTCGCCAGCTGCAGCCGGCTGCGCGCCCAGGCGTAGAACTGGACTTCGCCCAGATAGCCCAGCAGCAGCTCGTTGCTGACCATCTTGCGCATCAGCGCCGCCATTCCCGAGAACGGCAGGCCCCACAAGCGGCGGTAGATCACCCATTCGCTGAGCGGCCCGGCCAGGTAATAGGCGGCGAAGACCACCCAGAACTGTCCCGAGGCCGGGATCATCTCGCGCACCAGCCCCAGCGGTGTTTCGCGCAGGCGATAGGCGACCATGACCAGCAGCGCGAGCGAGACCAGTCCGCTCGCCCAGCCGGCCAACCGCGAATAGTTGCGATCGCCGCTCTGGGGCAGGTTCAACGGCAAACCGCGCGCCGCCCCCCCGGGTGCCGTGCTCTGGAGATACATGCAGGAACGTCCTTGCCGTTGTTTACGCTGCTCAGACGCCGCAAACGTCCACAATCCGCAGCCAAAGCAAATTCCGCATGTAGGAAAGCTGAATAGATCATCGCGTTTCGGACTCTTGAAGCGCAGTGGTCGCAGTGTTCTTGCGTCCGGTCGGCTCGTCGCTGCGCTTACTAGTCATCACCGCGCCATGTGCAATGGCGAACGTCACGAAGGTAATCAGGCGGCTCAAACAACCTCACCATCTGCCAGCAGGTCGGCATAGCGCCCGGCGGGCCGGCGCGCGGCGAAGGCTGCGAAAGTGCGCTCGATACTGTCCATCAACGCCGGCACGGTGGTATCGCCGGGATGGACGGCGATGCGCACGGTGCGCAGGCGGTGCAGGCCGTGGCGGGCCAGCGCCGCGACGGCGAGCGAACTCAGCTGGCGCGGGCGGCTCCGGCTGGCCCAGGTGATCACCGGCCCGCGCGCCACGATCCGGCCGGTGCCCGGCTGCCACACCCGCATGTGATCCTCGGCCAGGGCAAAGCCGCTGGCGTCCAGCGCTTCGCGCGCGCCCGGTCCGTAGAGCCAGGCAGGGGCGATGAAGCCGGTCGCCGGGCGGCCGATGATGTCTTCGACCAGCGCCTTGCCATCGGCCATGCGCTGCGCCGCCACCGCCCGTTCCAGCCCGAGGAATTCGCCTTCGCTCGCCGTCATCGTGCTGGCGCGCAGCCGGGCCATGCCGCTGTGCCGGGCATGGTCGCGGTGGAACCAGCCGTGGACGAACATCTCGATGCCGCTGTCCGCCCAGTCGCGCAACTGCCGGCGGAAGGCGGGCGCGGCGCTCAGCGGCGCTTCGCCCCAGTGATCGGGCACCACCAGCATGGCGAAGCGCGGGCCGCCCAGCTGCCGGGCGAGCAAGTCGTGCAGCCGCGCCGTCTGTTCGGCGAAGCGCGGGCCGACATCGTGGATCGAGCCAAGCAGGCGGCATGCACCTGCCACGGTTGCGGGAAGATCGGGGGGGCGGGTGGATCGGTCCATGAACATGCAGCCTGGTCGGGATGCGACCCTACAGCCATGTCATGCCGGGCCAAAGGGGGCGCTGCCGCTTATCCCAAGCCGCGAACGACCCTGGGTTCCGCGCAGAGCGAAGGGCGAAGCCTTGCGGCCCCGCCCTGCGTTGGTGCCGGACTGTCCGGTCAGCGTGCGGGGGGCGCTGCTGCCGCCGCGTTGTCGGGCAAGCCGCCGAGCTGCGTGACCATCTTGGTATAGGCGTCGAGATAGGCCAGCACGATGATCTGGCCGACGGCGGTATCCTGATAGCCGCCGCCCGCCGCGCCGGCGAAGGTGCCGCCGCCGAACAGGCCGCCCGCGCCGCCACCAAAGCTGACGTCCGATTTGCGGGCATAGCCTTCGACCAGCGCCATTTCCTCGGTCGTGCGGGCATTGACGATCGACAGGGTGACGTTGGCCTCACCCTTCTTGACGTTGATCCCGCCCAGCAGCGCGCCCGCGCCGCGCCCGAACAGGCCGCCGCCGATGCCGCCCAGCACCGCGCCCATACCGCCGCCACCGGAATTGCGGTTGGCCGAGACGATGTCAGGCTCAAGGAAATAGTCGGCGGCCTTCACCTGACCGCGTCCGAGGTTGGAGCCGGATTGCAGCTCGCCATTGTCGGCCATGGCGCGTTCCATCGCGCGGCTCTGCATCGAGCGGCCACGGTTGACCATGGAGAAGCAGCCCGATTGCTGGACGAAAATCTTGAGGATCGCCTCGGGCGAGCCGAGGTTATATTCGCGCCACCATTGGCTGTCCGGCTCGACAATGGCGATGGTGCCAAGGTTGCGCGTACAGTGCGGAATCTGCTGGGTGCCGCGCGCCTGGGCCTGATGGCCCGATGATCCGCGATCAGCGGCGAATGCCGGGGCCGATGCGGCCACCAGGGCGATAGCGGCGATGCCGCTGACGAAGGTCTTCATCGAAAATGCTCCCTGTTAAACAACCCGGCGCTGCTATGCTGCGTTGCTGCCGGACAAGGTGCGACCTTTGGCGCGATTGTAACCCCTATTGCGCGCAAGGCAAATGACGTTTGCCGTTAGGCATCGCCGTTTTCAAAGGCAGAAACCTGTCCGCTCGACACGAACGGGTGGGCTGACGTCAGGCGGGTGTCTCAACCGCCATGTTGTCGATCAGCCGGGCCTTGCCGATCCGTGCCGCCACCAGCAGCCGCGCCGGGACGGTGCCCAGCCGGTCCAGTGATTCGAGCGAGGCGGCATCGCATAGGTCGGCATAGTCGACCGAGGCGAAGCCGCCCGCCAGCAGCGCGGCTTGCAGCCCGGCCAGCGCATCGGCCACCGGCGCGCCGCCGGTGATCGTGGCGATGGCGTGGCGCATCGCGCGCGGCAGGCTGGCGGCATGGGCGCGTTGCTCCGGGGTGAGGTAGGCGTTGCGCGAGCTCATCGCCAGCCCGTCCGCCTCGCGCACCGTCGCGACGCCGTGGATCGCATCGGCATGGGGCAGCACCAGATCGAGATCGCGCGCCATGCGGCGGATTACCGCCAGCTGCTGCCAGTCCTTCTCGCCAAACAGCGCCATGTCCGGGCGGACCTGGTTGAACAGCTTGGCCACCACGGTGGCCACCCCGTCGAAGTGGCCGGGCCGGTCCGCGCCGCAGAGCCGCTCGCTGACGCCGGAGACCGAGACGTTGGTGGCATAGCCATCCGGGTACATCACCTCCACATCCGGTGCCCAGAGCAGCGATACGCCTTCCCCCGCCAGCATCGCCGAATCGCGCTCCAGCTGGCGCGGATAGGCGGCAAGGTCTTCCTTCGGGCCGAACTGGCGCGGGTTGACGAAGATCGACACGGCAACGTGAGCGGCCCGGCGCTTCGCTTCCCGCACGAGCGTCAGATGGCCTTCGTGCAGCGCGCCCATGGTCGGCACCAGCGCTACCGGCCCGCCCTCGCGCAGCGCCTCTACCGCACGGCGTAGTGGATCAAGCTGTCTGATGGTTTGCACGCTGCCCGTCCCTTGCGATAAGACCCCGGTGAAGCGGCACCCCTAGCGCCGCGCACCCCGTTGCAGCAACACCAGTAAGAGAGTGCCCCCGCCTTGTCCGCCCATTCCGGCCCCCATCGCATCGTCTTCGCTAACGAAAAGGGCGGCACCGGCAAGTCGACCACGGCAGTCCACGTCGCCGTCGCCCTGTCGTATCAGGGTGCGCGGGTGGCGGCGATCGACCTCGATCCGCGCCAGCGTACGCTGCACCGCTATCTGGAAAACCGCGCCGAAACCCAGCGCCGGCGCGGCATCAAGCTGCCCGGCCCGCGTTTTGCCGTGTTCCAGGGTGACAGCATCGCCGAGCTGGAGGCGCAGATCGCCGAAATGTCCGAAGGCGTGGACTTCCTGCTGTTCGATACCCCGGGCCGTGACGATCCTTTCGCTCGCCACGCCGCCACCGGGGCCGATACGCTTGTCACCCCGCTCAATGACAGTTTCGTCGATTTCGACCTGATCGGCCAGGTTGACGCCGAAACCTTCAAGGTGCGCCGCCTGTCGTTCTATGCTGAACTGATCTGGGAAGCCCGCAAGAAGCGCGCCATGGCGACGATCACCGACCGCCGCCGCGAGATGGACTGGGTGGTGGTGCGCAACCGCACCGGCTTTACCGAAGCGCGCAACATGAAGCGGCTTGATGGGGCCTTGACCGAACTTTCCAAGCGGGTGGGTTTCCGAGTCGCCGGTGGCCTGTCCGAACGCGTGATCTACCGCGAGCTGTTCCCCTCGGGCCTGACCTTGCTCGACAAGGGTCAGCTGGGCGAGCTGGGCACCAGCCATCTGGTTGCCCGGCAGGAGCTGCGCTCGCTGATCGCCGCGCTCAACCTGCCGGTGCCGCAGCATCCGGGCAGCGAGCCCGAGCTGGCGCTGGCGGCGCAGGGCTGAGGCGGCAGGATCGGGCCATGGCCAAGCTGCTGCTGATCGCGCTGGGCGCATTTGTCTGGAAGCAGGTCACCGGCCGCTGGCCGTGGCAGCCCGCCGACAGCGCGGCAAACGCTGCTGACCGCCGCGCCCGCGCCTTGCTGGGAGTGCAGCGATCGGCGAGCCATGCCGAGATCATCGAGGCACACCGGCGGCTGATCGCCATGGTCCACCCGGACAAGGGCGGCACCAGCGAACAGGTTCACGAAGCCAACGATGCACGCGACCTGCTGCTGGCGCGGCTGGTCGAAGGGCCGGCGACCGGGGCGTGAGCGGGGCCGTCAGCAACCACTGCTTCCACCCGTCGATCCTGCGCGAATACGATATTCGCGGCACGGTCGGCGCGACCCTGTCCGAAGCCGATGCCCATGCGGTGGGCCGCAGCTTCGCCACCCTGCTGCGCCGCGCCGGCGGCAGCCGGGTGGCGGTGGGGCGCGATGCGCGCCTGTCATCCCCCATGCTGGAGGCGGCGCTGGTAGCCGGGCTGCGGGAAAGCGGCGCTGACGTGGTGCGCATCGGCATGGGGCCGACGCCGATGCTCTACTATGCCGAAGCCTCAACCGAACAGGTGCATGGCGGCATTCAGGTAACTGGCAGCCACAATCCCAAGCACGACAATGGCTTCAAGATGGTCCTTCACGGACTGCCGTTTCACGGCGAGGACATAGCCCGGCTGGGCCGCATCGCCGCCGCTGGTGACTGGCTGGCCGGCAAGGGCAGCCTCGATAGCCGCGATGTCCTCGATGCCTATGTCGATCGCCTGCTCGCCGCTGTCGCGGGGATCGGCGACGAGCGGCTGTCCGCCCTTCGGATCGGTTGGGACGCGGGCAACGGCGCTGCCGGCCCAGCGCTCGAACGCCTGCTGGCCCGGCTGCCGGGAGAGCATCATGTCCTGTTCGCCGAACCGGACGGGAATTTTCCGAACCATCATCCTGACCCCACTGTCGAGGCGAACCTTGCAGACCTGCGGCATCTGGTCGCCGACAGACGGCTCCATTTTGGCATCGCCTTCGATGGCGATGCCGACCGGATCGTGGCGGTGGACAGCCTTGGCCGGCCGATCTGGGGTGATCAGCTGCTGATGATCTTTGCCGAAGACCTGCTGCGCAGGCGGCCCAAATCTTTGATTATCGGCGATGTTAAGGCCAGCAAGGCGCTGTTTGACCGGATTGCCGAGTTGGGCGGGCAGCCGCTGATGTGGAAGACCGGGCACAGCCTGATTAAGTCCAAAATGAAAGAAACGGCCGCGCCGCTGGGCGGCGAAATGACCGGGCACGTCTTTTTCGCTGACGAATATTACGGATTCGACGACGCGCTCTACGCGGGATTACGGCTGATCGCCGCCGCGTCGCGCCTCGGGCGCAGCGTCACCGAACTGCGCGATGCCATGCCGGCGATGGCCAACACCCCCGAACTGCGCTTCGCCGTACCCGCCGGGCGCAAGGCGGCGGCGGTGGCCGAGGTGCGCGCCCGGCTGGAAGCAGCGGGCCGGGCCTTCGTTGCCATCGACGGGGTGCGGGTGGAAAGCCCCGACGGCTGGTGGCTGCTGCGCGCCTCCAACACCCAGGACGTGCTGACCGCCCGCGCCGAAAGCGCCGAAGCAGCGGGATTGGCGCGGCTGGTCGCCGAAATCGACGCCCAACTCGCCGCCTCGGGCCTGTCACGCGGGGGCGAAGGATAGGGTCCGGCATGGACCACTGCCATTGACTCGATCAGCCAAGGCTTTTCCGGTTCATTGCGATCCAGTTCCTAGGCGGTGTTTACATTCAGGATTCCCAATGAGGTAGAAGTCTGATTCAAGCTTCTGGCTGGATGGAGGTCAGCATGGATGGATCGACAGGAACTGAGTGACGCGGTTTGGGAGCGCATGGCGCCGCATTTGCCGGGCAAGGCGACAGACCCTGGACGGACGGGGGGCGACAATCGGCTGTTTGTGGAGGCGATCCTGTGGCTGGCCCGGTCGGGCGCGCACTGGCGTGTCCTGCCTAAGGAGTTTGGCCGATGGCACACCGTTTATCAGCGTTTCAACCGGTGGTGCCGGAGTGGCGTTTGGGAGAGTCTTTTCAAGGCGTTGAGCGATGATGCCGACTTCGAATATATCCTTGTCGATAGCACGATCGTGCGTGCCCATCAGCATAGTGCCGGTGCCCCAAAAAAAGCGATCGATCCGAAGATCGGTTTGAAGCTCACGCGCTGGGACGGTCAAAAGGCGGCTTGAGCACCAAGGTTCATGCCGCCACCGATGCGCTGGGTAACCCCGTTCGCTTCATCCTGACCGGCGGCGAGCGCAACGATATCACCCAAATCGAACCGCTTCTCCAAGGGCTGAAGGCAGGCCACGTTCTGGCGGATAAGGGTTACGATGGGCAGCGGGCCATGGACGCCATTGCGGCAAGCGGTGCAAGACCTGTCGTCCCTCGCCGGACCATCACCGCCAAATGGCGCAGCTTCGATGCCACGATCTACAAAGACCGCAACCTGATCGAACGCTTCTTTAGCAAGATCAAACACTTCAGACGCATCGCAACCCGATACGACAAACTCGCCAGAAACTACGCCGGCTTCCTCAATCTCGTGGCGGCACTCAAATGTTGCCTATGAATGTAAACACCGCCTAG
>JAGWVC010000017.1 GCA_018971065.1 Sphingomonadales bacterium | reverse complement strand
GCGCCACCCGATCGAGGAAACCGGCGCCAAGCTGCGCGCGATGATGCCCTGGATCAAGGCCAACGCGCTGGTCGACAAGTCGAAGAACTGAGCCTTACCGGCTTGAAGCAAGCGGGCGGCAGTCACCTGACTGCCGCCCGTCTTGCGTTCCAGAGCCTGATGACGTGATTTGGAATCACGTCATCAGGCGAAAAGCCCGCCGCCCCATGCTTGAGCGTCGCTGATGACTTCGTTGAAGCTTGCTTCAACCTGAAGTCATCACACCTAGGTATCGAAAAATCCCCGCTTGTCCGGCTGCAACGGCACCTTCAGCGAATTCACCTGAAACGCGATCGCCACGTAATTCGCCACCAGCAGCGGCATTTCCATCAGTGCCTTGTCGTTCCAGCTCTCTGCCAGCACCGCCCAGGTGGCATCGCTGATGCAGTAATCCCCCAGCAGTTCCTCGGTGGCGCGCAGCACCGCCGCGTCATGTTTGCTCCATCCCGGCGCCGACGAGCCGTCCTTCACCCGCTCGATCTCCTTCCCCGTCAGCCCGAAGCGGCGGCCGATCGCGGCGTGTTCGGACCATTCGAACGGCGTCCGCGTCAGCCAGGCGACGCGCATGATCACCAGTTCGCGATCATGCGCGGGAATGTCGCTCTGCCCGGCCACGGCAATGCCCAGTTCCATCTGCACGCGGAACAGCCCGGTATGCCGCAACTGGATCAGGCTGATCTCGGGCACGGTCGCATCCAGCGGAATGTGGAACATCTGCCGCACCCCGCGCAGCAGCGCCACTGCCTCCCCGCTCATCTCCGCCTCGGTCAGCGGGGCATAGCGCGGCCCCTCGCCCAGCACCTGGGCATGGCGCGCCGCGATGTCGAAATCGACGCGCCCAGATTGAATTCCGGGGGTTTCGACCTTGCTCACAGCATCACCTGTCCGCCATCGACGTTCAGCGTCTGCCCGGTCACATAGCGGCTGTCGTCGCTGCCCAGGAACAGCGCCACCGGGGCGATGTCCTTGTCGGTATCGCCGAAATAGCGCAGCGAAATGTCGTCCATGTATTTCTGCCCGCGCTCCGGATTCTCGGCAAAGAACTTCGCCGCCGCCGGGCTCAGGGCCGCCGGATTGATCACGTTCACCCGAATGCCGAATTGCCCCCATTCGCGCGCCGCCGATCGCGACAGCGCGCGGATGCCTTCCTTGTTGGCGCCATAGGTGCCGTCGCCCGGCTCGCCATAGATGCCCTGCCGCGTGCCGAAGTTCACCACCGATCCGCCGCGCGCCTTCAGGTGCGGATAGGCCGCCTGCATGTGGTACAGCGTGCCGAACAGGCCCGATCCGAAGGTGATGGCGATGCCCTCGTCGGTGATGTCCTCGATCCGGTTCTGCCGCGCGGTCTGCGCGTTGTTCACCAGAATGTCGAGCCGCCCGAACGCCGCAATCGCGGCATCGATCGTCGCCTGCGCGTCGGCGCGCTTCACCACGTCGGCGGTCACCGCAACGACGCGGCCGCCGTCGGCCTGAAGTGCCGCCGCCACGTCGGCCAGCACCTCGCCGCGCCGGGCCGAGATCACCACCGCCGCGCCCTCGCGCACATACGTCCGCGCGATCGCCGCGCCGATGCCGCCGCTGGCGCCGGTTATCACCGCCACCTTGCCATCCAACCTGCCCATCATGCCTCTCCCGAAAGCCGGTTCACACCCGCACCGTACACAGTTCCACCGGCGACGACCGTTCGATCATGCCATAGGTCTCCACCCCGTCCCACGTGTACTTCGCGGCCGACTGGTTGTTGTTCATGCCGTTGGTGCCCGGATTGGCGATGTGGAAGCTGCCCAGCGTCGTCACCCCGGCGATGCGGGTGATGCCCAGGTCCGATTCCAGTTCCAGCGAAACATCATCACCCCCCGGCATGATATTGCGCAGGAACGGAATTTTTGTCGCGCGCGCCTTGTACCACCGGCCGTCCTGCCAGATATAGCCATCGTTGTAGGTGCTGCCGTCCGCGCGCGGGGGATAGGCGCAATAGGCAAAGGCGCGCCCGTCGGGGAAACTGGCCGCCTGCCAGCAATGGCCGCGAAACGTGCCCATCGGCCGCACGCTCTGGCGGTGGATGCGGTTGCCGGTGCAGGCCACTTCGCGCGTCGCGCCGTCGATGGTCAGCCGCGCGGTGCCGCGCCACACCTGCTCCACCCGCCAGCCGAAGCCCATCAGCCCGGCATCGGCGCGCTCGCCCTCGGTCATGCGTTCCAGCGCGTGCGGCCGCAGGTCCTGCGTCCAGCCCGGCGCCGCCATTTCCAGCTCGGCCTCCAGCAGGATCGGCGTGTGCTTCACCCCGGCCGGCTCGGGCGCCTCGACATAGACGCGGAAGTTGCCCCTGATCTGCTCCAGGCTGGTGCTTTCCAGGATCGTGTCCTCGAACCGCATGGACCACTTGCGGAACGGCTCGACGCAGCGGAATTGCAGCCCCCCTGCCCCCAGCACGGTATCGCTACCGTCATCGGCCCGCGTCGAAAGCGTCGGCGCATGGCGCGATACCCGCAGCACGCGCCCATCCGGAAACGCGAAGTTGCCGTCATAGCGGTGGTTCTCCCACACCGCGCCCACGGCCTCCAGCCCCATGCGCGGCATCGCGAAACTGCCGTCGTCGGCAAACAGCCACACCGACGCGCTTTCGCGCAGTTCCGGATCGGCTGGCTTCTCCCGGATCATCGCGCCGTCGAGTTCACGCTCCAGCCCACCGCACCAGTCCATCGATTCTCTCCCACACAGGTTTCAGATAGTAAGCACTATCGAAAACCGGCACGCAAGCCTTCGCCTGCGCGCCCGTGCGAATCCCGCCAGAACCGACGATCAGAACGTGTACGAAGCCTCCACGCCATAGGTCCTCGGCTCACCCACCGCGGCGGAATTGTGCCCCAGCGCCGCCCCCAGCGCCATGCCGCCGACGAAATAGCCGCGATTGCCGAGATTGCGCGAGAATGCCGCCAGCGAAAGCGGCGAGCGCATCACGTGATCCCAGCTTACCCGGCCGTTGACCAGCACATATCCGGGCAGGTGAGTCTTCGGGACCAGGCTCGACGAGGCGTTCGAGAAGTATTGCCCGGTCTGGCCGTACAGGTCCACGCGCAGCGCGACGTCGCCCACCGATGCCGTCACCGGCAGGTTGAGCTGCGCCCACAGCGCACCCGACCACTTCGGCGTATCCGCCACCGGACCATAGAGGTAGGGCATCCCCTTGATGGTGACATGGCCATCGGTGAAGCGCGCGTTGACATAAGCGCCCTGCCAGCCCGCCTCGAAACGGGCGGACAGCCGGAAGCTTGCCTCGCCCTCGATCCCCGACACCACCTGCGCGGGCACGCTGACGGTCACGGGCGCGGGCGGCGGATATTCGACGCGCTGCACACCCTGCACCCACTGGTTGAACGCATCAATGCTGATCGTCATCCGAACCCCGGCCAGGCGGCCGCGATACTTCACCCCGCCCTCGATGTCCTGGGTGTGTTCGGCATCGAACCGGTTGCCGCCCTGCGCCGCCGGAATGTCCACCGGCACCGCCGCGCCGTTGAACCCGCCGGCGCGAAACGATCCGCGCGTCTTCACATAGGCATACAATTCCGGCGTCGCCGCGTATTCCAGGCCGGCTTCCCACGAAGGATCGCTGAAAGTGCGACGTTCGTCGGCAAACACACCGAAGTACGGGTTGTCCGCGATGTCGAGCTGCGAAAAGTCGATCCTGTCCCAGGTATGGCGCAGCCCGGCCGTGACCTTCAGCGCATCGGTCAACGCATAGGTCGCCTGGGCATAGATGGCGGCGGTGCGATCGGTGGCGCGGAACGCGCTGGTTTCGCAGATGATGGCGGTGCAGGTGCCGATCACCGGCGGATAAGGCGGAAACAGGAAATATGTCTGCGGCCAGATCGTGTCCGACGCCTGCCGCTGCCAATAAACCCCGGCGGTGTAGTGCAGCCGCCCCGCCAGCGCCTTGCCCTGCAATTGCAGTTCCTCGCTGATCGAGGTGACGTTCTGCCGATCGCCGGTCAGCCCGGTGATCTGGTCGAACGGCGCGACCGAAATGAACGGCGCGCCCAGTTCTGGCTGCACCGAATGAGTCCGCGCATGGCTGGCGCCGACGATGTTCCGGATCAGCAGGTCGTCGCCCGGCGTATAGCTGGTGGTGTTGGAGAGGTGCCACGCAAAGCCGTGGTGCCGCGCCCCGCCGGGATGCGTGGTGGCATACAGCCCCGCCGCCCGCTGCGCCGCCACGTAAGGCGCCAGAAACGACGATACGCAGTTCAGCGTGAATCCGTTGTACGTCCCGCAGCCATAGACCGACCACACATAGGAAGCCCCGGTGTTGGTGCCGTCCACGCCTTCGAACTGGAACACCGTGCTGTTGGTCAGCCCGTCCACCGGCCCCAATCGCAGCGACGCACGCGCCGAATTGCGCTGCTGGTTCCCCAAAGTATCGCCGTTCCAGGCGTTGTGGATATAGCCATCCTTGCGCAGCACATCGAACGCCACGCGCAGCGCCGCCCAGTCGCCCAGCGGCAGGTTGACCATGCCCTCGCCCTCGCGCAGCGCCAGGTTGCCGAAGCGGCCGGTCACTTTCGCTTCCAGCTTGTCGGTGGGCCTCGCACTGGTGAACAGCACCGCGCCGCCGGTGGCATTGCGGCCGAACAGCGTGCCCTGCGGGCCTTTCAGCACCTGCACCGACTGGAGGTCGAAGAACGACGAGGCCCCGGCGGTCGTCAGCGGCACTTCGTTCATGTAGGAAATCACCGCCGAGGGCGTCCCCGAAAACGCATCCGCCGTCTGCCCCCGGATCGCGTACGTCAGCGAATTGTTGCCCTGGGTCTGGCGGATGGTCAGGCCCGGAATCGCCGCCTGCAGTTCCGAATCCGATCGCACGACGCGCGCCTGCAGCGTCTCGGCGCTGAACGCGGTAATCGCCCCCGGCACGCGCGACAGGTTCTCGTCCTGGCGGCGTGCGGTCACGATGATGTCGCCATCCGCGAACCGGGCAGGATCGGCCTGCGCCGGGGCGGGTAGCGAAATTGTCGCGGTGCCGATCGCAAGCACCGCATGGTTCAGGACGCGCAAGGGAAGCCTCATAATCCGGAGATGCCGGTGCGCCGATTTTCGGTCCCGCCAGCGTCCAAGGAATCACAATCTCCCCGGAAATCGTTTACATTCAGTGCCCGAACAAGTCACGACCTGCCGTAACAATCATCGCCCGGCCGTCTTTTCCCGGCTGTCTCTGCAACGCCGTTCCGGCACGAGCGGCCGCGCCACGGTGCGCGGCGTGCTGCAAGCACCCCGGCACCGCGCGCACGACACGATCAGAACTTGTAGCTGGCCTCCACGCCATAGGTACGCGGTTCGCCCACGGCGGCGGCGTTATGCCCCAGCGCCGAACCCAGCGGCATCCCGCCGACGAAGTAGCCGCGATTGCCCAGGTTGCGCGAAAACACCGCCAGCGACAGGCCCGACTGCATCACGTGGTTCCAGCTTATCCGCTCGTTCAGCAGCGAATAGCCGGGCAGGAACGTCTTGGGCACCAGGCTGGACGACGCGTTCGAGAAGTACTGCCCGGTCTGGCCATACAGGTCCATCCGCACCGAAATCTCGCCCAACGCCGCCGGCACCGGAATGCTGGACTGCATCCACAGCGTCCCCGACCACTTCGGCGTATCCGCCACCGGGCCATAGAGGTACGGCACGCCCTTGATGGTGACATTGCCGTTGGTATAGCGCGCGTTGACATAGGCACCCTGCCAGCCCAGCTCCAGGTTGTCGAACAGCTTGAAGCTGGCCTCGCCCTCGATGCCCGACACCACCTGCGACGGCACGTTCACCGTCACCGCCGCCGGCGGCGGGAATTCCACGCGCTGCACGTCCTGCACCCACTGGTTGAACGCATCGACGTTGATCGTGGTGCGCACCCCGGCGATCTCGCCCCGGAACTTCACGCCACCCTCGATGTCCTGGGTGTGCTCGGCATTGAACTGGTTGCCACCCTGCACCGCCGGAATGTTCAGCGGCACCGCCGCGCCGTTGTAGCCGCCCGCGCGGAACGAACCGCGCGTCTTGACATAGGCGAACAGTTCCGGGGTCGCCTGGTATTCCAGCCCCACTTCCCACGACGGATCGCTGAACGTGCGGCCTTCGTTGGGGAACGCGCCATAGAACGGGTTGTCGGCAACGTTGAGCTGGGCGAAATCGATCTTGTCCCAGGTATAGCGCACGCCGCCGGTCAGCTTCAGCGCGTCGGTCAGGGCATAGGTCGCCTGCGCATAGAGCGCGGCGGTGCGGTCCTTGGTCTGGAACGCGCTGGTCACGCAGGCGCCCGCCGTGCAGGTGCCGAACACCGGCGGATAAGGCGGGTTCAGGAAGTAGGTCTGCGGCCAGATCGTGTTGGTGGTCTGCCACTGGAAATAGACGCCGGTGGTATAGTTCAGCCGCCCGTCCAGCGCCTTGCCCTGCAATTGCAGTTCCTCGCTGATCGTCTTCACTTCCAGGTTATTGCCGGTGTTGCCGGTCTTCTGGTCATAGGTGGCAATCGTCACATAAGGCGCGCCCAACTGCGGCTGCACCGAATTCACCCGCGCGCGGCTGGCACCCAGGATGTTCTTCACGGTCAGGGTGTCGCTCACCGCATAGCTGGTGGTGTTCGACGCCTGCCACGAGAAGCCGTGATGCCGGGCATCGCCGGGATGGTTGGTCACATACAGCCCCGCCGCCTTCTGCGCCGCCACATAAGGGATCAGGAACGAGGAATTGCAGTTCAGCGTGAAGCCGTTGTACTTGCCGCAGCCATAGATCGACCACACGTAGGAGGCGCCGGTGTTGGTACCGTCCACGCCTTCGTACTGGAACACGGTGGTGTTGGTCACCCCGTCCACCGGCGCCAGCCGCAGCGATGCGCGCACCGAATTGCGCTCCTGGTTGCCCAGCGTCTGGCCGTTGAAATTGTTGTGGATGTAGCCATCCTTGCGCATCACGTCGAAGGCCACGCGCAACGCCGCCTTGTCGCCCAGCGGCAGATTCACCATGCCCTCGCCCTCGCGCAGCGCCAGGTTGCCGAAGCGGCCGGTCACTTTCGCTTCCAGCTTGTCGGTGGGCTTGGCGCTGGTGAACAGCACCCCGCCGCCGGTGGCGTTGCGGCCGAACAGCGTGCCCTGCGGGCCTTTCAGCACCTGCACCGATTCCAGGTCATAGAACGACGAGGCGCTGGCGATCGTCAGCGGCACTTCGTTGAGGTACGCGATCACCGCCGACGGCGTGCCCGAGAACGTGTCGGCGGTCTGCCCGCGGATCGAGTAGGTCAGCGAGTTGTTGCCCTGGGTCTGGCGGATGGTCAGCCCCGGCGTGGCCGATTGCAGATCCGAATCCGAACGCAGCGAACGTGCTTCCAGCATCGCCCCGCTGAACGCGGTGATCGCCGCCGGCACCCGCTCCAGATTCTCGTTCTGGCGCCGCGCGGTGACGATGATGTCTCCGTTGCCGGCATTGGCGTTGGCGTCCGCCGGCTTGTCCTGCGCGAATGCCGGAACCGCCATCATTGCCGTGCCGCCCAGCAGCACCGCCGTCATCAACTTGCGCATGGTCTATCCTCCCTATGCGTGTGCACATCCGGCGCGCGCCACCCTCATGGCGGCACGCCGGTCCTCCGTAACCTGGACGATATGATACATGCCGCCCCGAAAATCAATCAGGCGCCGTCGCCCAGGATCGCGGTCCGCGCCGCCACGATATCGGCCAGGTGGTTCACCGGATCGCCCGCCGTCACCCCGCCTTCCACCGGCAGCACCACCCCGGTCATGTGTACCGCGCGCGGGCTGCACAGCATCAGCGCGGCATAGGCGCAGTCTTCCGGCTCGCCCCGGCGCTTCAGGATCTGGTTCGACAGGTAGATGTCGTTGATCGCCGTCTCCAGCCGCGCCACCGTCTCGGGCGAGGCACCCTGCTGGAACGAGCTCATCGGCGTGCGGATGTGCCCCGGCACCAGCGCGTTCACGCGAATGGCATGCTTGCCAAGGTCAATCGCCACCGACTTGGTGAACTGGATCAGCGCCGCCTTGCCGGCGCGATAGGTCATCATCGCCTGCCCGGCCAGCGTTCCCGCGATCGACGCGGTGTTGATGATCGCCCCGCCGGTGCCCTGCGCCTTCATCTGCCGCGCCGCGAACTGCGTGCCCAGCATCGGCCCCAGCAGGTTGACGTGCATCACCCGGTCGAAATCGTCGAGCCGGTCGTCGAGGAAGTCCGGGTACGCCTGGCACGAGATGCCGGCGTTGTTGATCATGATGTCCAGCGAACCGAACGCCGACACCGCCCGGTCCACCACCGCCTGAATCTGCGCCCGGTCGGAAACGTCGGTGCGCTGGTAGACCGCCGCGCCGCCGATCCGCGCCGCCAGCGCCTCGCCCGCCGCATCGTTGACGTCGGCGATCACCACCCGCGCACCCTCGGCCGCGAACAGCTCCACCGTCGCCTTGCCAATGCCGCCCGCGCCGCCGGTCACCAGCGCCACCTTGCCTGCCAGTTCACCCGCCAACCTGCTTCTCCTCCACGGAAGCTCGACACGCCTCCCATAATCCGTCCGCCCTGAGCTTGTCGAAGGGCCGTACTTTTCTTCAATCCCGCGCCTGCCGGAGAAGCTGCCCCCTCCGGCCAGGCACAAACTTCACCCCTCGCGGCGCGCGAAAGTCACCGGCAGGCTGGCAATGGTCTGCGTCGCCACCGTCGGCGTGAACTTGATGTCCTTCGGGTCGATGGCCAGCTTCAGGTCCCTGACCCGCTTGACCAGTTCCTTGGCGACGATCTTCACTTCCATCCGCGCCAGCGCGAGGCCAATGCAGCGGTGCGCGCCGCCGCCGAACACGACGTGGCGGCCCAGATTCGGCCGGTCCATCTTGAACTCCAGCGGATCGGGGAACTGCTCGGGATCGTGATTGCCCGAACCATAGACGTTCAACAGGTGCGAGCCTTTCGGCAGGTGCTTGCCGTTCAGCACGGTGTCTTCCATCGTCAGGCGCGACAGCCCCCGGATCGGCGGCATCCGGCGCAGATGCTCTTCCACGAACCGCGTCAGGAAACGGTCGTCGTCGATATTCTCGTACAGCGCCTCGGCCAGGTCGGGCCGGGTCGCCAGCAGATAGGCCAGATTGCCCAGCGCCGTCGCCGTGGTGTCGTTGCCGGCAATCAGCACCGCGCGCACGATCGACACCGCTTCCTCGAAGGTCAGCTTCTCGACGGTGCCGTCGTCATGCGTCACGCTGGCGTGGACGATGCCGCTGATCAGGTCGGGCTTCGGGTTCGCCTCGCGGTCCTTCATCTCGTTGATCAGGTACTTCTGCAATTCGCAGATGTACTTCGCGTTCTCGATCATCTGCTCGCGGTTCTGCATCCGGCCGATCTGCGCGGTGACGGCTTCCGACCAGCGCGAGATCTTCTTGGCGTCATAGATCGAGATGCCAAGCTGCTCGCAGATCACGTGGATCGTCACCGGAATCGCGAAATCGCGCACCGCGTCCATGCTGCCGTTGTCGGCAAAGGTCTCGATCAGGTCCACCACCACCTTGCGGATGCGGCCTTCCAGTTCCTTCACCTTGTGCGCGGTGAACGTGCCCTCGATCAGGCGGCGGATGCGGGTGTGGTACGGCGGCTCCGACATGATCGCGTCGGGGAAGAACCCGCCGCCGTCGCGCTCCAGAATCGCCTTGAACTCGTCGAAAAAGCCCTTCGAATACTGCTCGCGATAGCCGGCGCCCACCGCATAGAGGTTCGGGTCGGCGTTGACCGTCAGCAGGTCCTCGTAACGGGTGATCAGCCACATCTGCAGCTTCTTGTCGTAATGCACCGGATCGTGCGCGCGCATCGCCTCGTAGTAAGGCTCGGGATTGGCGCGGATGTCCTCATAGACCAGCGAGGCCTCTTCCAGGAAATTCGCGTCGCCGGGCTTCACCGGGCAGATGTTCGGGGCGTCGGTGTCGATCGCGGGGGCAGCCATGAATCGGGTCCTCTCAAACGGGTAATGGCTGGGGGGTCGAAACCGCATTGTGCCGCTTCACCGGGCAGGCCAGCCATGCCTGCCCTCGAAGCCCCGATTGCCTGCCAGGGCAACCGGCCTGAATAATCCGGACGTCAGATCACATCGACGTCGGCGCCACCGTCACGTTCAACCCGTCCAGTTCGGCGCGCATCTTCACCTGGCAACCCAGGCGGCTATTCTCGCGCGCCACGTCCGAAACCATGTCCAGCATCGCGAACTCGATGTCGTCGGGCTGGCCCACCTTTTCGGCCCAGCCTTCCCCGATGTAGACGTGGCAGGTGGCGCAGGCGCAACCGCCGCCGCAATCGCCGAAGATGCCGGCAACGCCGTGCGCCTTGCCCACTTCCATCAGATTCTGCCCTTCGGCAACGTCGTCGAACGTGTGGACCTTGCCTTCGGTGTCGGTCATCGTGACCTTCAGATTGCCCATTCCGTCATCCCTCTTCGCGAATATCGAAAAATCCGCACGCTTGCCCGCGCGCCGTCGCCACCGGTCTTATCCCCCCGCCCCCCGCGCTGGCAATGCCCGCCCCGGCCCGCCGGCGCGACAAGAATTGACTGTCGGCGCAGAGCATCCGCCCCGAACCGGCAGGCACTTTTGCCGCCACGGGCAACCCTGTCAGCCTACCCGTTCTGCGCGTGCAGTCATTGGGGGCCGCCGCGCACGCGCCTATCTTGCCTCTCCGGGCAACCACGCGCACAGTGTGGCGCCCTCACACCATACCATCGCGTCGGCGCAAGACCGGCGCAGGGGAGAATGAACGTGGCGCTTACCCTCATCGCCAATGCCTCGGTGTTCGACGGCACCGGGAAGGCCCCTTTCGCCGGCGACGTGCTGGTGGACGGCAACCGCATCGTCGCGGTAACGCCCGCCGGCACCGGCGGATCGGCAGACCGCACGATCGACGCCGCAGGCCGGTTCCTCATGCCCGGAATGACCGAAGGCCACGGCCACCTCAGCTTCGAGAATGTCACCGCCACCGAAAACCTCATCACCCCCACCGCCGAAGCGCAAGTGTTCACCACCGCGCGCGGCGCCAGGGCGCTGATCGATGCCGGTTTCACCAGCGTCTACGGCGCGTCGGAAGCCAAGCTGCGCCTCGCCGCCGCCGTCCGCGACGAGGTCAACGCCGGCCGCATCCCCGGCCCGCGCATCCGCGCTGGCGGCCTCGAGATCAGCGTCACCGGCGCGATGGGCGACGAATCGCGCGATCACAACCCGCGCGTCGGCCCCTCGACGCTGATCGACGGGCCGGAGGAAATGCGCAAGGCGGTGCGCCTGCACTGCCGCGAGGGGATCGACAACATCAAGCTCGATGTCTCGGGCGATCCGTTCTACCCCTCCACCCCCGGCCACACCACACCGATGGCCTATGACGAGATCGCGATGGCGGTGCAGACCGCGCACGCCTATGGCCGCAAGGTCAATGCCCACACCCGCTCGATCCAGGGCTCGAAGGACTGCATCCGCGCCGGGGTCGATGGCCTGTTCCACTGCGAGTATTCCGACGAGGAACTGCTCGACATGATGGAAGCGGCGAAGGACCGCATCGTCGTCGTCCCCACGGTGGACCTGTTCCACCAGATGGCCACCGGCGGCGCCGCGCAATGGGGCATCACCGCCGACGTCGCCGCGTGGATGGGCATTCCCGCGCTGCTCGAAGAGTCGATCAAGACTCACACCGCGCTGCGCAAACGCGGCGTCCGCCACCTGATCGGCGGCGACTACGGCTTCGCGTGGAGCGCGCACGGCACCCAGGCCCGCGACATCGGCCACTTCATGCACTACTATGGCTACAGCGCCGCCGAAGCGCTGGTCTGCGCCACCGCCAATGGCGGCTGGGCCATGCACCCGCAGGGTGATCTCGGCACCCTCGAAGCCGGCAAGCTTGCCGACATGGTGCTGGTCGATGGCGACGTGCTGGCCGATCCCGCGCTGCTGCTCGATCCCGCCAGGCTTCTCCTCATCATGAAGGACGGCGCCCTCCACAAGGACGCCATCCTTACACCCACCAAGACCCCGGAGTACGCCCAATGAACGTCGAAACCGGCAAACTGAATCCGGGTGAAGCCCGCCACCCCGCCATCTCCACGCAGCAGATCATCGCGCAGGACAAGGTGAAAGCGCCCGGCTGGGTCGCCAGCGAGTCCTACGAATACATGGGCTCGGAAGACATCGACACCACCCGCTACACCTCCACCGAATACTTCGAGGAGGAATTCAAGCGCCTGTGGACCCGCACGTGGCAGTTCGCCTGCCGCGAGGAACACATCCCCGAAGCCGGCGACTACTATGTCTACGACATCGGCCGCTACAGCTTCATCATCACCCGCCAGGAAGACAATTCGGTCCGCGCCTTCTTCAACGCCTGCCTGCATCGCGGCACCAAGCTGCGCCACTCCGGCACCGAAGGCAGCGCCACCGAGTTCAAGTGCAGCTTCCACGGCTGGAGCTGGAACACCGACGGCACCAACCGCAAGATGCTGTGCCCGTGGGATTTCCCGCATATCGATCCCGCCGAGATGTCGTTGCCCGAAGCGCGCGTCGAACTGCTCGGCGGCTTCGTGTGGATCAACATGGACCCGGATGCGCCCACCCTGCGCGAATACCTCGGCCCCCAGGCGCTGGCGCATATCGAGGCGTGGAAGCTCGAGGACCGCTACATCACCTGCCACGTGACCAAGCCGATCCCGTCGAACTGGAAACTGAACATCGAGGCCTTCATGGAGGCGTACCATGTGCCCGACACGCACCCGCAGGTCTCGCCCACCAACGCCGACGTCAACTCACAGTACGACACCTATGGCGAGCATGTGAACCGCTTCATCTCCACGCTCGGCGTGGTCAGCCCCGAACACGCCGGCAAGTACAGCGAGCAGGACGTGCTCGACATGTTCACCGTGGGTGACAGCTCGATCGTCACTGACAAGCCCAAGGTGGGCGAAGGCGAAACCGCGCGCCAACTGATGGCCAACATGTTCCGGGGCATGTTCGAAACCGCCACCAAGACCGACCTGTCGGGGCTGTCGGATTCCGAAATCCTCGATTGCTACAGCTACACGGTGTTCCCCAACACCTTCCTGTTCCCGGGCATCTCGCTGCCGATGGTCTACCGCTTCCGGCCCAACCCGCGCAATCACCGCGAAAGCCTCTACGAAGTGCTGTTCCTGCGGCCGAAGCCCACCGACGGCAGCCCCGTCACCACCGCCGAAGCCGTGCATCTGACGCATGACCAGTCGTTCTGCGAGGCCGAAGGCATGGATGCCGGGTTCGGCGGCATTCTCGATCAGGATACCGACAACCTGTTCCTCCAGCAGGAAGGCCTCGAAGCCTCGGCCAAGCACGGGCTTACGCTTGGGGACTATCAGGAAATCCGCATCCGCCATTTCAACAAGGCGGTGGACAAGTACATGGCGATGGAGCCGAAAGTCCCCGAATGGAAGAATCTCCAGCGCAAATGAGTTTTGACCTCACCGGACGCACCGTGCTCATCACCGGTGCGTCCGCCGGCATCGGCGCGGGCTTCGCGCGCACGTGCGCGAAAGCCGGCGCCAACGTCGTGCTGGGCGCGCGCCGCCTCGCCTCGGCACTCGCGGAGGAAGTCGGCGGCCTCGCTGTCGCGCTCGACGTGTCGGACGAAGCCTCGGTCATCGCCGCCTACGACGCTGCCGAAGCCAAATTCGGCACCGTGGACAGCATCGTCGCCAACGCCGGTGTCGGCACCGGCGGCCACGCCACCGCCATCCCCGTGGCGGGATTGCAGGGCGTGCTGAACACCAACCTGCTCGGCGCCTACCTCACCGCCCGCGAAGGCGCCAAACGCCTGATCGCCACCGGCAGCCGCGATCACCAGCAAGGCCGCGTCGTGCTGATCGGCTCCACCACCGCGCTCCGCGCCGGCATGGGCGATTCGCTCTACGCCGCCACCAAGGCCGGCATCGAACACCTGGCGCGCAACCTGGCGCGCGAATGGATCCGGCAGGGCGTGAACGTCAACTGCCTCCACCCCGGCATGATCCCCAGCGAAGCCAACGCCCAGTGGTTCGCCAGCGAACGCGGGCTGGAAAACATCGCGGCGCAGCACCGCCGCCGCATCCTCGCCCCCGACGCGCTCGACGACATGCTTTTGTACCTTCTGTCCGACCGCTCGTTGCAAGTCACCGGCGCCACCTTCACCATCGACGACGGCCAGTCGCTGTGATTGGCCCGCGCCGCCAGCCCAAAACCCCGTCCGCCCTGAGCTTGTCGAAGGGCTGCTTTTCCCTTTCGCGGCAAAGAGCCCACCCATGACCCAGCGCGGCGCCCTCACCGGCCTCCTCATCATCGAAACCGCCGAACGCCCCGCCGGCGAACAGACCGGCCGCCTGCTCGCGGAACTCGGTGCCGAAGTCATCAAGGTCGAACGCCCCGGCGGCGCGCCGACCCGCAAGATGGGTCCATTCCGCGACGGCCATTCGGCGGTGTTCGAATTCTTCAACATGGGCAAGAAGTCGGTGGTGATCGACCTTGCCGACAGTTCCGGCCGCGCCCGCCTCGCCGCGCTGCTCGCCCGCGCCAACGCGCTGATCGACGATCACGACGAGCAATGGGCCGCCGCCCACGGCCTCGCGCCCGAGGAGGTCGCCGCCGCGCACCCGCATCTGGTCCACTGCGCGATCACCCCGTTCGGGCAGGGTGCGCCGGCGGACTGGCAGAAGTCGCGGCCCCTCAACGTCATCGCCGCCGGCGGCTGGGCCTATCACTCGCCTAGCGAGATGCCGGCAGAGAAGCCCCCGCTGAAGGGCGCCGGCCGCTTCCTGCCGGACTACGAATCCGCGATCGACGCCGCCTTGTGCGTGCTCGCCTCGCTGCACCGCCAGCGCACCGACAACCGGGGCCAGTTCATCGATCTTTCCGAAGTCGAAGTGCAGGTCAACCGCATCGACTGCGTGCTGGACCGCATGCTGGCGGGCGAGGCCGAGCCCGGCCCCGAACGCACCGCCTACGACATGGGCGGCCCGGGCACCTCGTTCGCCTGCGCCGATGGCCACGTCTACCTGTTCATGACCACCAAGGACCACTGGCTGGGTCTGCGCGCGCTGATGGGCGACCCGGCGTGGAGCCACGGCTTCCGCGACGACTGGCTGGAGTTCGACTGCACGAAGGACAACGTCGCCGCCTTCCGCGCCGGTTTCGAAGCGTGGATCGCGACGCAGGAAAAGCACGCGATCACCGAAGCCGCGCAGAAGGCGGGCATCGCGATGGTCCCGGTCAGCACGGCGGCGGACCTTCCGCAGCACGAGCAGTTCATCCATCGCGGCTTCTTCCAGAGCTTCGATCACCCGAAATTCGGCCCGCTGGCTTACCCCACCTCGTCGTACAAGTTCAGCAAGACGCCGATCCGCATCCAATCCGCCGCCCCCGAACTCGGCGCCCACAATCCGGAGACCGCACATGGTTGAGGCGACACGCAGCCGGGGCGGTCCGCTGGCGGGCGTGCGCGTGCTCGAAATGACCAAGGTCTGGGCCGGCCCCTACACCGGCAAGCTCCTCGCGCACCTCGGCGCCGAAGTCATCAAGGTGGAATCGAACTCCAACCTCGACGAGATGCGCGCCTATGGCGGGGTGGACATCGATGCCGCGCCCTATTTCCTGTCGATCAACCAGGAAATCCGCTCGATCCAATTGAACACCAAGACACCCGACGGCCTCGCGCTGCTCAAGCGCATCATCGCCGAATCCGATATCGTCATCGACAACATCCGCCCCGGCGCGATGGAACGCTCCGGGCTCGATTACGCCAGCCTGTGCCGGATCAAGCCCGACATTATCCAGGTGTCGATCAAGATGTGGGGCACCGACGGCCCACTCGGCTATCAAACCGGCTATGCCCCCTGCTTCGCCGCCTTGTCGGGCCTCACCGCGCTGGTCGGGCATGAGGGCGAGACGCCCAAGGGCATGAACATCCGCTATGGCGATTCCAGCGCCGGCGCCGCCGCCGCTCTCGCCGCCGTCGCCGCACTCCACCACCGCGAGGCCACCGGCGAAGGGCAGTTCGTCGATCTTTCGGCGGTGGAAACGATGACCAGCCTGGTGGGTGACAGCCTGTTCGCCTACAGTCTCACCGGCCAGGTCCCGCAATCGGACGGCAATTTTCACCCCGAGATGTGCCCGCACAATGCCTACCCCTGCGCCGGCACCGAATGGCTGTCGATCGCTGTCGCCACCGACAGCGAATGGCAGGCGCTCGCCCGCATCCTCGCCCCCGAACTCGGCGCGGACCCGCGCTTTGCCACGCTCGAATCCCGCCTCGCCAACCGCCACGCGCTCGACGAAGCCCTCGCCACCCACACCCGCCACCACGCCGCCGCCCCACTGGCCGAACGCCTGCGCCAGTCCGGCGTGCCGTCGTTCCGCTGCCAGTCCAGCCTCGACCTGTGCTCGGACGAACACCTGTGGGGCCGCGCCGGCTACCGCATGGTCAGCGATCACCGCACCGGCAGCCGCCCGATCATCGGCCCCGCCTGGCGGATGACGCCCGATGAGGCCAAAGTCGAACGCGGCGCGCCGCTGCTGGGCGAGGACAACGCCTATGTCTACGGTGACATCCTGGGCCTCACCGAAACCGAGATCGCCGATCTTGCGGCGCGCAAGGTGATCGACTGAGCGTCGGCGGCAGGCAGGCCCCTTCCCCTCCGCAATGACCACCAGGGCGGCGTTCACACTTCGCAAATCGTTTCACGGCGGCCGCGATTTTGCCGCCCGGAAGCCGGCGATCACGCCAATCCGAAACCTATCCCGTTTGCCGTGACCGGCGCCGAACGGCATTCTTCACGCCGATCCGCAGCACGCATGGCGGACGGGGTGGAGCAGCAAATGGCAAGTGCGGCGTGGATTCAACAGGCGGCCCACAAACTGGCAGCCTCGCTTTTCGGCACCCGCAGCCTGGCGCTTGGTCCACATCCACACCAGCCGGGTCGGGAAACAGCGGCCGGCCGCTTCCAGCTCCCGGCTGGCGATCTTTCGGCGGAACTGGCGATCGATCTGCTGGAGGAAGTGCAATACTACGGCTGCGGCTACCGGCTCTGCCCGGTGTCGCGGCTGCTGTGCCTCGACCACCCGGCCGTCGTCCGCGCCCATCTTGCGGCGCTTGTCGAGGAAGGCCTGCTGACCTGCTCGGAGCGGGGCCTGAACGATGGCGAGGCGCGCGTCACCCTGACCGCGCGCGGCCGTGGCATGATGGCCGAGCAAAGCACCGTCGTGTCGGTGCGTAACCGCGACACCGGCATGACCTCGTGCGTGTGACCGTCGCCAGCCCCGAACCGCCGGGCCAGCCTGACGAAAGCGAATCCGGGGCGGCGGCGGTGATGGCGCGCCTGTTGCTGCAGGCCTCGCGCCTGCGCGAGGAACGCTTTCCGGAACTGGTGGACGACGACCTGCCCTGGCGCATGTTGCTGGCGCTCCATGCCGAACCCGAAGGCCTCGCCATCGAGACGCTGTTCCGCCAGATTGGCGTGCGCAACGGGCTGCCGATCCGCTGGCTCCACCAGTTGCACGATGCCGGGCTGGTCAAATCGAAGGCCAACGTCGCGGGCCGCCTCGGCGCGGTGCTGTCCCGCGAGGGGCGCGTGCGCCTCACCACGTGCCTTGCCGACAGCGTGCTGGCGGCGGGCGCCCACTGACGGCACGCTGCCGCGACTGCCCGCCCGGTCAACTCCCTGTTGCCCCCGCAGGCATGGTCGCGCCGTCGCGCGATCGCCCGATTTGACCAATCGCAAGATCAAGCCCCACCCCCGCCGTTATGCTCCCGCCCGGACCGATTTCACCGGAGAGAGAACATGGCAGGCATCGAAGCGGCGCCGATCAGCGCCGATCTGGACTGGGGCGTCGAAGTGCGGGGCGTCACCGACACCACCCTCGACGATGAAGCCACCCGCGCCCGACTGCGGCAACTGCTGCACGACAAGGGCGTGATCGTCTGCCGCAATGTCGAACAGACCGCCGCCATGCAGGTCAAGCTCAGCCAGGTATTCGGCCCCCTGAAGGAACACCCGGTCTATTCGGTCGATCGCGCCGATCGCGACAACCTGCCCGGCGTCATCGTCATCGCCACCGGCCCCGGCTCGTGCATCGTCGAGATCGCCGGCAAGCCACTGATCACCTGGCAGCCCTGGCACTTCGACCATGCCTACAACAACGAGATGATGTACGCCGCCGTCCTCCGCTCCATCAAGACACCCAACGACGGCGGCCGCACCGCCTTCGCCTGCGGCATCCAGATCCTGAACGACATGGACCCCGCCATCCGGGCCCCCGCGGAAAAGATGAACGTGCTCTACAACCTCGACCTGCGCTACGATCGCCAGCGCTTCGGGCTGCCGAGGGGCTTCCGCCAGATCAAGCCGCACGACAACACCCTGTCGCAGGAGAACGAGAACGGCCGCTGCGCCGTCCACCCGGCGGTGTGGACCCGCCCCTCGGGCGAGGCGATCTTCCACATGTGCCCTTACGGCTGTCGCGGCCTCGAAGGTGATCGCAGCGACGCCGCCTTCGCGCAACTCGCCGAAGTCTGGGCCGAAGCCGAACGCGTGATGAAGCCCTACTATCACGCGTGGCAGCCCGGCGACATGGTGATCTGGGACAACACCCGCGTCCTCCACGAAGCCACCGGCAGCAACCCGGCGGAAGAACGCGAAATCCACCGCACCACCATCAAGGGCCCCGATTGCCACGGCTGGTGGGAAGCCGAAGCCGAAGCGGCGGCGTAACGATCAGGCGGCGGCCAGCGCCAGCAGGCACGCCGCCACCTCGGCCGGGTGCGTGATCATCAGGTCATGCGGCGCATCCACCTGCCACTGCCGCGCGCATTCCCGCGCCCGCGCCTGCAAGCCGGCCGGCCGGTTCGCCAGCAGCGCGGTGCAGTCGATCGTCGCGCGCGGCACCGCCAGCATCGCCGCCTCGTCGCGCAGCCGCAGCGCGTCGGTGAACGCCTTCACCGGGTGCGGCGTCAGGTGCGCCATCGCCCAGGCCACGTCCGCCGGCGCGGTCAGCCCGAACATCGCGCACTGCGCCACGCTGGGTGTCAACGCCACCGGCACCCCGCACACTGGCTCATCCCCGCCGATCCGCTCGGCCAGCCCGGGCGAAATTCCCGCCAGCGATTCCCCGTCACGCGGCTGCGGCGCGTCCAGAAAGGTCAGCCACGCCAGCCGATCGGGCACCCGGTCCGCCACCCCGGTCACCACCATCCCGCCATACGAGTGGCCCACCAGCACCACCCCGCGCAGGTCCTCGCCTTCGATCACCCGCACCACATCATCGATATGCGTGTCCAGCCCGGTGTCCGCCGAAAGCTCGCCCGCCCGCTCGGCCAATCCGGTCAGCGTCGGCGCCCACACGCGATGCCCCGCCGCTTCCAGCAAGGGCGCCAGCCGCGCCCAGCACCAGCCGCCATGCCCGCCGCCATGAACCAGCACGAAATCCATCACGCCACCGCCGGCATGATTTCTTCCGCCACCCAGCGGCAATAGTCCTCATAGCCATCGGCGCTCGACAGCGGCGGGATCGGCAGCCCGCTCATCGTCACCCCCAGATCGGCAAAGTATCCCAACCGGTCGATGATCTCCTGTTTCGTCATGTCCGCCCGGCACATCGGGTCGTCCACCACCACATGCCCCTCGCCCACGCGCCCCTGGCTCAACCCCACGAACACGTCCCGCAGTTGCCCGTTGTAGTCCGGCTGGCTGCGGATGAAGTCGATCTTCTCCGGCAACTGCTCGTTCGGCACCAGAAACGGCCACCACCCCTGGCCATAGCGCGCCACCCGCTTCAGCACCGCGTCCGCGCCGCCGCCGAACCAGATCGGCGGATGCGGCTTCTGCACCGGCTTCGGCTCGAACGCCACATCCTTGAACGACACCCACTTGCCCTCGAACGCGGGCTCGTCCTTGGTCCACAGCTCGATGATCGCCTTCGTATACTCCTCCGCCCGCGCGCCACGCTCGTGGAACGGCACGCCCAGCAGGTCGAACTCCTCCTTCAGCCAGCCCACCGCGAAGGTGATCATCATCCGCCCGCCGCTCTGCCAGTCGATCGTCGCCAGCGCCTTGGCGGTGATGATCGGATGCTGCACCGGCTGGATGGCGATGCACGAGTTCAGCTTGATCCGGCTCGTCGCCCCGGCAAAGAACGCCATCCCCGGATAGGCCGCCAGATAATGCGACCCCGACAGTTCGACATGCGCGCGCGGGATGATGTGATGCTCGGGCACCGCGATCATCTCGAAGCCCAGTTCCTCCGCCAGCTTCGCCAGCCGCTGCTGATCCGGCCCGGTAATGTCGGCCTCCCACGGCTGCTGCATCGCCTTCAGCCGCACCATGTTGGGCATCGAAAATGCAAGTTTCATGGCCATCTCCCCGGCGAATCCGTTATCGTCGGCCAGCCTATCCGATCCCCTCCCCGCCGCCTATCGGCCCGGCGATGCCGTCCTGCCGCCTCTCCCCGTCGGGGAGAGGGCCGGGGAGAGGGGTTTCCTGACCGCCCCCTGTCCTACACGCCCCGTCCCATGACATAACCCGCGCCCTTTTCCCCACGAGGACGCTCCGTGATGATCGACCAGTCCCGCCCGCAACATCCACCGCATGCCCTCCCCACCTTCACCCCGGTTCCGCGCCACTATCAACGCCACGATGGCTGGACGCCCGATCGCCAGCAGCGTTTCATCGAAGCCCTCGCCGATCTCGGCAGCGTCCGCGCCGCCGCCCACGCCGTCAACATGACCCCGGAAGGCGCCTACCTGCTGCGCCGCCACCCCGAAGCGCACGAATTCCGCGCCGCCTGGGAAGCCGCCCTCGCCCTCGGCGTCCAGCGCCTTGAGGACATCGCGATGGACCGCGCCCTCAACGGCGTCGAAGTCCCCGTCTACGCCTACGGCAATATCATCGGCTCGCGCACCGTCTACAACGACGCGCTGCTGATGTTCCTCCTCCGCAACCGCGCCGCCCACCGCTTCTTCGCCGATAACGCCAACGGCAACGACGTCGCCACCCGCAGCCACCTCGCCCGCCTCAAACGCGAATGGCGCGCCGAATGGGAAGCCGAGAAGCGACACGAAGATGAACGCGCCGGCGAGGAAGCCCTCGCCCGCATCGACGCCAAACTCGAACTCATGCGCCAGCGCAAATACGGCGCCGACTGGACCGAGGAACAGATCGAACAGGAAGCCGATTTCGCCGCCGAGGAATACTGGCGCCACAAAGCCAAGCGCGAACAATACGTCTGGCGCGGGCCGAGGGTGGAGAAGCATCGAATGCTGCCGATGCCGGAGGTGGAGTGCAACGACGAGACCTGATCCTCGCTGTCGCGCAGCGATGGGGAGGCGGCGACGGAGGGGCCAATCCTCTCCCCGCCGGGGAGAGGATACGAAGGCTTGCGAACTTGTTCGCTAGCCGAAGTTGGAGAGGGGTGATGGGAGCTAATCAACCCACTTCGCGATAAATCTAATAACCGGGGCCAACGCGGGGTACTGTTCAATCAAGGTTGCCTGATGGTTCACGACCCAAGCCAAGAACTTGCCTCCCGGTCCCCAAGCCCCCTTCACAAAACGGCCACTAGCCTGCACGCCAGTCCAGACTTTCCGTCCAGTTCGGCGCACGAAATTTTCCGCGACTTGTTCAGCAGTCCGCAATTCTGGGTTGTCCGGGCCTGCTCCCAATGGAACCGCGGCGATGCTAGCACCAAGCAGGCGGTCTGCCTCCCTTGTCGGTAGCCCGCTGTGCCGAATTCCATCAATCAAGGCCACGATATTATCGCGCTCTGCCGTGACCGGGCCGAACCGCCGCTCATATACAGCCTTTTCGGAGGCCGCGAGACCATCATGCAGCGCAAGCATGATCGCATCTGCATCGATCCACACCTCCAGCTTTTCAAGCTGCTTCTCGGACAGGGGGGGCTTGAACGATTCTGGCGAGAGATGATCCTTTATCTCCCGTCGCAGCGCCTTGCTGTACACCACATAGGATTCAGGCTGCATTTCCTCTGGCGTATGGCCAAGGGCATTGATCGCCTCGCCGAGAGTATCGCCGATACCGGTTGCTTGGGTCAGGCCCGAAGCTGAAGCTTCGATCGCGCGACAAAGGGTTTGCCGTGTGAGTTGATGGCGACGGACGAAGCCGTCATGATCTGGGCCAGCAATTGCAAGGTGCTGCACCGCCGGGCCCATTTGGCCGTTTGCGGATTCGTCAAATTGAGGAACCAGAGGATTTTGCGAGAATTCAGCCTCGCTCGGCACTCGTAACGCCGCATCGATCCACCATTGAATTTGCGAATTGAGTTGTGCGGCATCCTCCCGCATCTGCAAAAGTTCCCACTGGCCATCCCTCAGGCTCAGCATTTGCAAATGTACTTGCTCGTCAGCAACGCCGTTCGTGACAGCGAACCCAAGCCTCTCCCCCCTTAGCCGCCGGTCATACCAATCGGTCCACACTGCGAAACTCGGGTGGAACATCAACAAGGTGGCCTTTACCTCACGCCAAACGGACGTGACAGCGTTACCGTCACCGCTTGACCAAAGAGGCCTTTCTAGGAGGGCGTCATACCCCCGATTGACGAGTTCGAATGTATCACGTTGGACTTCATCCCAAGTATAAACGCCAGAACCATTGCAAGCGACTGCGGCATTCATGGCTGCGTAATTGGATTTCTCGCTAACAACAGCGTCTACTGCACACCGAGCAACATTGACCGCGCTCGTCACCCTTAGCACAAGGCCTGCCCGCGCCTTATTCTCAAATTCGCGGGCTGCTCGATCAGCGGCAACAGTTGCGTTGCCATATATTCTGCTGTCTTGAAAAGAAGCTGCGCACCAAGCAACGAACGCCCCCCTCAGAGCGACACCGACTTCCGTTGCCAAAGATCGTTCACTGATCAACGGTTCAGACAGCGCAAGTGGAAGCACCCGAAGCGCCTCGCGCGCAGCGATTGCGATCGCCCATGAACGCGGTTTGTCGCTCAACCAATCGCGAAGTGTCTCTGGATTCCAATCGGCTGTTGCCATGCCAGCACTTTGCCGAGAAAGCCGCGCATTGCCAAACGGTTCTGCATAACAATAATGCGTCTGCCCGCACCCCGTATCGCCACACCCACGCTCCACAAGGAGTTGCCGCTGGTCGCAGCAACGTTGAACTCACGGAGCCTTTGGCTGGTCAAAATCGACAAGCGATTTTGACGGGGGACGACGCTACGCGTCGTCACCCATCCGCAACGCCGCAATGAACGCCTCCTGCGGGATCGACACGTTGCCATACTCCCGCATCCGCGCCTTGCCCTTCTTCTGCTTGTCCAGCAGCTTCTTCTTGCGGCTGATGTCGCCGCCATAGCACTTCGCGGTCACGTCCTTGCGCAGCGCCGCGATCGTCTCGCGCGCGATCACCTTGCCGCCGATCGCCGCCTGGATCGGAATCTTAAACAGGTGGCGCGGGATCAGGTCCTTCAGCCGCTCGCACATGTGCCGCCCGCGCTCCTCGGCCACGCTGCGGTGGACGATCATGCTCAGCGCATCCACCGGCTCGTTGTTCACCAGGATGCTCATCTTCACCAGGTCGCCCTCGCGCAGGCCATCCTGCTCATAGTCGAAACTGGCATAGCCGCGCGAAATGCTCTTCAGCCGGTCATAGAAGTCGAACACCACCTCGTTCAGCGGCAGTTCGTACTGCACCTGCGCGCGCCCGCCCACATACGTCAGGCCGGTCTGGATGCCGCGCCGGTCCTGGCACAGCTTCAGGATGCTGCCCAGATACTCGTCGGGCGTATAGATCGTCGCCTTGATCCACGGCTCGTCGATCTGCTCGATCCGGCTCGGGTCGGGGTAATCCGCCGGGTTGTGCAGGTACAGCTCGCGCGCGTCGTCGGTGCGACTGGCGCGCAGCTCGATGCGATAGACCACCGACGGCGCCGTGGTGATCAGGTCAAGGTCATACTCGCGCGAAAGCCGCTCCTGGATGATCTCCAGATGCAGCAGCCCCAGGAACCCGCAGCGGAACCCGAACCCCAGCGCCGCGCTGCTCTCCATCTCGAAGCTGAAGCTGGCATCGTTCAGCTTCAGCTTGCCGATGCTCTCGCGCAGCTTCTCGAAGTCGTTGGCGTCGGTCGGGAACATCCCGCAGAACACCACCGGCTGCACTTCCTTGAACCCCGGACACGGCTCGGTCGCGCCGTTCTTCACGGTGGTGATGGTGTCACCCACCTTGGCCTGCGCCACTTCCTTGATCTGCGCGGTGATGAAGCCGATCTCGCCCGGCCCCAGTTCGCCCAGTTGCTCGATCTTCGGGGTGAAGCAGCCCACCCGATCCACCAGATGCTCGGTGCCGCCGGCCATGAACTTGATCTGCTGACCCTTGCGGATCACCCCGTCGATGATGCGGACCAGAATGACCACGCCCAGGTAGGGATCATACCACGAGTCCACCAGCATCGCCTTCAACGGCGCCGCCGGATCGCCCTTCGGCGGCGGAATCCGCGCCACCACGGCTTCCAGCACTTCCTTGATGCCAATGCCGCTTTTCGCCGAAGCCAGCACCGCCTGGCTCGCGTCCAGCCCGATGATCTCCTCGATCTGCGCCTTCACGTTGTCCGGATCGGCGGCGGGAAGATCGATCTTGTTGATCACCGGCACGATCTCGTGGTCATGCTCGATCGACTGGTACACGTTCGCCAGCGTCTGCGCTTCCACCCCCTGCGAGGCATCGACCACCAGCAAAGCGCCCTCGCACGCGGCCAGACTGCGCGAAACCTCATACGCGAAGTCCACGTGCCCCGGCGTGTCCATCAGGTTCAGCTCATAAGTCTCGCCATCGGCCGCGGTGAACTTCAACCGCACCGTCTGCGCCTTGATGGTGATCCCGCGCTCTTTCTCGATGTCCATATTATCAAGGACTTGCGCCGACATTTCGCGCTCGGTCAGCCCGCCGGTGAACTGGATCAGCCGGTCAGCCAACGTGCTCTTGCCGTGGTCGATGTGGGCAATAATGCTGAAATTGCGGATTTTCGATTGATCGGTCATGGGGCGCCGTTAGCAGCCGCGCAAACCCCTGTCAGCCCGGGAAGTTCACCCCGCCTTCCGCACCGGCACATCCCGGGCCATCTGCCTGCCCTGCCGGCTGGCCAGCGATATCCGCCCACTGGCATCGAACGCCAGCCGCTCGCGGAACTCCAGCCCCATCTGGCCGTGCCCGCTCCACCCCACCGAACCGTGAACCCGGCAGTCATCACCGATCAGCACCTCGAACTCCACGCCCAGCGGCACGTCCCACAGGCCTTCCAGCATCGCCCCCTTGGACGAGATGTTGCGGATCGTCGCCTGGTATTCGTCCTTGCCGTGCCGCAGCGTCACCTTGCGCAGCACCGTCCGCCGGGTCTCGCGCGCGGAACGCGGCCCCTGCGCCACCATCTCCACCTTCTCGTCCT
Organism: Sphingomonadales bacterium; assembly: GCA_018971065.1. Next base: position 20,510 of record JAGWVC010000017.1, on the reverse strand, counting down.
CGGCCATGTTGCCGTCGAACAGTTGTGCCACCTGCACCTTGCTCATCGCCTTGGAGTAGATGTAGCCCTGCACGTGGCTGCAGCCCAGTTCGCGCACCAGATCGAGCTCGTCCAGCGTCTCCACGCCCTCGGCCGTGGTCTCCATGTCGAGCGCATTGGCCAGGCTGACGATCGAGCCGATGATCGCGCCATTGCGGCTGCCGGCCTCGGTGGCGCCGCGCACGAAGCTCTGGTCGATCTTGATCTTGTCGAACGGCGCCTTCTTCAAATAGCCCAGCGACGAATAGCCGGTGCCGAAGTCATCCAGCGCCAGCCGCACGCCCACGCCCTTCAGCGCGGCGAACATCGCCTCGGTGCCGGCATCGTCGTTCAGGAACACGCTTTCGGTGATTTCCAGTTCCAGCCGCTCGGGCGCCACCTGTGCCGACGCCAGCGCGCTGGTGACGATCGCGGGCAGCGCCGGATTGGCGAACTGCAAGGGCGAGACGTTCACCGCCACGCGCACGTTGCCCGGCCAGCTTGCCAGATCGTGGCAGGCGGTGCGCAGCGCCCATTCGCCAATCTGCGCGATCAGCCCGGCATCTTCAGCCACCGGCACGAACTTGGTCGGCGAAAGCCAGCCGCGCGTCGGGTGCCGCCAGCGCAGGAGCGCCTCGAACCCGGTGATTTCCTCGGCATCGGTGCGCACGATCGGCTGGTAGAACAGCTCCAGCCCACCATGCGTCAGCGCGTCGCGCAGCGCGTGCTCCAGTTCGCGCCGCTCCTCGGCGTCGCTGTGCAGGTCGGCATCGTAGAAGTGATGAACGCCGCGCCCGCGATCCTTGGCGGCATAGAGCGCCAGATCGGCATTGCGGATGATCGCCTCGGACGTCACCCCGTCGTCGGGCGACAGCGCCACGCCGATCGACGCGCCGATCACCACACGGCTGCCCTCGATCGTGTACGGCTCTGACAGGCTTTCAATGATGCGCAGCGCCAGCACGCCCAGCTTCTCGCGGGCAAAATGCCCTGGCAGGATCACCTGGAACTCGTCGCCGCCCAGCCTGCCCACCCGGCCCAGCGTTCCCACCGCCGATTGCAGCCGTTGCGCCACCTGCTTCAGCAGCGCGTCGCCGGCGGGGTGGCCCATCGTGTCGTTGACCTGCTTGAACCGGTCCAGGTCCAGCAGGAACACCGCACAGGCGCGGTGATCGACGTTCGGCGCGTTGAGTATCTTCTCCAGCGTTTGCGACATCTGGAAGCGGTTGGCCAGGCCCGTCAGCGAATCGTAATGCGCCAGTCGGCTGGCGTGCTGTTCCGACCGGCGTTTCTCGGTCAGGTCGCTGCCCGATCCACGGAAACCCAGGAAATTGTTGAAGTGGTCATAGATCGGCCGCCCGTTGATCGACCACCAGCGCTCGTCACTGCGCGTCGCCGCGCGCACGACCAGTTCGGCGAACGACGACCGCGCGTTGAGGTGAAACAGCAGCGTGCGCTCGCCGTCACGCTCGGCATCGTCCAGCACGAACAGGTCGATGAACGGCGTGCCGATCAGATCGCCGGGATCGCGTTCCAACAGCCGGCCGACCGTGCCCGAGACGTACGTCAGCATCCCCTTGCGATCGGTTTCCCAGAACCACCCCTGCCCGGTCTGCTCGTAATCGGCGAGAATCTCGTCGGCGCGCAGCAGCTTGCGCTCGATCTCGATCTTGCGAAGCTGGATGGTGCGGTCCAGCCGGGTCTGGCGCAGCGCAGCGCCCAGCGCGAACACGGTGCCCAGCACCAGCGCGCCGATCGAAACCGACCCGCCGACCATCACCGCCACCGCTGCCCACAACGAGGTCTGCGCCGCCACCAGTGCCGGCAGGCGGTCGGTCAGCGCTATCGCCGAGACCAGCCCGACCACCACCAGCATTCCCAGAAACACGTCGATCCGCACCCCCGTGCCCTCGACGTACCAGGCCGCCACGGCCGTTCCGAAACCCAGTGCCGGGCCAGCCACCGCCACCAGCATCAACCCATAGCGCACCCACAGCGACCGGCCCGGCTCGCGCTCCAGCGAAACGAACAGCGGCGCGGCGGCGGCCAGCACCGTCGCCACCGCCGCCGCGAACGCCGAATGGCGCGAGGGCAAGGCATGAGTCAGCAGCATCGTCAGCAGGTAGATCGCGGCCATTGCCGGCGCGATCATCTGCCAGCTTTCCGGGATCAGGAAATGCTGGATGACCGCCGGGCTGATCCGCCCGGCCTGGGTGCGCCGGTTCGCGCCCGGATCGCGGACGCGCGACGGCATCGGCTCGACCAGGGCCGGAGCCCAGGCTTCGAGGTCCTGCCCCGCGTCACGATTCCCGTCTTGGTTCATCACAGCCATTTGGCAAATGCCGCTTGCGAAACGGTTAAGTCAAAGCCTTGATTTTTCGTTTATTGGTAATACTCCCTAGTGCCATTTCAAGTATTTACCAACGCAAGGAACCACCCAGGTTCGTCCCGCCGGTCTACCGTTTTTGCTTGCACTGCCGCGCGCGCGGGGCCTTCATGGGCGGAGCCATCCGCCCGGGAGAGTACGCAGATGCTGCAGATTGCTATCATCGGTTCGGGACCGGCAGGATACTACACCGCCGAGGCGGCGCTGAAGCAGTGGGACGATGCCGTGCAGGTCGATGTTTTCGACCGACTTCCCGTTCCATATGGCCTGATCCGCAGCGGCGTCGCGCCCGATCACCAATCCATCAAGGGCGTCTCCCGCCGGTACGAATCCGTCGCGCTCGCCACTAACGTCCGCTTCATCGGCAATGTCACCGTCGGCCACGATGTCTCGATAGCCGAACTGCAGAATCTCTACGATGCCGTCGTGCTTGCCACCGGCGCGCCCCATGACAAACCCTTGGGTCTGCCCGGCGAAACGCTGGTTAACGTCCACGGCTCGGCCGCGTTCGTCGGCTGGTACAACGGCCACCCGCAATTCGCCGCGCTCGATCCCGATCTTTCGGGCGGCCACGCCGTCGTCATCGGCAATGGCAACGTCGCGCTGGATGTCGCGCGCATCCTCGCCAAGTCGCCGGGCGAATTCCTCGGTTCGGACATCGTCGCGCACGCGCTTGACCAGCTTGCCGCCTCGCAGATCCGCCACATCACCGTGCTGGGCCGGCGCGGCCCGCACCAGATCGCGATGACGCCCAAGGAGCTGGGCGAACTCGCCCACCTCAAGCGCGCCGCGCCCTTCGTCGAACCCGCCGACCTGCCGCCCGATGCCACCGACGCCGCGCTCGATCCCGGCCAGCGCAAGTCGGTCACGCTGCTGCGCCAGTTTGCCGCCAACCCGGCGCCCGCCGAAAAGCCCGTCACCATCACTTTCGACTTCTTCGCCGCCCCGCGCGCGCTGGTAGGCGAAGGCGGCAAGGTTACCGGCGTGGAAGTCGAACGCACCCGGCTCGATGGGGATCGCGCCGTCGGTACCGGTGAGACCTACACCCTCCCGGCCGATCTGGTCGTCGCCTGCATCGGCTACCAGACCTCGCCGATCCCGGGCGTGCCGTTCGAGGAAAAGGCCGGCCGCTTCGCCAACGACGAAGGCCGCATCCTGCCCGGCCTCTACTGCGTCGGCTGGGCGCGGCGCGGCCCGTCGGGCACCATCGGCACCAACCGGCCCGATGGCTTTGCCGTGGTCGAAAGAATCGCGGAGGATATCGGCGCGCCGCATCCCGCCAAGCCCGGCCCGGACGGCTTCGACGCGCTGGCCGCGTCGCGCCACCTCAACGTCGTCCGCTTCCGCGACTGGCAGAAGATCGACGAAGCCGAAGTCGCCCGCGCCCGCGAAGGCGCCCCGCGCGAGAAGTTCGTGGCGGTGGAACACATGATCGAGGCGGCGGGCAAGAGTTGATCAAGCCCGGTTACGCAGCCCGGCATGGGGCAAATACGCGCAAACCCTAGACGCGCATCGGCATCAGCACATACAACGCCGGACTATTCCCATCTTTGCGGATCAGCGTCGGCGCACCGGCGTCGGCCAGGTGCAGTTCCACTGAATCGCCATCGATCTGGCCGAGGATGTCCTTGAGATAATTGGCGTTGAAGCCGATCTCGAACCCGTCCGAGCTGTATTCCGCCGGCAGTTCTTCCGCAGCGGTGCCGTTATCGGGCGAGGTGACCGACAGCGTGACGCGATCCTTGTCCAGCGCCATCTTCACCGCGCGGGTCTTCTCGGTGGCGATCGTCGCCACGCGATCGACGCCCTCGTAAAAGCTGCCCGGGTCCAGCCGCAGCAGCTTGTCGTTCCCGGTCGGGATCACGCGGTTGTAGTCGGGGAACGTGCCGTCGATCAGCTTGCTGGTCAGCACCACGCCCTTGCCGCCGCCCAGCGTGAAGCGGATCTTCGAGGCCGAAAGGTCGATCAGCACCGGGGTATCGCCGGCCTCTTCCAGCAGCTTGCGCAGTTCGGCCACGCATTTGCGCGGCACGATCACGTCGGGCATCCCCTCCGCGCCATCGGGCTTGGCCAGCGTATAGCGCGCCAGGCGGTGGCCGTCGGTGGCAGCCGCCTTCAGTTCGTCATCGGTAACATGCAGGAAGATACCGTTCAGGTAATAGCGCGTCTCTTCGGTGGAAATCGCGAACCGCGTGCGGTCGATCATCTGCCCCAGCGTGGCGGCCGGCAGTTCGAAGCTGGTGGGCAGATCACCCTCGACGATCATCGGGAAATCATCGCGCGGCAGCGTGGGCAGCGAAAACCGGCTGCGCCCGGCCTTCACCGCCATGCGGTTCTCGGCGGTTTCCAGGCTGACCTGCGAGCCGTCGGGCAGCTTGCGGGCAATGTCGAACAACAGGTGCGCCGAAACCGTGATCGCCCCTGGCACTTCCACCGACACCGCGCCCAGCGTTTCCACCACCTGCAGGTCAAGGTCGGTCGCCATGATCCGCACCGAACCGTCGCCCGACGCCTCGATCAGCACGTTCGACAGGATGGGAATGGTGTTGCGCCGTTCGACGACGGACTGGACGTGCGACAGGCACTTGAGCAACGTCGCGCGTTCGATGGTGGCCTTCATTGTCGTCCCGTTCCCCCTCGGCACTGCGGCCACGATTCCACTGGCGGAATCGCCCACGCGCCGGAAAATTGCGGACTTCCTTTCTTAACGGGCCGCGCCCGCGCGGCAAGCGCAACCTGCCCGCCGCACCCCGTTTCTGGGGATAAACCCGGGCATCACACCATCAACATACCGCCGTTGACATGCAAAGTCTGGCCGGTGACATAGCCCGCCTCCTTGCTGGCAAGGTAGGCCACCGCCGCGCCGATCTCCTCGCCCTCGCCCATCCGCCCCATCGGAATGCGCGCGTTCAGCGCCTCCTTCTGGGCATCGGGCAGCACGTCGGTCATCGCGGTGCGGATGAACCCCGGCGCCACGCAGTTCACGGTGATGTTGCGGCTGGCCAGCTCCTGCCCCAGGCTCTTGCTCATCGCCGTCAGCCCGCCCTTGGCCGCGGCATAGTTCACCTGCCCGGGGTTGCCCTGCGCGCCCACCACGCTGGTGATGGTGACGATGCGGCCAAACTTCGCCTTCATCATCGGCCGGCACGCGGCGCGCATCAGCCGGAACGCCGCCTCCAGGTTGATGCGGATCACCGCATCCCATTCCTCGTCTTTCATCCGCATCGTCAGGTTGTCGCGGGTGATCCCGGCGTTGTTCACCAGGATGTCGAGCTTGCCCAGCGTATCCACCGCCGCCGGCACCAGATGCTCGACCTGCTCGGCATTGGACAGGTCGCAGGTGATCTCGACATGATCATGGCCATACGTGTCGTTCAGTTCCTCGCGGAACGCCCGCAGCTTCGCCGGGTTCGATCCCGACAGCGCCAACCGCGCCCCCTGCCGGGCCAGCGCATGGGCAATGGCGGAACCAATGCCGCCGCTGGAGCCGGTCACCAGCGCGGTCATGCCGGTAAGGTCGAAAAGGCGGTGTTCCATGCGTAGTCTCCTGCTCTTGCCGTCACCTTGCGGCCGCGCCGGGCGCCCCGCAAGCGCGTTCCTCAGATCGCCGCCAGCAGCGCCTCGATATCGGCCATCGAAATCACCGAGGTCACGCCCACGTCGCCCCCGGCGCTGCGCGTGATCATCGGCCCCAGCACCTTGCCGCCCAGCTCGACGAACCGCTCCACCCCGGCATCGCGCATCGCGATGGCGCTCTCGCGCCAGCGTACCCGGCCGGTAACCTGCTCCACCAGCAGCCGCCGCACCTCTTCAGGGTCGCTCACCACGCCCGCAGTCACGTTGGCGAACAGCGCCACCCGCAGCGCGCCGGGTTTCGTCGCCGCCAGCGCCTTGGCCATCGCATCGGCAGCGGGCTGCATCAGCGGGCAGTGGAACGGCGCCGACACCGGCAGCTTCATGCCCCGCTTGATGCCGAATTCCTTGACCAGCTCGCACGCCCGCTCGATCGCGCCGAGGTGGCCCGACAGCACCACCTGCCCCGGATCATTGTCGTTCGCCACGGTGCAGACTTCACCTTGTGCGGCCGCCTCGGCCAGCGCCGTCGCCTTGTCGATGTCCGCGCCCAGCAGCGCCGCCATCGCGCCAACGCCCACAGGCACCGCCGCCTGCATCGATTGCCCGCGCAGCTTCAGCAGCCGCGCTGTATCGGCAAGGCTGAACGCCCCGGCCGCGCACAGCGCCGTATATTCACCCAACGAATGCCCGGCCACGAAATCGGCCTTATCGGCCAGCGCGATGCCGCCTTCCTTCTCCAGCACCCGCAGCGTCGCGATGGCATTGGCCATGATCGCCGGTTGGGCATTTTCGGTCAGGGTCAGAACGTCTTCCGGGCCGTCCTTCATGATCTGGAACAGCTTCTGCCCCAGCGCGTCGTCCACTTCCTCGAACACCTCGCGCGCCACGGCGCTGGCCTCGGCCAGCTCGACGCCCATGCCCACCTTCTGGCTGCCCTGTCCCGGAAAAACGAATGCACGCATTGGCCGCGCCCCAAATAATGGATATTGGGCGCGCGCCCTAGGCCTGTGACGGCGCGGTTACAAGACCGAACGGCACGATCCTGTTCGCCGCGTCATGGCCGATATCCGCCGCGCCCAGGAACGCAATGCCGTGCCGCCCGCACCAGTCGCGCGCAATCGCCCCGGCATCCGTGCCAAACGGGCGGTCGTTCTCCAGCGCATCGACCCGCCCCAGCCGCAGCCCGGCAATCCCTGTCAGGTGCGCCGTCGCATGAAAGAACAGCCGGTCCACGGCGTAAAGGTATTCCGAAACCTCCTCCACCATCACCACATGGCCGGTCAGGTTCGGCATCAGCGGCGTGCCGCACAGCATCGCCAGCGTCATCAGGTTGAATGCTGCCACCGGGGCCTCCTCCGCCGCCAGCGATCTTTCCAGCCCGTCGCGCGCGCCGCTCAGGAACCCCAGCGCCCGCCGCAAGGCCTCTTCACCGCCTGCGCGGCGCCCGTCGGCCACCATCGGCCCATGCACCGGCCTGCCGATGCCGGCGCGGTACAACCCGCCCAGCAGATAGCCCATGTCCGAATAGCCGAGGTACGTCTTGACTCCAGCCGCCGCCCCCAGCCCCGCCATCGCGGCTTCGGCGATCCGGTTCGAGCCGTAGCCCCCGCGCGCAAACCACACCGCATCGAACGCCGCATCGTTCGCGCATTCCAGAAACGCCACCAGCCGCACCGCATCGCTGCCGGCAAAATGCCCGTCTTCGACAAGGCACTGCGGATGGAAATGCAGTTCCACGCCCGGAAACGCTGCCGCCACCGCCTCGGCGTGGGCCATATCCTCGGGCGTGATCGGCGTCGCGGGTGCGCAGATGGCAATTCGGATCATGCCGGAAGCCTAAAGCCCCAGCAGCAAAGCACAACCGCCTTGTCCTGTCCGCGCACACTGCGTAACCCCACCGGCATGACCACCAACCTCACCGCGCACCCCTGGTTCTTCTGCGGCATCGGCGGCTCGGGGATGCTGCCGCTGGCGCTGATCCTCAAGGGCCTCGGCGCCGATGTCGCCGGCTCGGACCGCAGCCGCGACCAGGGCCGCACCCCCGAGAAGTTCGCCTGGCTCGAATCGCTGGGCTTCCGGCTGCACCCGCAGGACGGCTCGGGCATCACCAGCGCCCGCCAGACCCTCGTCGCCTCCGCCGCGATCGAGGATACCGTGCCCGAGATCATCCGCGCCCGCGCCCTCGCCTGCCCGCGCATGAGCCGCGCAGAACTGCTCGCCGTGCTGTTCAACGCCGCCAGCACCCGCATCGCGCTGGGCGGCACCAGCGGCAAATCGACGATGACCGGGATGACCGGCTGGATACTCACCCAGGCCGGTGAGGACCCCACGATCATGAACGGCGCGGTGATGAAGAATTTCGTGGCGCCGAACGCCCCCTTCGCCAGCGCCCGCGTCGGCCGCGCGGATGTGTTCGTCAGCGAAGTCGATGAGTCCGACGGCTCGATCGCGCTTTATGAACCCACTGTCGCGGTGCTCGGCAACGTCACCCTCGATCACAAATCGCTGGACGAACTGCGCCAGCTCTTCGGCGATTTCCTTGCCCGCAGCCACGTCGGGATCGTCAACCTCGACGATCCCGAAGCCGCCGCGCTGCTGCCCCGCGCCCGCATCGCCATCACGTTCGCGATCGATCACCCGCAGGCGGACATCGGCGTCGTTCCCGGCAGCATCGTCGAAACCCCCACCGGCATCAGCGCCACGGTCATCGAACGCCGCCTCGGCCCCACGCACGAACTGCGCCTGCCGGTCCCCGGCCGCCACAACCTGGCGAACGCGCTGGCCGCCATCGCCGCCACTCACGCCACCGGCCTCGGCGTCGGCCAGGCGGTCGCGGCGCTGGCCAGCTACGCCGGCCTTGCCCGCCGGTTCGACATCATCGGCACCAGCCCGTCCGGGATCACCGTCATCGACGATTTCGGCCACAACCCCGACAAGGTCGCCGCCACCCTCGCCACGCTGAAGGCGCATCCCGGCCGCGTCATCGCCTTCTTCCAGCCCCACGGCTACGGCCCGCTGCGCCAGATGGGGGCCGAACTCGCCCAGACCTTCGCCGCGAGGCTGGACGCCGCCGATCCGATCATCCTGTGCGATCCGGTCTACTTCGGCGGCACTGTCGATCGCTCGGAAGGCTCGGAGCGCATCGTTCGCCTGATCAACCAGGCAGGCGGCACCGCTCTGCATATTGCCAGCCGCGACGACTGCGCCGCCCACATCGCCGCCATCGCCCGCCCCGGCGACCGCATCGTGGTGATGGGCGCCCGCGACGATACCCTCACCCGGTTCGCGCACGAGCTGCTGGACAGCCTGCCCGGCCAATGATCGCGCGGCGCGCTGTCCTTACCAATGCTTAATCCTCAGGGTCGTATCCTCGCTGAGTCAAACGTGCGATCTTGACAGGAAACGGCAGCCGCATCGGCAATGGCAGTGCGAAGCATCTTCAGGGGCAAACCCCCGCGCGAGCCAGTCGGCACGCCCGTCGCCGCCGCCGATACCGCGCGCCGGCTGGAACTGCTTGAGGATTTCGAGCTGTCCGGCATCGCCTGGCTCTGGGCCTCCGACGCCGATGGCCGCCTCAGCTACATGTCCGCCAGCGCCGCCGCCCGGCTGGGCCGCGTGCCCGATGACCTGATCGGCCAGCCGCTGGTCTCGCTGTTCGAGACCGACAGCGACAATCCCGGCGAAAAGGCCGATCGCCCGCTGTCGTTCCAGCTCGGCGCGGGCAAGCGCCTGGCCGAACTCGTGGTCAGGCCGCTGTTTGGCCAATCGGGCGCTACCCCGGCATGGTGGGCCATCTCCGCCAATCCCAAGCACGATGCGGAAGGCCGCTTCATCGGCTATCGCGGCAGCGCCAAGGACATCACCGACGAATACCGTCGCAGTTGCGAGGATGCCCGCGCGGCGGAGTTCGACGCGCTCACCGGGCTTGCCAACCGCCACCGCATGAACCGCCGGCTGGATGCCATGCTCACCGCGTTCAAGGCGGCGGGCCGATCCTGCGCGGTGTTCCTGCTCGACCTCGATCGCTTCAAGCACGTCAACGACACGATGGGCCACCCGGCCGGCGACGAACTGCTGCGCCAGGTATCGCGCCGCATCCAGCAGGTGACCGGCCAGCGCAACGAGGTCGGCCGGCTCGGCGGCGACGAGTTCCAGGTCCTGCTTCCCGATCTCGACGACCGTGCCCGACTGGGCGAACTGGCCAGCAAGATCATCCAGCTTGTCTCGCAGCCCTACACCATCGACGGCAAGCGCGCGGTCATCGGGGTTTCGGTCGGCATCGCCGTCGCCCCCTACGACGGCATCACCCGCGAGGACATCGTCCGCAACGCCGACCTCGCGCTTTATGCCGCCAAGAACGGCGGGCGCGGGCAATACCGCTACTTCTCCGCCGACCTGCGCGACGAGGCCGAAGTTCGCCGCCTGCTGCTGGAAGACCTGCGCGCGGCGCTGGCGCAGGACCAGCTTGCGCTGCATTACCAGCCGGTCGTCCGCGTTGCCGACAACACCGTCGTCGGGTTCGAGGCGCTGATGCGCTGGGATCACCCCGAGCGCGGCCCCATCGGCCCCGGCACCTTCATCCCCATCGCCGAGGAATCGAACCTCATCAACGAGCTTGGCCACTGGGCATTGCGCCGTGCCTGCCGCGATGCCGCCGGCTGGCCGCTGTCGGTCGGGGTCGCGGTCAACGTCTCCGCCGTCCAGTTCGCCAACCCCAACTTCACCCAGACCGTGATCGACGCGCTCACCGACACCGGCCTTGCCCCCGGCCGCCTCGAACTCGAACTCACCGAAAGCGTCTTTCTCGGCGACAGCGAAGCCACGTCGCAAAGCCTGGCCCTGCTCAAGCAGGCCGGCGTCCGCCTCGCGCTCGACGATTTCGGCACCGGCTACTCATCCTTGAGCTACCTGCGCTCCGCCCCGTTCGACCGCATCAAGGTCGATCGCAGCTTCGTCGATTGCTGCACTCTGGAGGACAACAACTCCACCAAGATCATCGCCGCCATCATCGGCCTGTCCGAAGCGCTGGGTATGGAAGTCACGGTCGAGGGCGTCGAGGCGTTCGACCAGCTCGAAGTCGTCTGCGCCCACGGCGCCCGCTATATCCAGGGCTATATCTACGCGAAGCCGATGACGCTCGACGCCATTGCCGAGCGCATGGCGAGCGGCGAATTCCGCATTGTCCCCGACGGCCCCAGCCGCCACCGCCCGGAACGCCGCAGCGTGTTCCTGCGCGTCGGCGTGATTCACCAGGACCACTACTACGAGGCGGTGATGCGCGACCTGTCGCGCACCGGCGCACGCGTCGAAGGCCTGCTCGGCGTTGCGGTCGGCGATCAGTTGATGCTCGATCTCGGCGGCGGCCAGCTCGTCATCAGCGAGGTGATGCGCGCGCACGAAGCCGTGTTCGCGGTCGAATTCGAGTCGCCGCTGGTCAGCGACGGCGCCGGCGGCCTGTGTACCCGCCACCGCGTCTCGCCCTACGCGCTCGCCGCCGCCGGCATGCCGCTGGAAGCCCTGCCGCCGGGCAAGTACCCGATGGCCGCCCGCACCGCCCCCGCCAGCCGCCCGCGCTACATGGAAGTGCGCGCCACCGAAGGCGGCCACGCCCGCGCCTTTCCCGAGGAAGAAGCCGCGTGAACGCTTGCGTTCCGCGCAAAACCCGCTAAGCGCCCCCACTTCTCCAGCCGGATTCGGCCAGGGAAACCCGAAGAAAGCCGGAGGGGCCCCGCAATGGTGCGGATCAGCCAGCGATCGGTTACGGATGTGTTCTGAATTGCCCCATGCCGGGCTGCGAACGGCAGGTTTCTGCGCTTCCGGTGCTCACGGCCACAACGGCCGCTGCGCGCCGGTTCTCGAAACCCACCATTCTCGCCTCGGCCTGAGCCAATTCAGAACACATCCGAGTGAATGAAAGGATAGGCCGTGCCGCTTTACGAGCACGTGTTCCTGGCTCGCCAGGACCTCAGCCAGGCGCAGGTCGATGCGCTGGCTACCGCCGCCACCGAGATCGTCGAGAGCAACGCGGGCAAGGTCACCAAGACCGAGACCTGGGGCCTCAAGAACCTCGCGTACAAGATCGCCCGCAACCGCAAGGCGCACTTCGTCATGCTCAACATCGAGGCCCCCGCGGGCGTCGTCGCCGAGCTGGAGCGCCAGACCCAGATCAACGAAGACGTGATCCGTTACCTGACGATCCGCGTTGACGAACACGAAGCCGGCCCGTCGGTGCAGATGCGGAAGAACGACCGCGAACGCACCCGTCGCCGTGACCGCGAGGAGGCATAAGCAATGGCCCGCGCATTTTTCCGCCGCCGCAAGTCCTGCCCGTTCTCGGGCAAGAACGCGCCCAAGATCGACTACAAGGACATCCGCCTGCTTCAGGGCTTCATGTCCGAGCGTGGCAAGATCGTCCCCAGCCGCATCACCGCCGTTTCCGCGAAGAAGCAGCGCGAACTCGGCCAGGCCATCAAGCGCGCCCGTCACCTGGGCCTGCTGCCCTACCTCGTGAAGTAAGGGGAGCGTACTCATGGATATCATCCTCCTCGAACGCATCGAGAAGCTCGGCCACATCGGCGACATCGTCACCGTAAAGGACGGCTACGCCCGCAACTTCCTGCTGCCCGGCAAGAAGGCGCTGCGCGCCAACGCCGCCAACAAGAAGCTGTTCGAAGCCAACCGCGCCAAGATCGAATCCGACAACGCCGAACGCCGCACCCACGCGCAGGCTGAATCGAAGAACGTCGACGGCAAGACCGTGGTGCTGATCCGCGCCGCGTCGAACGCCGGCCAGCTCTACGGCTCGGTCTCGGTCCGCGACATCGTCGATGCGCTGGTTGCCGACGGCATCAAGGGCGTCACCAAGGCGATGATCGTGCTGGAACGCCCGATCAAGACCATCGGCGTGTTCGACGTCCGCGTCTCGCTGCACCCCGAAGTCTCGGTCACCATCAAGGCCAACGTCGCCCGTTCGCCCGATGAAGCCGAACTTCAGGCCCAGGGCGTCAACGTCATCGACGCGATGTTCGAAACCGACACCGGCGGCTTCACCGAAGCCTATGACCCCAACGCCGAACCCGGCGAAATCCCTGCGGATCTCGTCGAAGGCGAAGGCGAAGCCGAGGCGTAAGCCTCTCCTCCTCCCGCTTGCGGGAGGGCGCCAAACTTCCCCCCTCCCGCAAGCGGGAGGGGTCGGGGGTGGGCAGCGGCACCAACCGCCGCCGCGCAAAGATACCAGGGGGCGCCGCAAGGCGCCCCCTTTTCGTTTGCGCCCCGCCATCATCGCCGGACAGCTTGACACGCCATACTCTGCCTTGCAAAGTCTCGCAAAACAGACGGAGAGGCACCCCGATGAGCACCCCACAGGTCACCTATCACCTGCCCGGCAAGCGCGCCCTCGTCACCGGCGCCGGTCGCGGCACCGGCCGCGCCATCGCGCTGGCCCTCGCCCGCGCCGGGGTTCAGGTATACGCCACCGGCCGCAATGCCGCCGCGCTCACCGCGCTGGCTGACGCCGCTTCCGGCCTGCCCGGCAGCATCGATGCCATCCCCGGTGACCTTGCCACCCGCGCCGGCGCCCGCGCCATCGCCGCCCGGTGCGAGGATCTCGATATCCTCGTCAACAACGCCGCGCTCACCAACGCCCCGCGCGAATCGCTGCTCGACCAGGCCGACGAGACCTGGGACGCCGAATTCGCCATCAACGTCGTCGCCCCGGTCACGCTGATGCAGGCGCTGGTCCCCGGCATGATCCGGCGCGGCGGCGGCTCGGTCATCAACATCTCGTCGATCGCCGCGCGCCGCCCCAATCCCCTGCACACCGCCTACGCCGCCTCGAAGGGCGCGCTCGAGATCGTCACATATGCCTCGGCGGTCGATTTCGCCCGCCACAACGTCCGCGTCAACGCCATCCAGCTTGGCCTCACCGATACCGAAGCACTCCACGAACAGCTCCCGCCCGGCTTCACCCCGCAAGCCGCCGGCCGCATCTTCACGCCGATGGGCCGCGTCGGCGGCGCCGATGAAGTCGCCGCGATGTGCCTGCTGCTGGCCAGCGATGCCGCCGCGGCCGCCACCGGCACCGTCATCACGATGGACTGCGGCTCCACCGCCGGCACCTTCGAAACCCGCACCCGCGACGAAGGCATGATCTGATGCCCGTTCCCGATCATGTGCCGCCGGGGCCCGATCATGTGCCGCCCGCGCTCGTCTGGCCGCACGCCTACGCCGCCTTCACGCACGAACTGGCCGACCCGTTCCTTTCCGCCGCGCGGATGAGCAGCCTGCCGCCGGTGGTCTGGTGCCCCGATACCGGCTATGGCAATCCCGGCTGGATCGTCACCCGCAACGCGCTGATCCTCGAAGCGCTGGCCGCGCCGGAGCTGTTCTCCAGCCGCCGCATCGGCAACGCGCTGTCGGCGCTGCTCGGCGTCTCGTGGAAACTCAACCCGCTCGAATTCGACCCGCCCGAACACGGCGATTACCGCAAGATCCTCAACCCGTTCTTCACCCCGCGCGCCGTCCGCGAGCTGGAAACCGTCGTCCGCCGCATCTGCGACGACCTGCTGGCCACGTTCCTCGCCGACGGCGCCTGCGAATTCATCGGCGCGTTCAGCAGCCGCCTGCCCGGCCACGTGTTCCTCGCGCTGCTCGGCCTGCCCGCCGACAGCTTCGGCCAGTTTATGCACTGGGAAGACGGCCTGCTGCGCGGCGCCGACCTTGCCGAACGCCGCAGCGCCGGCAGCGCCATCCTGGCGTACCTCACCGATTTCCTCGGCGACCAGCGCCGCGCCCCCACCACCGAACTGATGCGCGGCATCCTCGCCGCCACAATCGATGGCCGCCGGCTGTCGGACGATGAAGTGATGGGCATGATCTTCGTGCTCTACGTCGGCGGCCTCGATACGCTCAACAGCACCATCGGCTGGATCTTCCGCCATCTCGCGCAGAACCCCGCGCTGCAAACCCGCCTGCGCGACAACCCTGTCGACATTCCCGCCGCCGTCGATGAATTCACCCGCGCCTTCGCCATCGCCACCGCCGGCCGCACCCTCACCCGCGACACCGAGTTCCACGGCGTGCCGATGCGCAGGGGCGATCACGTCCTGCTGGCGATGTGCCTCGCCAACCTCGATCCCGCCGTGTTCGACAACCCGACCACTGTCGATATCGACCGCCCCCGCGCCCACGCCATGCCCTTCGCCGCCGGCCCGCACGCCTGCCTGGGGATGCATCTCGCCCGCCGCGAACTGCGCATCGTCCTGGAAGCGCTGCTGCCCCGGATGATCGACATCCACGTGCCCGTTGGCGGCGAATACGCGTTCCACTCCGGCCTTGGCCACGGCATCGACCGGCTGACCCTGGCGTGGACCCCGGCCTGACCGGTCAGGCCGCGTCCGCCCGCCCCGCCCCCTGCCAGTCCACATTGCGCGTCGCGTACATCACCCCGGCCAGCGCCGCGAACAGCAGGACCGAACCGATCAGCAGCGACCACGCCTCCAGGCTCAGCAGCACGTAAAGCACTGCATAAAGCCCCGTCAGCAGCGCGCCGATCACCTGCCCTCGCCGCCGGCTGTCCAGCACCGCCGCGCTGTACGCCGCCAGCAGCCCGATGATCGCCGCGCTCGCCAGCAGGTACGCCGGCCCGAATCCGATCAGCTCGGCAAACGCCAGCAGCAGCACGAAGAACAGCACCAGCCCCGCCCCGGCCAGCAGATACTCGGCCGACGCCACCCGCGCCCCCCCGACCACGTCGAACAGGAAAAACGTCAGGAAGGTGAAGCCGATGAACAGGAAGCCATACTTCACCGACCGCTCGACCTTGCTGTACAGGTTCACCGGCTCGATCAGCCCCACGGCGATGGCCGCGCTGGCCGATGTGCCGCTGCCGGCCATGTCGGCATTGCCGACGGTCAACAGCAGGTTTTCCATATCGGTCGGGACGTTCGGCGGGCCGCCATCTTCCATCCCCACCGGCGGCTGCCCCAGCGCCAGCTTGTCCACCCGCCAGCTTGCCGTGAACCCGGCGTCCGAAACCGTGCGCTGTTCGGGCAGGAACCCGCCGCCGAAGCTGGGGCTGGCCCAGCTCGACCGCACCGCCCACCGCGTCGATCCGCCGCGCGGAACCATCGCCAGGCTGCGCGATCCGCGCACGGCATAGCCGTAATCCACTGCCAGATCGCCGGTCCCGTCCCAGTTCAGGAACGCGAAGAACCCCTGCCCCCCGCTCGCCGCCGGCCCCTTGCCCGGCTGCACCGCCAAGGACTTGCCGCCCGCGTTCAGCGTGCCGCCGGCGGTCAGACCGCGCGAGTCCGAAACCCCCAGCCGCAACTCGGCCCGGTCCCACAGCAGCCGCTCGCGCGTCACCCCGAACCGCGCCAGGTCGGCCGGCAGCGCAAACCGCGCCTGGCCGCTCACCCGCGCGGTATACAGCACACTGCGATAGATCGACTTGTGGCGTTCCTCCGGGTTCACCACCGTGGTGATGTCGTGCAAAACCGGCGAGATGTAGAACAGCTTCTCCACCTCGGTCGCCCGCGTCACCGCCTTGCCGCTCTCGGTCACCGTCTGGCTCTCGGTGGTGCGAAACGGCACGACGATGATCGGGCCGGACAGCACCTGCGCCCCGCCCCAGCCCCCGGCAATCTCGGCCTGCGCGGTCGTCGCCTGGCTCTGCCGGTCATGCACCAGCGCATAGACGAACAGCAGCGGCACCGTCAGCCCCAGCCCCACCAGCACCGCGAACAGCAGCCGGATACCCGGCGCCCGCAATTTGCCCGTCACCTGCCCGCTCATGCCGTCCTCCTGTCGCCCCGGCCCGCAGGGTAATCCCGGTTCGCGAACCGGGCAAGCAATCCTCTTGCCTCGTCCGGCCCGGCACCATAGCCTTCGCCCGGACACCCGATTCCGGGTTGGGGGGACTTCTTCGCGTGAAAACAACTTCGTCGCTGCTTGCACTCACGCTTGCCCTCAGCCTGCCCTTCAGCCCCGCCCTCGCCGAATCCGCCGCCACCGCAGCTCCCAACGCCACCATCGCCGCCGAAGCCGCGCCCGCATGGGTCAGCCAGCGCACCATCCCCGATGCCACCCCGGCCCGGCTCCAGCACGCGGAAGGCGGCGTCGCCTACCTGCTCAGCGACTATCAGGTCCGCCTTGGCGCCACCGGGCACGAAAGCTGGTTCCGCGTCGCCACCCGCGTGGTCGATCGTTCGGGGCTGGAGGATGCCGGCCAGATCGCGATCACCTGGGATCCGCGCATCGAAACCCCCGCCGTGGCCTTCATCCACCTGATCCGCGACGGCAAGGTTATCGACCTTACCCCCGAAACCCGCTTCCGCGTGGTCGAGCGGGAGAGCGACCTTGCCGAAGGCATCATCAGCGGTTCCTTGCGCGCCATCGCCAACTTGCGCGATGTCCGCGTCGGCGACGTGATCGACTATGCCACCGTCACCCACACGACCACGCGCCTGTGGCCCGGCCACCTGTTCGAAAGCTTCACCCAGCGCTTTTCGCAACCGGTCGGCCTGCGTGCCGTCCGCTACCTCGCCCCGGCGGGCACGCCGCTGCAGTGGAAGCCGCGCAACAGCACCGTCGCCTTCGCCACCCGCAAGCTGGGCAGCGAACAGGAATGGGAGTGGTCTGCCACCGATCCGGCGATGCTGGAGGGGGAGAAGGACCTGCCCGCCTGGCACCCGCAATGGGGCAGCGTCGATGTCTCCACCATGAAATCCTGGGCCGAGGTGGCGCAGTGGGCCACCACGCTTTACGCGGGCGACGAGAGCCTGCCCGCCGATTTCGCCGCCAAGCTCGATGCCATCGCCGCGAAGTATCCCGCCCCGGCCGATCGCCTTACCGAAGCGACGCGGCTGGTGCAGGATTCGATCCGCTATGTCGGCGAGGAAATGGGCGAAGGCTCCTACGTCCCGCGCCGCCCGAAAACCGTGCTGGAACGCGGCTATGGCGATTGCAAGGACAAGGCGCTGCTGCTTGCCCTCGCGCTGCGCCGCCTCGGCATCGATGCGGCCCCTGCGCTGGTCTCCACGCTTCCGGGCTTCGACCTGCCCGATCGCCTGCCCTCGCCGCTGGTGTTCGATCATGTCATCGTCCGCGCCGTTCTGGCGGACAAGGTGCTCTGGCTCGATGCCACCGGCACGCATCGTGGCGGACGCGGCGGCGCCATCGTCTCGTCCGATCTTGGCCATGCCCTGCCCATCCGCCCCGGCCAGACCGCGCTGGAAGCGATGACCGGCTATGCCGACCATTCCGGCGAAATGGCGGTCACCGAACGGTTCACGGTCGATGACAACGCCGCCAAGGACACCGGCGCGCTCACCCTCCGCGTCGAAACGCGCTACACCGACGCGCTGGCCGACTGGTTCCGCGCCCGCGTTGCCGTCAAGTCGGCGCGCGTTGTCGCGCAGGACAACACCGATTTCTACCGCAAGCGCTTCGCCGGCCTTGCCGAAGCCAAGCCGCTCGAACTGACCGACGACCGTGACGGCAATGTCCTGACCATGGTCGAGAACTACACGCTGGCGAAGGCCGATTTCGACAAGGACAAGACCTTCCAGAAGCTGTCCACCAACGCTTACGCGGTCGATGATTTCCTGCCCGCGCGCCAGCCCACGCCCCGGCGCGAGCCGCTGGCCCTGCCCGCCTTCGTCCACCGCCACCAGATCATCGAGATCCACGCCGCCGATCGCCGCATCGGCACCATCGACGATATCGACAGCAAGGCCGACGGCATGGCCTTCACCCGCAAGGCCACGCACCTGCCCGATGGCGGCATCCGGCTCGACTATCGCTTCGAAACCGGTGCGACGCGCGTGGCCGCCGCCGCCGAAGCCGAAGCGATCTACGCGCTGCAGAAGACCGTGAACGAGGAATCCGCGCTCGATTTCGACCTCACCCGGTCCGCCCGCCTGTCGGATACCCAGGGCAGCATCGATCCCGAGCTGCTGGCCCCCTACCGCGCCGATTTCGACAAGGTGGTGGACCTGACGAAGAAGGAGGATCAGGCCTCGCAGATCGAAGCCCTGTCGCTGATCAGCGGCATTGCCGAAAAGCTGCCACGCCCCTCACCGGTGGCCGGGCTGGTCGATGGCATGAAGGGCGCCATCCTCGCCCAGCTCCAGCGCCCCGGCCCCGCGCTGGCCGCGCTCCGCTCCGCCACCACCCAGTATACCGGTAATGCCGATTTCTTCCGCCTGCGCATCGCCTTCGAGATCGACGCCGGCGACGTGCCCGCCATCATCGCCGCGCTGCGCGCCGCACAGAAGGCGCAAGCCCCGGTCGTCACCGCGCTTCGCGAGGACTGGGTTCGCTACATCTATCAGAAGCTGCGCCCGCTCGGCCCGGCGGATCGCGATACCGCCAGCCAGGACCTCTGCACGGTGCTGGTCGATGCCGGCTGGCAGCAGGCGCCGCGCACCCGCTGGGGCAACCAGCTTCTGGGCTGCGCCATCGCCACCCATGTCCGCCGCGCCGAACTGCCCCAGGCGCGCGCGCTGCTGGCGAAGGAGCCATCCGCCGGCAGCCTGATCAGCCTCTCCATCGATCGCCGCAATGAGGCAATCTGGCCCGACATCGAGAAGCTCGCCGCCGATGGCTTCCGCAAGGCGCTGGACCGCGAGGTCGCCAACGCCAGCACGGCGATGAAGGCCGCGCCAAAAGACTATCCCGCCGTGACCCGCACCCTGGCCGCGCTGCGCGCCGCCGGGCGCGCAGCCGAAGCCGTCACGCTGGGCAAGGCATACGCCAGCGACATCAAGGCGATCGAGGCGGTGGGTGACAACGGCTTCTGGCTGGTCAACGAATACGCGTCCTCGCTCGCCGATTCCGGCCATCTCGACGACGCGATCGCGGCCTTCGATGCCGTGCTGAAGCTGGGCGTCGACAACTACCCGTCGCTGATCAACCTGGCGATCAACCGCGCCGGCGCCCTCGCCTCCGCCGGCCGCCATGCCGAAGCCGTCGCCGCGCTGCAGGAGATCGACACGAAGCAGCAGCGCGGCACCAGCCCTTATGGCCGCATGTTCGTCTGGGCCAACATGGCCTGCTCGCACCGCGCGCTTGGCCACGCCGCCGAAGCCGATGCGCTGGATGCCAAGCTTGCCGAAAAGCCATCGGACAACTGGTCCGCCGCAGCCAGTGCCGCCGCCTGCCGGGGCGACAGCGCCGCCATCGCGAAAATGCTCGTCACCCGGCTTGCCGAACCGGAATCGCGCGAAGCCGCGCTGGCCCTGTTCATCCGCTTCACCGGCCCGATCGTGCTTCCCGCCTTCGACCAGCGGCTGCGCGCCGTGCGCCAGGCGGCGCTGGCCGATCCCGCCGTCCAGGCCGAATTCCGCAAATACGGCCGCGCCGTCACCGTTGCCGGAACCAGCGCCGGCTGGCAGGATTTCTAGCCGCGTCGCCGCATCGCATTGCAATGTCACAAACCGGCGTTATCCTCTCGCGATGGAAACCAACAAGAACAACCCTGCGGCCATCGTCGCCCAACTCACCGCCATTCACGATCACGCCGTCGCCA
>JAGWVC010000185.1 GCA_018971065.1 Sphingomonadales bacterium | reverse complement strand
GATCCCGCCGTGCTCGGCAATCACATCGGGGCGCTTCAGGGCATCGACCTGATGGCGCAGAAGCAGCGCTGGCTTGCCACGCTGCTGCGCGCCGAATGCCTTGAAAGTGAAGTCGGCCGCATCAGCGTCGAATCGCTGCGGCGAAGGTTCAGTCCCGCCGCGCACTGATCGCGCGGGATTCGACACAGCAACGGCCCGTTCCCGATGCTCGCGGGAACGGGCCGTTCGCATGTCCGGGCGGTGCGGATTACCTAGCCGGTGGCCAAGACGCCGCTAACCATGATCGGCGTCCCGGCGCGATCAGTGCAGGCAGACGGGGCGCGGGCCACCGAACGGCCGGTCGTATTCCGAGAACATGTCGCGCGCGGGCGGCGCGTGCCGCATCGCCCCGGCCAGTGCCGCCAGCAGCGCCAGACCCGATGTCGCCGCTTCCGCCGCCACTTCCTCGTCCTCGCCATCCAGCATGACCGACGCGAGGATGATGCCCTGGCTGCCGCGCGACAGGATGAAGGCGGCATCCGCCGGCAACAGCGCCAGCGCGGCGCTTTCGCACGCGCCGATCGCCAGCAGCTCCTCGAACCGGTCCGCATCGGGCAACGCGGCGAAGCGCGGCGCGTGCAGCGACGGCGCCATCGCCAGGATCGCCAGCGCCTCGCGCAGCAGCGTCTGCTCCTGATCGGCGGGGACATCGCACGCGGTCGCGGCCAGCAGCGCGACCCGGCGCGACCAGGTGAGCGTGTCCATCCGAAGCGGCGAGTGCAGGTCCACGGGGCATTCTCCTTTGTGTCCCATCGACATGCGCGCGGCTGCCGGGCTGCGGCAATCGCGTGCCGGGGTGCGGCGGCGAATTTCCGGCCCATCGCGGGACAGGAGGCCCCTGAATTAACGCGCGACGGCGCAACTGTCCCGTTGCGGGAAGTAAAATCTTATCAAACTACGGATATTTACGGGTATTTCGCCCCACTTGCACAGCCCCCGGCGGTCCGCCATGCTTCGGGCAAACACGCTGGGGAGAACCACCGATGACTGCCGCCCTGAACCCGAACCTGGCCCGCGTGGCGCCCGAATTGCGCGCGATGCTGGAATTCTTTCCCGAGCTCGATTTCTCGCAGGGGATGGAGGCGTTTCGCGGCGGCTTCGGTGCCCGTCCGGCGGTGCAACTGCCGCCCGAACTGGCGGCGGTGACCTGCGTCGAACGGCATGTGCCCGGCATCGATGGCGAACCCGACGTGCGGGTGCTTCACTATACCCCGCCGGCGGTGACCAGCACCGGGGCGATCCTGCATATCCACGGCGGCGGCTATGTGCTGGGCGATCCCGAGATCAACGATGGCGGCAACCGCGCGCAGGCGCTGGCGCTGGGCTGCACGGTGGTGTCGGTGGATTACCGGCTGGCACCGGAATGCGTGTGGCCGGGCGCGCTGCACGATTGCTATGCGGCGTTGCTGTGGTTGCACGGGCAGGCCGGGGCGCTGGGGTTCGATTCCGCGCGGATCGTCGTCACCGGCGAAAGCGCGGGCGGCGGGCACGCGGCGGCGCTGGCGCTGTTCGCGCGCGACCGGCACCGCGCCAATCCGGCGGCGCCGCAAATCGCCGCGCTGGTGATGGACGCGCCAATGCTGGACGACCGCACCGGGACGACGGCCGATCCGCACCCGCACACCGGCCATTTCGTGTGGACGCCCGACAAGAACCGCTTCGGCTGGGGCGCGCTGCTGGGCCGCGCGCCGGGCGGCGACGACGTGCCCGCCGGGGCCGTTCCCGCGCGGGCAAGCGATCTCTCGGGGCTGCCCCCCAGCTTCATCACCGTGGGCGCGCTGGACCTGTTCCTGGAGGAAAACCTGGAATGGACGCGGCGCCTGTCACGCGAAGGCACGCCGGTGGAACTGCACGTGATCCCCGGCGGCTATCACGGCTTCGGCATCGCGCAAGGCTCGCCGCAGACCGCGATGGTTCAGGACCTGCGGCTGAAGGCGCTGGCCCGCGCGCTCAGCGCCTGAGGCGCTTCCACAAGGCGATCGCATAGATCACCAGCGCGGTCAGCGCGAACAGGAACCACTGCACCGCATAGGACAGGTGGTTGTTGGGGATAGTGCCCGGGTCGGGCCGGGCATTGGCCGCAAGCCCGGCCAGCGGCGGATCGGCAACCAGGCGCGGACCGGGCGCGATCACCCCGGCAACCGCGCCGCCGCGCCAATCGGGCGATGTCGGCGCGCGTGAC
>JAGWVC010000119.1 GCA_018971065.1 Sphingomonadales bacterium | reverse complement strand
TTTGCCCGGCGCGGCGGCGTCTGGCGCTATCCCGGCCGCGTGACCGGGCTGGGCAGCACGGTGGCGCCGCCGATCGCCGGGCTGGGCTTCCGGTTTTCGGCAACGCTGGACCTGCCGCGTGGCGACGTCACCGGACCGGTGTTCGCGCAGGGTGGGCAGATGGGCGGGATCGGGCTGTATCTGGATGGCGGACGGCCGCGCTTCATCCTGAACGACCTGAAGGGCGGATCGGTTGCGGTGGTGGCCGATGCGGCGCTGCCGGCGGGGCGGTCGGCGCTGGCGCTGGACGTTCGGCGCGGTGCGCCGGGCGCAGACGGGGCCAGCGACTATGCCGTGACGATCCGCAACGGCGACGCGATATTGGCGCAACAGACGGTGCATTTCGCGCTGCCGGCCTATTTCGGGCTTTCCGAAGTGTTCGGCGTGGGCGAGGATGCGGGATCGCCGGTGCTGAAGGGGTATCCCGCCGGGGTGCCGCTGCCCGGGCGGATCAGCGGCGCTGTGTTCGACCTGGCGCCCAGGAAATGAGGGCAATATCATGACGGGGCCAGCGTTCATTTTTCTGCACGGCGGCGGCCAGGGCGGCTGGGTGTGGGACGAGACGATTGCCGCGCTGGCGCTGCAAAGCGGGGGTGCGGCGCGGTGCCTGGCGCTGGACGGGCCGGGCTGCGGGGCGAAGCGCGGGCGGGACACGTCGGCGATGACGTTCGAGGATATTACCCGCGAACTGCTGGCCGATGTCGCCGCCAGCGGCCTTGCCGATGCGGTGCTGGTGGGGCATTCGCAGGCGGGCCTGCACCTGCCGCACATGGCAGAACGGGCGCCGGCGGGAACATTCCGCAAGCTGGTGTTCGTGACCTGTTCGGCGCCGCTGCCCGGCTGGACGACGCTGGACCAGATGGGCCACGGCATCGGCCACGGCGAGGACCCGGACCGGGTGGGCTATCCGGTGGCGGCGGATGCGACGATGGCGGAACGTTACCGGGCGATGTTCTGCAACGACATGGGCGAGACCGAGGCGGCGGCATTCCTGGCGAAGCTGGGGTCGGACGGCTGGCCGGCGTGCTGCTATGGCCATTCAGCGTGGGCGCTCGATCACCTGAAGGGCCGTGACGTTTCCTATGTGCTGTGCGAGCGCGACATGGCGCTGACCGCCGAATGGCAGGCGCGGTTCGCTGCGCGGCTGCACGCACGACGCATCCACCGGCTGGATGCGGGCCATCAGGCGATGAACACGCGGCCGCACGGGTTGGCGGAAATCCTGCTTGCGGAAGCGGGGTTATAACCCCACATCGCGTGGCGGATGGCCAAGCTCTATTTCTACTATGCCAGCATGAACGCCGGCAAATCGACCAACCTGCTGCAGGCGGATTTCAATTACCGCGAGCGCGGGATGGCGACGATGCTGTGGACCGCCGCGCTGGATGATCGCGCCGATCACCATGCCATTGCCAGCCGCATCGGGCTGGGTGCGGATGCGCAGCGGTTCACCGGGGCTACCGACCTGTTTGCCGAGATCACACGCACGCACGCCGCCGGGCCGTTGGCCTGCGTGCTGGTGGACGAGGCGCAGTTCCTGCAACCCGAGCAGGTGTGGCAACTGGCGCGGGTGGCCGACGAAGCGGGAATCCCGGTGCTGTGCTATGGCCTGCGCACCGATTTCCGGGGGGCGCTGTTCCCCGGCGCGGCGACCCTTCTGGGGATTGCCGACGCGCTGGTGGAGCTGAAGGGCGTGTGCCATTGCGGCCGCAAGGCGACCATGAACCTGCGGGTTGATGCCGCCGGGGCGGCGGTGCGCGACGGGGCGCAGAACGAGATCGGCGGCAACGACCGCTATGTGGCGCTGTGCCGCCGCCATTTCAGCCAGGCGCTGGCGGCGGGGGCACAGGCATGAATCGTGCCGGCCTGCATGAGCCGATGGCCGATGGCGAGCTGGCGCTGGAGCCGCTGGCCGAGGCGCATCGCGAAGGGCTGCGCGCGTGCTGCCGGGCGGACGATCCGGTGTGGGAAATCTATTCGGTCGATCTGACCGGCGATGCTTTCGACCCCGGCTTTGCAGCGATGCTGGGCGATCCGGCGCGCCATGTCTTCGCGGTGGTCTGTGCCGGCGAGGTGGTGGGGATGACCGCGTTCCTGCATATCGTGCCGGCGCGGCAGACGCTGGAGCTGGGCGGCACGTTCATGGCGCCGCAAGTGCGCGGCAGCGGGCTGAACGCGCGGGTGAAGGCGCTGATGCTGGGCCGCGCGTTTGCCTGCGGGGTGCGCCGCATCGAATTCCGCATCGACGAACGCAACGCGCGCAGCCAGCGCGCGGTGGCGAAGCTGGGTGCGGTGAAGGAGGGCACGCTGCGTGCCGAACGCGTGACCTGGACCGGGCACGTGCGCGATACCGCGCTGTGGTCGATCCTGGCCGATGAGGTGACGCAATGAACAATCCGGTATGGGATGCCGCCACGCTGATTCTGCCGCTGGTGCTGGCGATCGTCTGCCATGAGGTGGCGCACGGCGCGGTGGCGCGGCTATTCGGGGATCGCACCGCCGCCGAGCGCGGGCGGCTGACGCTGAACCCGTTGAAGCACGTCGATCCGTTCGGCACGGTGATCCTGCCGGGGATGCTGGCGCTGGCCCATCTGCCCGTGTTCGGCTGGGCAAGGCCGGTGCCGGTGAACGCCGCCCGGCTGCGCAACCCGCGCCGCGACATGATGATCGTGGGCGCGGCCGGGCCGCTGTGCAACCTGGTGCTGGCGGCGCTGAGCGCGGTGGTGCTGGGGGTGATGGCCGGCAACCTGACCGCGAAGCCCGCCGACTTCAGCTTCATGGCGTGGTGCCTGGACAACACCCGCAACTTCCTGGACATCAACCTGTTCCTGGCGTTGTTCAACCTGCTGCCGATCCCGCCGTTCGACGGGTCGCACATCGTCGAGGGGCTGCTGCCGTATCGCGCCGCGATGGCCTATCACCGGATGCGGCGCTGGGCATTGCCGGCGGTGCTGATCCTGATCGTCATCGTGCCGCGGCTGTTTCCCTCGGTGGACATCGTCTCGGCCTGGGTGGGGCCGCCGTTCGAGTGGCTGGCCGGGCATTACCTGGCGCTGGCGCAATGGACCGCCGGGCTGTTCGGGCACTGACCGGCCGGCAGTGAAAGGGTTGCGGGCGGCGGCTTTCGTTCCCACCTTTCGAAGCGGGGCGTGATTGAAGGAACCGGCGATGACCCGTATCCCTACCCTGACACTGGCCGCGCTGGCGGTCCTGGCACCGGTGGCGCTGCACGCCGCGCCACCGCGTGTACCGCAGGCGGAAATTCCCTTTGCCGAGCATGGCGGCGTTTCCGACTGGCGGGCCGAGGACGACCGCACGATCTATTTCGAGGACCAGCACCACAAGTGGTTCAAGGCGACGCTGTTTGCCCCCGCGTTCGACCTGCCGTATGTAGAGGCAATCGGCATCGATGCCGGGCCGACCGGCAGCCTCGACAACTTCGGCGCGGTGATCGTCAAGGGTCGGCGCTATGCGTTCGACAGCTTCGTGGCAGTGGATGGCCCGCCGGAAAAGAAGGGCAAGGCCCCCGCCAAGGACGGCAAGCCGCACAAGATCGGCTGAACGCTCTCGCCATTTGCGCGCGACCTGCCTATGCGGCGGCGATGCCCAGTGGCTGGATCATCCTCGACAAGCCTTATGGGCTGGGCAGCACGCAGGCCGTGGCGGCGGTGAAGCGCAACCTGCGCGAGGCGGGTTTCGGGAAAAAGGTACGCGTGGGGCACGGCGGCACGCTGGACCCGCTGGCCACCGGGGTGCTGCCGATCGCGGTGGGCGAGGCGACCAAGCTGTGCGGGCGGATGCTGGATGCCAGCAAGATCTATGCGTTCACCGTGGCTTTCGGGACCGGGACCGACACGCTGGACCTTGAAGGCACGGTGATCGCGCAAAGCCCGGTGCGACCGACGCGTGCTGCGCTGGAAGCGGTGCTGCCGCGCTTTACCGGGCCGATCGAGCAGGTGCCGCCGGCCTATTCGGCGCTGAAGGTGGATGGGGAACGGGCCTACGATCTGGCGCGGGCGGGCAAGGACGTGGCGCTGGCGACGCGGCGCGTGACGATTCATGAACTGGCCATCGCGGCCGGCGATGCGGACAGCGCGACGCTGGTGGCGCATGTCTCCAAGGGCACCTATATCCGCAGCCTGGCGCGGGACATTGCGCTGGCGCTGGGCACGGTGGGGCATGTGACGATGCTGCGGCGGTTGAAGGCCGGGCCATTCGCGATCGGGCAGGCGATTTCACTGGACAATCTCAACGAAATCGGCAAGGGCGCTGCGCTTGAACGTTATCTCTTGCCGCTGGAGGCAGGACTGGTCGACATCCCGGTCCTCGATCTCACCCCGGAGCAGGCAAGGGCGGTCC
Organism: Sphingomonadales bacterium; assembly: GCA_018971065.1. Next base: position 6,964 of record JAGWVC010000119.1, on the reverse strand, counting down.
ACCAGGGCCGGGTTCTGACCGGGATGGCCTTTTCGGACGGGCATTACTGGGCGCGGAGCGGGTGCAACCCTGTCGCGCTGGTGGTGCTGGAAAGCGGCGAATGCCGTGTCGAACGGGGCTTCAACCTCACCGATGTCGCGGAGTGAATGATATGTCGGTTACCGCAGAGAAGAAGCAGGAAATCATCAAGGACAACGCGCGCCAGGAAGGCGACACCGGTTCGCCGGAAGTGCAGGTCGCGATCCTGACCAGCCGCATCCAGACGCTGACCGAGCACTTCAAGGGCCACCACAAGGACAACCACTCGCGCCGTGGCCTGCTGATGATGGTGAACAAGCGCCGTTCGCTGCTCGACTACCTGAAGAAGAAGGACGTCGACCGGTACAACGCGCTGATCGCCAAGCTGGGGCTGCGCAAGTAACCACCGAAGCGGCCCTCCGGGGCCGCTTTTTGCATGTGCCCGGCAACCTTTGCGGGCACGACCAACCGGCAACCCCTCGCAATTCGGCGGGGGAAACCACGGGGCCAGAAGCGCCCCACACCGGACCGGGACGGAATCCCCGGCAGCAAACCCCGCGCGCAATAGGGCCTGCGGGCTGAAGGAATACCCAATGTTCGACGTCAAGACCGTATCCATGGAGTGGGGCGGCAAGACCCTCACTCTGGAAACCGGCCGCATTGCCCGTCAGGCTGACGGCGCGGTCCTCGCCACTTATGGCGAAACTGTCGTTCTGTGCGCGGTGACCGCCGCCAAGAGCGTCAAGGAAGGGCAGGATTTCTTCCCGCTCACCGTCCACTACCAGGAAAAGTTCTTCGCCGCCGGCCGTATCCCCGGTGGCTTCTTCAAGCGTGAGCGTGGCGCCACCGAGAAGGAAACGCTGGTTTCGCGCCTGATCGACCGGCCGGTTCGCCCGCTGTTCCCCGAAGGCTTCTACAACGAGATCAACGTGATCGCGCAGGTGCTGTCGTTCGACGGCGAGTGCGAGCCCGACGTGCTGGCGATGATCGCCGCCTCGGCCGCGCTGACCATCTCGGGCGTGCCGTTCATGGGCCCGATCGGCGCCGCGCGCGTTGGCTATGTCGATGGCGAATACACGCTGAACCCGAAGCAGGATGTGGCCGCCGCCGGCGCGCTGGACCTCGTCGTCGCCGCCACCGGCAACGCGGTGATGATGGTCGAATCCGAAGCCAAGGAGCTTTCGGAAGAGGTCATGCTCGGCGCGGTGATGTTCGCGCATGACGAGTGCAAGAAGGTCGCCAACCTGATCATCGACCTGGCGGAAAAGGCCGCCAAGGAGCCCTGGCAGGTCGTCACCAGCGACAACACCGCGATCAAGGACAAGCTGAAGAAGCTTATCGGCAAGGACATTGCCGCCGCCTACAAGCTGACCGACAAGTCGGAACGCTCGAACGCGCTGAACGCCGCCCGCGCCAAGGCCAAGGAAGCCTTCGCGAGCGAGGACGCGCAGACCCAGATGGTGGCGATCAAGTCGGTCAAGAAGGTGGAAGCCGACATCGTGCGCGGCGCCATCCTGAAGGACGGCACCCGCATCGACGGCCGCACCACCACGCAGGTCCGCCCGATCGAATCGATCGTCGGCTTCCTGCCGCGCACCCACGGTTCGGCCCTGTTCACCCGCGGCGAGACGCAGTCGATCTGCACCACCACGCTGGGCACCAAGGACGCCGAGCAGATGATCGACGGCCTTGAAGGCCTGTCGTACTCGCGCTTCATGCTGCACTACAACTTCCCGCCGTACTCGGTGGGCGAGGTCGGCCGCTTCGGCGCGCCGTCGCGTCGCGACACCGGCCACGGCAAGCTGGCCTGGCGCGCGCTGCACGCGGTGCTGCCCAGCAAGGAAGACTTCCCCTACACGATCCGCGTCGTCTCGGACATCACCGAGTCGAACGGGTCGTCGTCGATGGCCACCGTCTGCGGCGGTTCGCTGTCGATGATGGATGCCGGCGTGCCGATCAAGCGGCCGGTCTCGGGCATCGCGATGGGCCTGATCCTGGAAGGCGACGAATTCACCGTGCTGTCCGACATCCTGGGTGACGAAGACCACCTGGGCGACATGGACTTCAAGGTGGCCGGCACCTCCGAAGGCATCACCACGATGCAGATGGACATCAAGGTGGCCGGCATCACCAAGGAGATCTTCTCCGCCGCGCTGAACCAGGCCAAGGAAGGCCGCGCGCACATCCTGGGCGAGATGACCAAGGCCCTGGGCGAAGTGCGTACCGAGCTTTCGGCCCACGCGCCGCGCATCGAGACGATCCAGATCGACAAGTCGAAGATCCGCGACGTGATCGGCACCGGCGGCAAGGTGATCCGCGAGATCGTCGCCACCACCGGCGCCAAGGTCGATATCGACGACGAGGGCCTGATCAAGATCAGCTCGTCGGACCTGGGCCAGATCGAAGCCGCGAAAAACTGGATTCTCGGCATCGTCGAGGAAGCCGAAGTGGGCAAGATCTACAACGGCAAGGTCGTGAACATCGTCGATTTCGGCGCGTTCGTGAACTTCATGGGCGGCAAGGACGGCCTGGTCCACGTTTCGGAAATGCGCAACGAGCGTGTCGAGAAGCCGACCGACGTCGTCAAGGAAGGCCAGGAAGTGAAGGTCAAGGTCCTCGAGATCGACCAGCGCGGCAAGGTGCGCCTGTCGATGCGCGTCGTCGATCAGGAAACCGGCGCCGAGTTGGAAGACACCCGCCCGCCCCGCGAGCCGCGTGAAGGCGGCGACCGTGGCCCGCGTGGCCCGCGCCGCGATGGCGGCGATCGTGGTCCGCGCGGCGAAGGTCGTGGCGATCGTGGCCCGCGCCGCGATGGCGACCGTGGCCCGCGTCGTGACGGTGGCGATCGCCCCCGCCGCGACCGCGAGGAAGGTGGCAATCCCGATCACATGCCGGCGTTCCTGAAGAACGACGACTGATCGGATCGCAACCCGTTGCGAAACAACGGAAAGGCCCGCCGCAAGGTGGGCCTTTTTCGTTGCGGGCGGCACCACGGCTTGTGCGCTCAGGAGCGGCGTCTGCGCGGCGGTGCAGCTCAGTCAGGCGACGGCGAAAGCCAGGAAATTCGTCAGCATCTGCAACTGGGTGCGCGCGGTCTCGCTGGCCAGCACGCGCGGATCGAGCGGGCCGGTGGCCTGCGCCAGGTCAGGCACTTCGCGGCGAATGCGCGGCGGCGCGTCGAGCAGCCAGCGCAGGCCCATCGTCATCACCGTCAGCGACAGGTGCCAGCGCAGCAGCAGCGCTGCCACCTGAGGCCCGCCGGATCGGGCATATTCGGCCGCGAACAGCGCCAGCAATTCATCGAGATGGTCGCGCCACAACCACGGCGGCGCACCGGACAGGCACCCCCACAGCGCCATCGCCAGCGGAATCTGGCCGACATTGCCCCAATCGAGCAGGCCGCAGCGCAGCTCGCCCGCCTCGTCACTCCAGAACCAGGCGTTATCGACGTTGGCGTTCCAGTGGCACAGCGCGATCAGGCGGGGATCGGCATGGCGCTGGCGGGCAATGGCGTCCTCGTTCGCCGCGTGGTGCTCGAACGCCGCCGCGAAGCGGGCAAGGAACGCGTCGCTGCGCAGCTCGTCGGGCAGAAGCTGCGGGAATTCGCGGGCGAAGGCGGCATAGCGGGCAACGCGGTTGGCACGCTGGGCGGCGTCCCACGGCAGGCGATCGGCCGCCTGCGCGCGCGCCGGATCGAACGGGAAGGCCTGCTCGACATGCGGCGGCAGGCGCCCCGCCTTGTGGCTGCCGGCCAGCCGCGCCAGCGTGGCAACCAGCGCGCGGTAATGCGCCAGCGGCCGGGGCATGGCGTGATCCATGCACTTGGGCGATTGCGGCTCGATCCCCCCTGCCCCGAAGGCGATGCGGCGGGTGATGAGCACGCCGGTGCCGCTGGCTTCCTCGAAATCGGCAAAGCGGCATTCGGGTACCGCCACCGGGAAGCCGGGCTGGCGCGACAGCGCCGCCAGCCGCACTTCGGGCAGCATGATCGCGCGCGGGGCATCCATCGCCGCATCATCGAAATTGCGCGAGAACTTGACGAACAGGTCTTCGGTGGCACCGCCGCCCAGCCGTACCGACAGCAGTGCCTTGGCGCCCGTGCCGCCGCCCTGGAACGGATCGCAGCGGGTTATCGCGGCAACGCTGTCAGCCGCCGCCAGCGTGCCCATCGCGTGGAACGCCGCAGTCAGCCACGCCGCGCCGCCTTCGCGCAGCGCGGTCCGATCGGCCGGGATCGCCAACCCGGTGGCGTCCCCCCGTGCCCACATGCCCGGCGTCACTGCGTCAATCGGCCAGCACCGGGATGCGACCCAGATAGTCGAACTTGCCCAGCGGCACGCCGTTGCCGCGCAGGATGGCGTACGTGGTGACGACGTGGAACTGGAAATTGGGCAGCACGAACCCGGTAAGGAACCCGGCGGCGGTGAAGCGGCGCGCGGTTCCGGCGGCGCGCAGCACGACCTCGCGCCCGGCCAGTGCCTCGACATCGGCGCGGGGAATAGCCTTGATCCGCGCGATGGCATCGCTGACCAGCGCGCCGAGCCCGGCGAAATCGCGCGGCGCCGGAGGATAGCGCGGGGTGAAACTGCCGGCCACCGCCCCCGCCAGCGCATCGGCCGATTGCACGCAGAGCGCGCGGACCTGGGTGGACAGGTCCCACATGTCGTTGGCCAGCCGCGCGCCGGTCAGCGCTTCGTCGGCCAGCCCGTGTTCCGCCGCGAAGGCGCCGCCCCGGGCCAGCACGCGGCCCACGGCCGGCAGCAGTTGCAGGAAAGTGGGAACCGCCGCGTCATAATGCGAAAGCGTCACCGCCGCCTCACGCGGGCTTGACCCGGATCTGGCCCAGGAAGTCCATCTTGCCGACGGCCACGCCCTTCATGCGCATGATCGCGTAGGCGGTGCTGGCGTGGAAATAGAAGTTGGGCAGCGAGAACCCGGTGAGGAAATCCTCGGTGACGAAGGTCATCTCGCGGCCGGGAAAACGGAACACGGTGTCGCCGCCGACCAGCGCGTCAAGCTCGCCCGGCGCGGCCGCATTGACGGTATCGAGCGCGGCCTGGATCATGGCGCGAAGGCCGGTGAAATCCTGCGGCGGCGGATCGAACGCGGGGGCGAACACGCCGGCGCGGACACCGGCCAGCGCGCCGCCCGAATGCGCGGCGACGGTGCGGATCTGCGTGGCGAAATCCCACATGTCGGGCGCCAGCCGCGCCTCGATCAGTTCGCCGGGGGCGATGCCCTGCGCCTGGCAATGCGCCTCGGCCTTGTCGATGACGCCGATCACGCCGGGCAGGATCTGCCGCCAGGTGGGAATTACCGCGTCATGAAGCGAGAAGGCCATGAAATTCTCCCGGAAGGTGGTTTCCGGGCAGACTAAGTGCGATGACAAAAAGTGGAAACCGGTTTTTGTCGATTGATCGCACGATATCGGATTCCGGATCAGCAGCGGCGCCGCAAGCCCGGATCAACCCTCGCCCCGGGCCGCCAGTTCGATGCGGTTGCGGCCCTGTTCCTTGGCGCGGTACAGCGCCTGGTCGGCCGCGCGCAAGGCCGCGCGCGGCTCGGCATAGGCGAACATGTCGGCCATGCCGCCCGAGAACGTGACCTTGCCGAACGGCATGTCGTTGGCGCGATTGACCAGCCGCCGCTCGGACTGCTGGATGCGCGCCTCGTCCAGCACGTCCCAGGCCTCGTTCAGGGTCAGCCCGCGGAACAGGATGACGAATTCCTCGCCGCCGTGGCGGGCGACGTGGCAGCGATCGTTCGAGATGCGCGCCAGGTTCTGGGCGACGGCGCGCAGCACGCGATCACCCGCCTCGTGGCCGTGGGTATCGTTGATGCGCTTGAAATCGTCGATATCGCAGAACGCGACGCAAAGGTGCTCGTGTTCGGCGGAGGCGACCGCCAGTTCGCTTTCCAGCAGCGAATCGAACGCGCGGCGGTTGGGCAGACCGGTCAGGTGGTCCTTTTCGGCGGTGCGGCGTGCCTGGTCGAGGCTGCGGCGCAAGGTGCGGGTCTGCAATTCGCTGCGGCTCATCTCGCGCTCGAGGTCGCGGGTACGGGTGAGCATGGCGCGGGCCAGCGAGGCAAGTTCGGAGATCATCGAGGCCGGGCCGTCGGGATCGTCACCCAGCCCGCCCACGTGCGCTTCCAGCGCCGACGAGTATTCGTTGGCGGCGCTGCGCGCGGCGTGCGTGGTCTTGCCGAACTCGTCGAGGTTGCTTTCCAGCCGGGTCATCAGCGTGTTCAGCGCCTCGCGCTCGGATTCGCGCGCGGTCTCGCGACCGTCTTCCTGGCTGGCGGTTTCCAGCCATTCGGCGGTGATCGGCAGGCCGGCGCCCAATCGCCGATCGATGGCGCGGACCAGCGCGACGTCGCTGCCGGTCAGATAGTCGTGCGCGGCGGCAAGCGTCAGCGCGGTGACGTCGATGTCATGGGTATCGAGGAACAGCGTCACGTCGGCCAGCAGCGTCAGCCGGGCAACGCGCGCCGCGTCAGCCGGCGCGGCCGGCTGCGGATCGGCGGACGCATCAACCGCGATCCGGTCGGCATGGCGGCCGAAGCCCAGCCAGCGCAGGATGGCCGGGCGGCCGTCGTGCGGGTTGTCATGCAGCGATGTGTCGTGCGCACTCATGACATGGTTAACGGCGGGAAACCGCGTTGTTTAACCCCTGAGCGGCCCGCTACCCGCGAAACCGTGCAAAAAAGCACGGTTCCGCCGGTGATGCGATCAACGGACGCGCGGGCCGCCGAACGGCAGCGGCGGCGGCGGACGGCGGTGGCCGCGCGGCAACTGCGCCTGGTAGGCGCGGCCGCAGTGTTCGACGCAATAGGGGAAGCCGGGGTTCACCTTCTCGCCACAGAAGTGGAAGTCGGGCTCGCCCGGGTGGCCCATCGGCCAGCGGCAGATGCGGTCGTTCAGGTCAAGCAGGCTGGTCTTGTCGGC
>JAGWVC010000184.1 GCA_018971065.1 Sphingomonadales bacterium | reverse complement strand
CGAGATGGACGGCGTGGAGGGCGCGCGGGTGCATCGCGGCTGGTGGGTGGCGCGGGCGGCGGTTTCGGGCGTGGAACGGCGCGGGCGGGCGGTGTGGCTGCGGCTGGCGAACGGGCTGGAAGCGCCGGTGGCGCGCAACGCCGTGGCCGACCTGCGCGAACAAGGGTGGCTTTAGGGCACGTTATCGCGCGATGAACGCCGCCCACGCGGGGGCATCGGGGTGATCGCTGGTCGCGGGGTTCCACTGGCGGTTCATCAGCGCGTGGGCGTCCGCCGTTGCCATGCCGCGTTCGCGGTGGAGGCGGTGAAAGCAGGCGGAGACGCGCCAGTTCATCACGCAATGGACGTGGACCGGGCCTGGCACGGCGGCAAGCGCGGCGCGGAAGGCGGCGAAATGGGCGTCGGTGGGCGCGCCGAACGGGATGGGGATATTGGTGTAGGCGATGCCGGCGGCGGCGCAGCGCGCGGGTTCGTCGGGCAGGATGCCGGGCGAATCGGGCAGCGCCAGGTTGATGATGTGGCGGACGCCGATTTTCGCCAGCCGCGCGAAATCGTCCGGCGTCAGCACGCCCGAAGTGGTGGTGGCGGAATCGAGGCGCTGCCAGGCGCGAATGTCGTCGGGATCGGGGTTCATGCACCGAATGTTGCCCGGGAACGAACTTGCGCGAAAGCTTTTTCCAGATCGGCAGATCGGTGCGATAACCGCGGCGTGGCAAGGCGGCGGCTTGCGCAGACTTTGAAATATTGTTACAAGAAAGGATAACAACCTGTCCCGGCGGTGTGCCGGCCACAGAGGGGAAACGGGATGGCTATCGGCCCGGGAACTAGCAATCGGCCCCCGCTGGAACTGCATGTGCCCGAGCCGCCGACGCGGCCCGGTGATGCGGCACCGTTCGACCATGTCGTGGTGCCGGTGGCAGGCGAGACGCGGCGGCCCGAACCGCGCGAGGAACCGGCGGCGATGCGCGACCTGGCCTATGGGCTGGTGCGGGTGCTGGATGATGACGCGCGCGCGACGGGACCGTGGAATCCGGCGCTGACGGCCGACGCCAAGCGCGCGATGCTGCGCGACATGGCGCTGACCCGCGCGTTCGACGACCGCATGTTCCGCGCGCAGCGGCAGGGCAAGACCAGCTTCTACATGAAATCACTCGGCGAGGAGGCGGTGTCGATCGGCGCGGCGCACGCGCTGGACTTCGGCGACATGCTGTTCCCATCGTATCGCCAGCAGGGGCTGCTGATCGCGCGGAAGTGGGATCTGGTGGACATGATGAACCAGATCTATTCGAACAAGGCCGACCGGTTGCAGGGCAAGCAGTTGCCGATCATGTATTCGGTGCGCGATGCCAACTTCTTCTCGATCAGCGGCAATCTGACGACGCAGTGGCCGCAGGCGGTGGGCTGGGCGATGGCGAGCGCGGCGCGGGGCGATACGCGAATTGCCGCCACCTGGTGCGGCGAAGGTTCGACCGCCGAGGGCGATTTCCATTCGGCCTGCACCTTCGCCAATGTCTATCGTGCGCCGGTAATCCTGAATATCGTCAACAATCAGTGGGCTATTTCCAGTTTCTCGGGTTTTGCGGGAGGGGAGAACACCACGTTCGCGGCGCGCGGCATCGGCTATGGCATCGCCTCGCTGCGGATCGACGGCAACGATGCGCTGGCGGTCTACGCGGCGACGCAATGGGCAGCCGAGCGGGCGCGGAGCAATCGCGGGCCGACGCTGATCGAGCATTTCACCTATCGTGCCGAGGGGCATTCGACATCGGACGACCCCGGCGCCTATCGCAGCGCCGCCGAACCGAACGCCTGGCCGCTGGGCGATCCGATCCGGCGACTGCGCGACCATCTGATCGGGCTGGGCGAGTGGGACGAGGATGCCCACGCGGCGATGGACCGCGAGCTGGCCGAGCAGGTGAAGGCGGCACAGAAGGCGGCCGAGAAGAACGGCGTGCTGGGCCACGGGCTGCACCATCCGATGGAGACGATGTTCGAGGGGGTGTTCGAGGACATGCCCTGGCACCTGAAGGAACAGCGCCAGCAGATGCTGGACGAGTGGAAGGCGGCCGGCCTGTGAGCGAAGCGAACGAAACTTCGACGCCTGTGAGCGAAGCGAACGAAGCTGGGAAACCTGTGAGCGAGGTTTCGGGCGCGATACGCAGCATGACGATGATCCAGGCGATCAATTCCGCGCTGGACGTGATGATGGACCGTGACCCGATGGTGACGGTGATGGGCGAGGATGTCGGCTTCTTCGGCGGG
>JAGWVC010000118.1 GCA_018971065.1 Sphingomonadales bacterium | reverse complement strand
TCAGCAATGGTTCGGTGGCGCGGGTGACGACCGAGGAAATGACCTATCGCGACGTGACCTTCCCGGCGGACACGATGCTGTACTTCACCTTCAACATCTCGGGCCGCGATCCCGATGCGTTCGAGGATGCCGAGCGGTTCAACCCCGATCGCGAGATCGATCGCGACCATCGCCATGTCGCGTTCGGGCTGGGCAAGCACATGTGCCTCGGCCAGTACATCGCGCGGGTGCAGTTGCAGGAGGCGATCCATGCCATCGCCAAGCGGATGAAGGACCCGCGCCCGGACGGCGCGGTGAGCTGGCGGCCCTATCCGGGATCGTGGGGGCTGATGCACCTGCCGATCGCGTTCACGCCGGTGGCGGGCTGAACATGGTTGCGGTGACGTTTATCGAGGCCGATGGCGCGCGATTCGTGGTGGATTGCGCGGTGGGCGGATCGCTGATGGAGGCGGCGCGCGCGGCCGACATCAAGGGCATCCTGGCCGATTGCGGCGGCAACTGCGCGTGCGGCACCTGCCGCGTGTTCGTGGACGAAGGCTGGCTGGACCGGCTGGCGCCGATTGCCGAGCTGGAGGAAGCGACGCTGGACATGCGCGACGAACCGCAGGCGAACGAGCGGCTGTCGTGCCAGTTGCCGGTGACCGAGGCGATGGACGGGATGGTGGTGCGGCTGCCGAAGCGCCAGTTCTGACAGGCTATTCCGCCGGCATGGCAGCGCCGGCGAAGCGGGGGCGGACCTTGCCGGCAAGGGCGTGCAGGCGGGCGGTGATCGCGCCGTGCTGCCGCATCCATGCGGCATAGGCGCGGTATTTCGGGTCTTCGGCCGACAGGTGCGCCTCCTCGGTCCGGGCACGCCACCAGTAGACGGCCGAGACCAGCGCGAGGATAGTGGTGTTGCGGACCGCATCGACAGGCGAATGCGTCGTTGCCAGCATCGGCAGCGTCGAAGCCCACCAGAACAGGTTCTTGGCAAGGTAGGCCGGATGCTTGCTGAAGCGGTAGGGGCCGTTGGTCAGCACGCCGCGATAGGTGAGGTTCGAGAAGCGCAGGCCGAACGCCACCGTGGCCCAGGCATAGATGGCGGTGAGCGCGACCAGCAGCGTGCCCCACGCCCACAGCAGTTTGGGATGACCCGCGAACCAGAACGCCCAATCGGCGGTGGCGGGGTGGTAATCGAGCGGACCGCCGCTGTTCATCAGGATGAACGGCGGATAGCAGACCAGCGCCGCGACCCAGCCCGAAAGGCGCGGCTGGGCCGAGCGGATCTGCGCGGCCAGCGGTTTCAGCGTCAGCAGGTAGCCGACCATCGCGATCTGGACATCGACCAGGAACATCGCCTCGCACAGCGCGCTGGACCATTTTACCGGATCGCCGGCGATCACTGACCAGTCGGCCAGCACGATGGCGCGAAAGCCGTCGGGCAGGATCGAGACCATGAACGCGGTGAAGAAGCCCTTGACCGCCCAGGCGCGGGCGTGGCGGGTGACTTCGCCGGGTGCTGCACCGGGCAGGCCCAGCAGCAGGGCGCCGAAGTGCCAGGCGCCGTCGCGCGGGTCTTTCAGGTAACGGTCGAGCCAGAAGATGTAAGGGATTGAGATCGCCGCGAGCGGCAGCGCTGTGAACGCCAGCACGCGCATCGCGAAGCGATAGGGATCGACCCAGTAATAGCGGGCGATGCAGTAGGCCAAGGCGATCACCGCCCAGGTGGCCCAGAGGCCGATTAGCTTGACGATTGAGACGTGCCAGTAGTCGCGCAAGACGCGGGGGCGATGCCAATCGAGCCCGGTGGCGGGATCACGGTCGACGCGATCGACCAGCAGCGACCACAACACCATCGGCAGGCCGGAAAACAGTAGCGCGACGAGCGCGGCGGATGGCCCGGCGAGCGGCAGGTGCGGGCCGGGCAGGCTCAGCGCCTCGGCAATCGCGGGCCAGTTGCGGCACAGCGCGATCCACGCGCCCAGCCCGACAAGGCCGCACAGGCCGACGCCGGCGGAAACATCGCTGCGGGGTGGAGCGGGTGCGGCCATCCCGATTGCATAGCCCGACGGCGGTTAAGGCGGCGGAAACGGATCAGCTGCGTTCGAGCAGCTCGAACACGTTACCGTCGGGATCGCGGCCATAAGCGGCGCGCATCCCGCCGGGGAAGCGGATCACTTCCGAATGGAAGCGCACGCCGGCCGCCTGAAGGCGGGCGAACACCGCGTCGATGTCGGTGACGTTGACGCCGAAATGGGTGAGGCCATGATCGGCCACCGGGTAGTTGGCGTCCTTCGGCCGGGGCGTTGGCTGGTGGAATTCGAACAGTTCGAGCGCGAGCGTGCCCAGCGTCATCATCGTCATCCGTCCTTGCGGATTACCCAGCGCCATGATGCGGTTGTAGTCCTCACCGCCGAACGTCAGGATGTCGCAAGCCTGAGCCATGCCGAACCGGTCGCGATAGAAGGCGATGGCGCGATCGAGATCGGCCACGGAAATGCCAACGTGGTTGAAGCCGGTGACCGCTCCGCTCATCACGCACCCTCCGCGATCGGGCCAGGTGGCAATTCGGCCGGCGGGGCGCCTTGCAGGACGATGCGCTGCATCACGCGGTCGGCGGTATAGTCGGGCACCGCGAAATGCTGCGCGCTGCGGTTGTCCCAGAAGGCAATGTCGTTGGCGCGCCATTTCCAGCGCACGGTAAATTCGGGCCGGGCAATGTGGCGGAACAGCATGGGCAGCACCGCATCGCTTTCGGGCGGACTGAGTTCGACGATGCGGGTGCAGAACGATTCGCTGACGTAAAGCGCGCGGCGGCCGGTTTCGGGATGGAGCAGCACGACCGGATGCACGGTTTCCTCGGGGTGGAGCGGGCGATATTGCGCCTCGAAGCCCGCAGCATAATCGAGCATCCGCGCGTAAGTGGGGCGGATCGAATGGACGGCATGGGTGCCTTCGAGCATCCGTCGCACCGGATCGCTGAGCCCGTCCCACGCGGCGGTGGTGCTGGCCCAGCAGGTATCGCCACCGACATCGGGCGGGCTGACGGCGCGCAGGATCGTGGCCCACGGCGGTGCCGCCAGCGAGGTGGTGTCCGAATGCCACACCGCGGTGGAATGGCGCGAGCGGGTGAGGCTGGCGGTCATCAGGTCGGCGGCGCTGTCCTGGCGCGAGCCGGTGACTTCGGCCTTCAACGGCACGCCGAACCGGGCGGTGAAATTCCAGTACTGCGCGTCGGTCAACGCCTGATCGCGGAAGAACACGACGCCGCGCGTGGCGATCAGGTTGCGCAGCATCGCCACGGTATCGGCAGGAAGCGGCTGAGCAAGGTCCAGCCCGGTGACCACCGAGCCGACATGCGTGGTGAGATGCTCGACTCCGACACGCTCGATCACATCCATCCCGCCCGCTCCGCCTGTCTGTTATCGCGCGACTATTGGGTGGTTGGCGCGGCTTGGCAAGCGACAACACCACCCGGAATGCTTGCCCCGGCGGCGCGGCTTGCATAGGGCGCTGATCATGATCCGCACGCTGGCCATCGAATGCACCACCGAAGCCTGCTCCGTCGCCCTGTTCGACGGCGACGCACCGGTTGCCGGCGATTTCCGGATGCTGGGGCGCGGCCATGCCGAGGCGCTGGTGCCGATGATCGCGGCGCTCCCTGAAAAAGGCCGGGCGTCGCGCATTATCGTCGGACTGGGGCCGGGCAGTTTCACCGGGGTGCGCATCGGCCTGGCGGCGGCGCGGGCGCTGGGGCTGGCCTGGGGGGCGGAGGTACTGGGCTATCCGACGCTGGCGCTGGTGGCGCTGGGCGCGCGGGAGCAGGACGGGGCGGGCGCGGTGCAGGTGGCTATGACCGGGGGGCATGGCGAGTGGTTCTGCCAGTCGTTCGGTTCGGATGGACTGCCGGCCAGCGCGCTGGCTTCCCTCGCGCCGGACGCGGCGTCGCGGTTGCCAGACGCGTTCGTGGCCGGCAGCCAGGCGCAGGCGCTGGTGGATCGGCGCGGCAGCGGGCAGGCGCTGGTGATCTGGCCCGATGCGCGGCTGGTGCGGGGATTGCCCGCCGCATTGCTGACCACGGACCTGTCACCGCTGTATGGCCGCGCGCCCGATGCCCGGCTACCCGGCGGGAACGCTGCGGCGTGATGGCGCCGGTCGACGATCTCGACCGAATCATGGCGGTGATGACCGCCGCGTTCGACCCGCTTTACGGCGAGGCCTGGACCCGCCGGCAGGTAGAGAGCGCGCTGATCCTTGGCGGTTGCCGCTATCGCCTGATCGGCGAGGACGGCGAAGCACCCGGCGAAGGCACGGCGGCAGCCGGGTTCGCGCTGCTGCGCGCGACACTGGACGAGGAAGAACTGCTGCTGTTCGCGATCCACCCCGAATTCAGGCGGCGGGGCCTTGGCGCGCGGTTGCTCGGCGGTGTGCTGGCGACCGCGCAATCGGCAGGAATCCGCCGAATTCTTCTGGAAATGCGGCGCGGTAACAGTGCCGAAAATCTCTATCGCGCCGCCGGATTCCAGCCGGTGGGTTTGCGGCGGAATTACTATCGAACCAGCAAAGGCGAGCGTCTTGACGCAATAACCTTTGCCCTGGACCTAGACTAAAGCCGAACTGTATCACTTCCCTACTTGAGGATTTGTTGCCTCATTGTGCAAAAATGGCAGTGATCAGTCTTGAACCTTCGAACAGATGGGTCCATGAAAACATCTGCAAAGGACCGACGTGTCGCCGTTGCCGATGCAATGAAATGGAAAAGGACCAAGCCCTGTCCACCGTAAAAATACGGTGTTCAGGAACACTACCCGGGGATGATCGCCACAGGCGCCATATCTCCATTACGGGTCGTCGTCGCAAAAAAAAGAGGAACGAAATGGAAAACGCCCTGACCGACAACAACGAAACGCTGATCACGCTGACCTCTGACATTGTCGCCGCGCATGTCAGCAACAACAGCGTTGGCGTCGAGGAACTCGCCAAGCTGATCACCAACGTCTATGGCGCGCTTGCCGGCCTTGGCGCCCCTGCACCCGTGGCCGAGGAAGCGCCGCCCAAGCCGGCCGTGTCGATCCGCGCCTCGGTCAAGGCCGATCACCTGGTCTGTCTGGACTGCGGGATGGAACTGAAGATGCTGAAGCGCCACCTGATGACGCACCACAGCATGACCCCCGACCTTTATCGCGCTCGCTGGGGTCTGACGGCCGATTATCCGCTGGTGGCGCCCGACTATGCCGAAAAGCGCCGCGATCTGGCCAAGAAGATCGGGCTGGGCCGCAAGCCCGGCGCGCGCCGGGGCCGCAAGGCGAAGGCTGCCGCCTGATCCAAGGACTTTGACCTTGATCAGTTGAAGAATCGCTTCCCGGGGCTTATCCCCGGGAAGCGTTCTCCAATGAAAGTCCCGGCGTGCAACAGCCCATCGACATTGAAGCCCTTTGCGCCGAGCGTGGCCTGCGCATTACCGAGCAGCGCCGGGTGATCGCGCGCGTGCTGTCGGAAAGCGTCGATCACCCCGATGTCGACCGACTGCACGAACGCGCCTCGGCGATCGATCCGGGCATATCGATCGCCACCGTGTACCGCACCGTGCGCCTGTTCGAGGAAGCGGGCATTCTGGACCGGCACGATTTCGGCGACGGCCGCGCCCGTTACGAGGCCGCGCCCGAAGCCCATCATGATCACATGATCGATGTCGAGACCGGCAAGGTCATGGAATTCGTCGATCCCGAGCTGGAAGTGCTGCAACGCCAGATCGCCGAGCGGCTTGGCTATCGCCTGGTCGATCACCGCCTGGAACTGTTCGGCGTGCGGCTGGAGCGCGAGAAGAACGACACCGCTGGCTAGCGCCGTGCCCGCCGCGCCGCGCCGTGGCCTGGCCCCGGGCCAGACGATTGCCATGCTCCGCTTGCTGTGCCGCGTTCTGGCGGTGCTGCTGCTGCTGGTTCCGATGCTGGCCGGGCTTGGCCTCAACCGGGCGTTGCGCCGCCCGCACAATCCTTGGCCGCGCCGGTTCATGGCCGGCGCCGCCCCGTTGCTGGGCATTCGCGTGCGCACCACCGGCCAGCGCGCGCCGGGAAACGTGCTGCTGCTGGCCAACCATGTGTCGTGGATCGACATCCTCGCCGTCGGCGCCGCCACCGGCAGCGCGTTCGTGGGGCATGACGGACTGGCCGCGGTGCCGCTGGTGCGCTGGTTCGCGCGGTTGAACGACACGGTGTTCGTTGCCCGCCACGATCGCGCCGGGGTTGCCGGGCAGGTGGCGCAACTGCGCGCGGCGCTGGCCGAGATGGGCACGGTGTCGCTGTTTCCCGAAGGCACGACGGCGGACGGCCTGCATCTGCTGCCGTTCAAGTCGTCGCTGCTGGGCGCGCTGGAGCCGCTGCCCGCAGGTCTGGAGATCCAGCCGGTGTGGCTGGATTTCGGCGGCGACGTGCCCGACATTGCCTGGATCGGCGAGGAGACCGGGCTGGACAATTTCCGCCGCGTGGTGTCGCGACGCCGGGCCGTAGGGGTGACGGTGCGGTTCCTGGCGCCGCTGGCGGGCGACGATCTGGCCAATCGCAAGACCATCACCGCCGCCGCCCGCAATGCCATCGCCGCCGCCATGACCGGCGGGTGACCCCTTTCGCGCCGGGCGGGAATCGGCCACAGTGCCCGGCGATGCCCGCCCCCGTCGAAGCCCTGCTGCTGGCCGCCGGCCGTTCCGCGCGAATGCTGGGGCCGAACAAGCTGCTGCTGGATGTGGCCGGCGAGCCGCTGCTGCGCCGCAGCGCGCGCCTGTGGCTGGCCGGCGGGCATGAACTGCTGGTCGTCACCGGACCGGACGACAGCGCCCCGCGCGCGGCGCTGGCCGGGCTGCCGGTGCGGTTCTGCAGGAACGCGCGCGCCGACGAGGGGCAGCATACATCGGTCATGACGGGAATCGGCGCGGCGCGGCTCGATCGGCGGGCGCTGGCGATCGCGCTGGCGGACCAGCCGTTGCTGACCGACGGGGATATTGCCGCGCTGGTGGAGGCATTCGACGCCGATGGCGGGGCGCGGATCGTCATCCCCCGGCACGACGGCCATCGCGGCAACCCGGTGCTGCTGCCCGCCGCCGTCGTCCGTGCCTTGCGCGACGACCCGGCGCAAGGGCCGCCGCGCCGCTATATCGATGCGCACCCGGAGCTTGTCCGCTGGCTGGATGCCGGCCACGCGCGCTACACCACCGATCTCGACACGCCCGAGGACGCCGCGCGTCTGGGCATAACCTGTGAAAGCGAACCCCGATGAAACTTGCCGGAAAAGTCTGCCTCGTCACCGGATCGGCCAGCGGCATCGGGCTGGGAATAGCCCGCCGGTTCCTGTCCGAAGGCGCGAAAGTGGTGATCGCCGACCTGAACCGCGAGGCTGCCGAGGCCGCCGCTGCCGCATTGAACAAAGCCGCGCCGGGCATGGCGATGGCGATGGCGGTGGCAATGGACGTGACCAGCGAGGAGCAGGTGGAGGGCGGGGTGGCTGCCGTGGTGGCGCATTGGGGCACGGTGGACGTGCTGGTCAGCAACGCCGGGGTGCAGATCGTCGATCCGATCGAAAGCTACAGCTTTGCCAACTGGAAGAAGATGCTGGCGATCCATCTCGACGGCGCCTTCCTGACCACCCGCGCGGTGCTGCCTCACATGTATGCGCAGAATTCGGGGTCGGTGATCCTGATGGGCTCGGTCCATTCGAAGGAGGCAAGCAAGCTGAAGGCCCCTTATGTCACCGCCAAGCACGGCCTGCTGGGGCTGTGCCGGGTGATCGCCAAGGAAGGCGCCGCGCATGGCGTGCGCGCCAACGTGGTGTGCCCGGGGTTCGTGCGCACGCCGCTGGTGGACAAGCAGATACCCGAGCAGGCCAGGGAACTGGGCATCAGCGAGGACGAGGTGATCCGCAAGGTGATGCTGGGGCAGACCGTCGATGGCGAGTTCACCACGATCGAGGACGTGGCCGAAGTGGCGCTGATGTTCGCCGGGTTCGAGACCAATGCGCTGACCGGGCAGTCGCTGATCGTATCGCATGGCTGGTCGATGGAATAGTGCGCGCAAGCGTGTTACGGTAATGTGTCAGGGGTAATCGGGAGCAGCGTGATAGTGGAATCGGCCGTTGTCCCCCGGCGCGAGGATGCCCGTATCCTGCGCTCACGCGAGGCCTTGCGCGGCGCGTTGCTGGAGCTGGTGGAGCGCCATCCGTTCGAGACCATCACCATTCGCGACATTACCGAGGCCGCAGGGGTGGGCTATGCGACGTTCTATCGCCATTTCCCCACCAAGGCGGCGCTGCTGGACGATGTGGCGGCGGCGCAAATCCGCCGGTTGATCGGACTGGCGATGTCCACCCAGCAGCGCGACATGATCGATTCGCGGGCATCGTGCCTGGCCATCCTGAGCTATGTGGACCAGCACCGCAGCCTGTGGCGGGCCTTGCTGACCGGCGGGGCGGTGGCGACGATCCGCGAGGAGATCATCCAGATCTCGCGCGAGGTGGCGCACGATTACGAGCAAGGCCGCAGCCAGGTGCCCGAGGACCTGGGCTTCCGGTTCGTGGCCAGCGCGATGGTCGAAACGCTGGCCTGGTGGCTGGAACAGGGCAACCTGAGCGTGGAACGCGGCGCCGAACTGCTCGATCGACTGGTGATCAGCCCGGTGGTGAAATCAGGCCGCTGATCCAGATTTGCGCAATGGATTGCGAAGTTATCCCCACCCTCGCAGCAAATCTGCGTACTTGCCCTTATTGAGCGGCATCGGGCCGCATGAGACGCTGATTCGCAAGGCAAGTTCAGGTATTTTCAGCGAGTGTTGCGCCGGTGCGGGCGGACGGCCTGCCACCGGTTCACGGGATCAGATGCGGCCCCGCACAAGGACGTGAAGCGCGCGGGTCCCGCTTGGTCGGGGGTACGAGCCGATGCAGAATGGACGCAACCGCATTGCAGCGCACGGGCGCACCAAGGCCGGGTTTCCGGTCATGGCCGAAAAGCGGACCCGGCGGCGAAAGCAAGGCGAGACGGGCGCCAAGGCCTCTGCCCTGCCGGTTGCGGAACCGAAGGCGCCACCCGCGTTTCCGGCCGATGTGCGGGTGGCACTGCCGCGGGGCGCCAATGTGGTCGAAAGGCGCAAAGCGCCGCGCAAGCCCCATCCCAATCCGGCACAGACACGGCGGCGCAAGCCCGGTCGCAAGCGGCGCGCGGTTGCCCGGGAAGCGGCGACGGCGCGGCGCACCGCGCTGGTACCGGCGCCGCGTCGAATGGCCGCGCCGCCGCGCCATCCGGTGACCCCGGCAGTGATTCACCTCGCCTATTCGGGTGCGACAGTGGCGGGCGCGGCGCTGCCCTTGCCGCCTGCGCCCGAGCCGCTGGTGGTGGCGCGGACAACGGCGGCCGACCGCCCGCGCAACAGGGTGCCGGCAGCGCCGCGCAAGGGACTGGTGGCGGCGATTGCCGACTGGATTCGCTCCGTCCGTCGGCTGACGCTGGTGGGGCTGCTGCCGCGCAAGCGCCGGGCGCCGCTGCCCAAGCCGCCAACGCACCTTACCGCCGTATCGAGGCCGCGATCGCCTGCGGAAGCGGAGCGCCTGCGGCACGAAAACGAGGCGCTGCGCAAGCGGCTGGCAACGCTGGAGGCAATCGAAGCGCTGCGATCGGCGCGCGGCAAGGCCGGCGCCTGATCCGGATCAACCGGCGGTGAGGTGCGCGACCAGCGCCTTGACCTTCTTCTGCCGCCATTGCGGCGCGGGGGCAACCAGCCAGTAGCCGCGACGGCAGGGTTCGGCGGCAGCAAGGTCGCTGTCGATCAGTTGCAGGTCGCGCCAGCCCTGGGCCAGCAGCAGCGGCACGCGGGCGCGGCCCATGCCGGCGGCGGCGGCGGACAGCGCCTGGCCGGCATCGCTGACGTGAATGGGCACTTCAACGCCGTCGCCCGCCGGGGCGGGATCGCCCGGCCAGCCGATCCAGTCGCCCACGCCGACGGTGACGCGCATGGCATCGGCCAGCGCCACGCCTTCGAGATCGCCCGGCCCTTCGACCCAGCGTACCGCGAGATCGAGATTGGCTTCGGTGAAATCGGCCGATTCGCCATCGACCAGCGCCAGCCGCACTTCGGGGTTGAGCGCGCGGAACGAGGCGAGGCGCGGCGCCAGCCACGAAGCGAGGAAATCGCGCGGGGCGGCGATGGTATAGACGTGGCTGGACTGGCCGGCCTGCATGGCCTGGACCGCGTCCTCGAACTGAAGGAAGCCGGCGCGCAGCGCTTCCAGCCCGGCGCTGGCCTCGTCCGTCAGTTCCAGCCCCCGCGTGGTGCGGCGGAACAGCACGACGCCCAGCAGGTCTTCCAGCGCGCGGATCTGCTGGCCGACGGCGGCGGGGGTGACGGCGAGTTCATCCGCCGCGCGGGTGAACGACAGGTGGCGCGCAGCCGCATCGAACACGCGCAGGGCGTTCAGCGGAAGATGCGTGCGCTTCATGCGAAGCGGCTTAGCCCGCCGTGGCCGGGGCTGCCAGCGGGAAGAACGGGATCGACGCGCGGACGAAGGCGCCATCGTCGCGGCGGAAGGTGTAGTACCCCTCCATGCTGCCGGTGGGGGTGCCGAGCGGACAACCCGAGACGTAATCGTGGCTGCGGCCGGGGTCCAGAACCGGCTGTTCGCCGACGACGCCGTCACCCTCGACGACGTTGACCGCGCCGCGTCCGTCGGTGATTTTCCAGTGGCGGGTGAGCAGTTGCACCGAATGGTCCGAATCGTTTTCGATGCGGATATGGTATACCCAGAACCACTTGCCCTGTTCGATACGCGACTGTTCGGGCAGGAAATTCACGGCGACGCGGACGGTGATCCCGTCGCTCATGGCGCTGTGCTGGAAGAGCTCTTTCATGGGTAGACGTTAGCCGGTCTTTTGCCGGGTTCCTAGCGGGCGAATCAGAGCCCGACCTTGCGCAGCGCCTGGTCGAGGTCTTCCATCAGGTCGGCCGGGTCTTCGAGGCCGACGCTGATGCGCAGCATGTTCTCGGAAACGCCCATGTCGGCGCGGACCTGCGGGGTGAGGCTGGAGTGCGTGGTGGAGGCCGGGTGAGTCATCAGCGACTTGGTGTCACCGATGTTGTTCGAGATATCGATCAGTTCCAGCGCATCCAGCAGCGCGTGCGCGGCGGCGCGGCCGCCCTCGATCTCGAACGAGAAGATCGAACCGGGCAGGATCATCTGCCGCGCGATGATGTCGCGCTGCGGGTGGCTGTCGAGGCCGGGGTGCAGGATGTTCGGCACGCGGCCTTGCAGGAAGCGGCCGAGTTCGAGCGCGTTGGCGGCTTGTGCGCGGGCGCGCAGGTCCAGCGTTTCGAGGCCCTTCAACACGACCCACGCCGCGAACGGCGAGAGCGTGGGACCGGTGTTGCGCTGGTAGGGCAGCAGCGTGCCGTTGATGTATTCCGCCGACCCGCAGACCGCACCGGCCAGCACGCGGCCCTGGCCGTCCATCAGCTTGGTGGCGGCATAGGCGACGATGTCGGCGCCATGCTCCAGCGGGCGCTGCATCGCGCTGGTGGCGAAGGCGTTATCGACGCA
>JAGWVC010000117.1 GCA_018971065.1 Sphingomonadales bacterium | reverse complement strand
GATGTCCGACATCAACACGACGCCGCTTGTGGACGTCATGCTGGTGCTTCTGATCATCTTCCTGATCGCGGTTCCGGTCGCGATCCAGCAGATCCAGAAGCTCAAGATTCCGATCATGGTTTCGACCGAATCGAAGGACAAGGTCGAGAATCTGCTGCTCACGGTCAGCACCACCGATACCGCTGGTCGCAGCGCGGGCGATCCGGGCTTCGAGGGTGCCCAGCGCAGCGGCGAATGCCGGATCTACTTCAACGGCATCACCCCGGTCGATTCCGATGAACTGGCCCGCATGGCGTTCAAGCGCCTTGACACCATCGTCAAGCGCGCCGGTGGGCCTGAGGCCATCCGCGCCAATCCGGAACTGGTTCCCCAGGTCCACATCCGCGCGGACGTCGAAGCACCGTGGCGCTGCGTCGCCGGCGCGATCTACAACGTGCAGATCTCCGGCTACCCCACCGTCGGCTTCATCTCGACCCCGGTCGATCCGAACGGCTGATCCGTCGCCGCAACCTTTTCTAAGGAGTACCTCTCATGGCTATGTCTGGCGGTAAAGACGACGGCGAGCCTATGGGCGAAATGAACACGACGCCGTTGATCGACGTCATGCTCGTGCTGCTCATCATGTTCATCATCACCATTCCGGTGGCCACGCACGCGGTCAATATCGACCTGCCGACGCCGACGCCGCCGACCAACATTCCGCCGCCGAAGACGGACAAGAACAAGGTCGTCATCACGCCGGACAACAAGATCCTGTGGAATGGCAACGCGGTGGAGCCCGGCCAGTTGGTGTCGCTGCTGCTGCAGACCACCAAGATGAAGCCGGAACCCGAACTGCAGTTCCAGCCCGATCCGCAGGCAGGTTACAACCTGACCGCGCACGTGCTGAACGACATCAAGGGTTCGGGTGTCACCAAGTTCGGTTTCGTCGGCAACGAACAGTTCGCCTACTTCGGCAAGCAGCCGGGCGCGCCCAAGGCTGACTGATCGAGGCGATCGGTTGCAAACAGATCAAGGGGGCGGCGCAATCCGCCCCCTTTTTTGCGCCCTCAGCCGGCGTCGAAGCCGCCCGGACCATCGCCGCGCATCGCCAGCGCCGCCAGGCTCTCGGCCTCCAGCAACAGCTCGTCATCGGCTTGCCCCGCCGGCAGGCTCTCGCGGCCGATCATCGTCAGCACCGGCACCGCCAGCGGGCTGACCCGCTCCAGCCGGACATGATCGACGCCACGCCCGGCGCGTTCCAGCAGGTCCGCCACCCGCCCCAGATCGGTCATCCGCCCGCGCGCATCGGCCCAGGCGGCTTCGATCAGCACGTGATCGGGTTCATAGCGCCGCAGCACGTCGTAGATCAGGTCGGTCGAGAACGTCACCTGCCGCCCGGTCTTGCGCTTTCCGGGTTGTTGCCGCTCAATCAGCCCGCCAATCACCGCCACCTCGCGGAAGGCGCGGCGCAGCAGGTAGGAATCCTGCACCCATTCGATGAACTCGTCGCCCAGCACTTCGGCCGATAGCAGCGCTTCGGGGTTCTCGACTGGCCTTAAGCCCCACACCGCCAGCGCATAGTCGTTGGCCACAAAGCCCAGCGGCATCAGCCCGGCCTCGTTCATCCGCCGCGTCAGCAGCATCCCCAGCGACTGGTTCGCCGGCCACCCCTCGAAGGTATAGAACACGCTGTATTCGCGCTTCTCGTGCGGGAAGCTCTCCACCAGCAGTCGCCCCGGCTCGGGCAGTCGCGAACGCCAGGCCTGCATCTCCAGCCATTCGCGCACGTCATCGGGAAAGCCGCCCCACAGGCTCCGGTCAGTCAGCAGCCGCTGCACCCGGTCAGCCAGGTGGCTCGAAATCGGAATGCGCGCGCCCATGTAGCTGGGGATCATCGCCGCCGATTTTGCCGCGCGCACCAGCAGCTCGCCGTCGCGCAGCGCTTCCACCTCCAGGTCCAGCCCGGCAAACCGGAACGTGTTGCCCGGCTTCAGCGATGCCGCGAAATCCTCCTCTACCTTGCCCAGCGAACGCCCGTTCCGGAACCGGATCTCGATTATTTCCGAATCGACGATGATTCCGGCGTTGAGCCGGTGCCGCGCCGCCAGTTCGGGGTGCGCCAGCCGCCAAATGGCACCTGACGCGCCACCCCGCTCACGCACGATGCGGCGAAACCGGTCATAGGCTTTCAGCGCATAGCCGCCGGTGGCGACAAAGTTCAGCACCCGCTGCCACACCGCGTCATCCACCCAGCGATAGGCAAGGCAGCCGCGCACCTCTCCCAGCAGTTCGTCCTCATGGAACGGACCGGCGCAGGCGCAGGCCATGACATGCTGGGCCAGTACATCGAGGCTGCCCGGGCGAAAGTCCTCGCCATCGCGCTGCCCGGCCTCCACCGCCTGCACCGCCGCCGTGGCCTCCAGGAACTCGAAACGGTTGCCCGGCACCAGCAGCGCCTTGCTGGGGCAATCCAGCCGGTGATTGGCGCGCCCGATCCGTTGCAGCAGCCGCGAAGACCCCTTCGGCGCGCCCATCTGTACGACCAGATCGATATCGCCCCAATCGACGCCCAGATCGAGGCTGGCGGTACACACCAGCGCCCGCAGCCGGCCGTCCGCCATTGCCCCTTCCACCTTGGCCCGCGCCTCGCGCGACAGCGATCCGTGGTGGATGCCGATCGGCAGGTTGTCGTCGTTGGCATCCCACAGCTTCTGGAAGATGAACTCCGCCAGAAAACGCGTGTTGGTGAACACCAGCGTGGTGCGATGCGCCTTGATCGCCGCCAGCAACTGCGGCACCGCCCAGGTGGCGGCATGGCCGCTCCACGGCACGCGCTGTTCGTCGGGTAGCAGCACTGCAACCTCGGGCGGCGCCCCCGCCTCGCCCTGTACCAATGCCACCGAACCGGCATCGCCGCCCGGCGCCAGCCAGCCCCGGAATGCCGCCGGGTCGGCAATCGTCGCGGAAAGCCCCACCCGTTGCAGGCCGGGGCTCAATCGCTGCAGCCGGGCCAGCCCCAGCGCCAGCAGATCGCCCCGCTTGCCGGTGGCGAATGCATGGACCTCATCGACGATCACCCGCCGCAGCCCGGAAAACAGCGCCTCGCTATCGGGATAGGACAACAGCAGCGACAGCGATTCGGGCGTGGTCAGCAGGATATGCGGCGGCCGCGCGCGTTGCCGCGCCTTGCGATCGGAGGGCGTGTCGCCACTGCGCGTCTCGATCCGCACCGGCAGACCCATCTCGGCCACCGGTTGTAGCAGATTGCGTCGCACATCGTGCGCCAGCGCCTTAAGCGGCGAGATGTACAGTGTGTGCAGCCCATCGCCGGGAATCGCCTCGCCCGACGGGCAGAAGTCCGCCAGCGTGGGCAGGAAGCCCGCCAGCGTCTTCCCCGCCCCGGTGTCCGCCGCCAGCAGGGCATGGCGCCCCGCCCGCGCCACCGCCAGCATCGCCGCCTGATGCCGCCGCAACGCCCAGCCGCGCGAGCCAAACCAGTCGGCGATCTCCGGCGGCAGGTCGGTCGGGGGCGGGGTTGGCGGAACGGGCACGCCGCCAATCTAGGCATGGCGGTGCCATTCGCAAAGCCGCCGTGCTCAGCGCTTGCGGCTGACGCCCGAGGCTCCAAGCTGGGCGTCGAGTTGCTCGAGCAAGCGCGCCAACCCGGCGTCGGTCCGGCTCTCCGCGCGTGCGGTGAGTGCAGCTTGCGTGTTGGACGGACGCAATAGCCACCAGCCATCATCGGTGGAAACCCGCACCCCGTCGATCGCGTTCACCGCCGCCCCACTGGCCTGCAAGCGGGCCGCGACTTCATCCACCACGACGAACTTCCGGCCTTCCGGCACATCGATGCGCAGCTCGGGGGTGTTGACCAGTTCAGGCATGCCCGAACGCAACTCCGCCAAGGTGCGGTCAAGCCGCAGGCAAGCCGCGATCAGCCGGATTGCCGCATAGATCGCGTCGTCGAAACCGTACCAGTCGTCGGCGAAGAACACGTGCCCGGTCATCTCGCCACCCAAAGGCGCGGCAATTTCCTTCATTCTGGACTTTATCAGGCTGTGCCCGGTCTTCCACATCACCGGTTGCCCGCCCAGTGCGGCCACCCCGTCGAACAGCCCCTGCGAGGCCTTCACATCGGCGATAATCGTGGCGCCCGGGCGTCGTTGCAGCAGGTCCTGCGCATAGATCAGCAGCAGTTGATCGCCCCAGATCACCCGGCCCGTGCTGTCCACCGCGCCGATCCGGTCACCATCGCCATCGAAAGCCACTCCGAAATCGAGATGCTTCGCCGCGACCAGCCGGCGCAGATCTGCAAGGTTCTTCTCCTCGGTAGGATCAGGATGGTGGTTGGGGAAATGGCCGTCAACATCGGTAAACAGCAGGTGGTGCTCGCCGGGCAGGCGCGTGGCCAGCGCGGCAATCGCGGGGCCGGCGGCGCCGTTGCCGGCATCCCAGCCGATGCGCATCGCTGCCAGTCGGCCGTGGTCCAGCCCGTCCAGCCCCTGCAACAGCCGGGCGATGTAGCGATCCATCAGGTCGGCGCTGGTGACAACGCCAGGCCGGGCGGCGAAGGCCCAGCGCCCTTCCGCCGCGATGGCGCCGAATTCGAGCAGTTCGGCGCCGAAGAAGGGCCGCCCGCCCAATACCAGCTTGAAGCCGTTGTGATTGCCGGGATTGTGGCTGCCAGTTACCTGAATGCCGCCCTGCACCTGTGGTTCTGACGCTTCGGCGTAATAGAGCAGCGGCGTCGGCCCCAGCCCCACGCGCAGCACATCGACCCCGCATTCGATGAGGCCGGCAACCAGTTCGCCTTCCAGTTCGGGCGATGACAGCCGACCGTCATAGCCCACCGCGATCCGCGGCCGTTCGCCCATGCCGCGGTCGCGCAGGATGGTGGCGAACGATCGCCCCACGGCCCGCGCGTCAGCCGGGCCAAGGGTTTCGCCCGTCACGCCACGAATGTCGTACTCGCGCAGGATGCTGCGATCGAAGCGGTGGCCCGTATGACTCGTCATCGACTTTCCCGCATCGCCTCAGGAATGGCCCGCCGCCGGCAGCACGGCCAGCAGCAGGTCGCGCGCGGCGTCGGCCTCGTGGACCAGCTTCTCGTGGCCGCCCCGGTCAGGGTGAACCGCGAACAGCAGCTTGCGGTGCGCGGCGATGATGTCCTCGCGGGTGGCCCGCGTCGAAACGCCCAGCAGGGCGCGGGCGCGGGCCGGCGCGCTGGCCGGAGCGATCAGGATATAGCGGCGCAGCAGTACCCAGGGCCAGTGCCCGGTCAGCGTCTTGCAGCCCAGGCTGGCCAGCAGCAGCAGGACGACAAGCCGCGCCATGCCGGTCAGCCCGCCGCCAGCGCCGGTTCGGAAAGGCCGGCGGGCTGGGCGTGGCCCGGCATCGGCAGGTTCAGCCCGGCCAGCAGCGCGCGCAATTCCTGCCGCGCCACCAGATGGCTGGTGCCCAGTTCGCCCAGGTGGCCCTTGTCCAGCAGGGTCAGGCCCGAGGGGAACAGTTCGCGATAGATCACGCGTTCGGAAAGCCCGTTGGCAATGCGGAAGCCGACGCGCTTCGAAAGTTCGGTCAGCGCGTTCTCGATGCGGCGCATGTTGCGTGCCTCGACATGCTGGGTGCGGTTGCGCACCACCACCCAGTCCATCTCGCGGCGCGAATCGCGGATCGTCGCCATCGCCCGCTTCTTGCGCGCTTCCCAGATCAGTTCGGCATAGAACGACAGGCGGCGCACCTTGAAGGTTTCGGCATCGACCTGGCCGATCAGGTCGAAATCGACGAAGCTGTCGTTCAGCGGCGTCACCAGCGAATCGGCGGTCACCGCGACATGGCGGGCGAACACGTCGTCGCGGCCGGGGGTGTCGAACACCAGGAAGTCCATGCCTTCGCCCACTTCGGCGCACAGCGCGTCCAGCCCCTCGACGGTATCGCCGGTGTACACCGCGAAGCGTGCGCTGGGCAGGGCGATGCTGCGCCGACGCTCGGTCTCGGCCCGGTTTTCCAGATAGCGGTGCAGCGTGCGCTGGCGCGGATCGAGGTCGATCGCGGCCACTTTCGCGCCCTGGAAGGCCAGCGCGATGGCGACGTGGACCGCCGTGGTGGACTTGCCCGTGCCGCCCTTCTCGTTCGCGAAGACGATGCGGTGCGGTGCGGTCATGGTTGTCACGGTGTCAGGCTCGCTGGTTCGTTCGACTATTGCTGGCGATAGCGTGCCAAGGCTACGGGAAGGCTTCGGCTGCTGCCACAGTTTCTACCGAAGGGGCCTTCCACGTGCAAACCATCAACCGGATTGATCCACTGCGCCGTGCGGTGGAGGAACTGCGCCGCGATGGACCGGTGGCGCTGGTGCCGACGATGGGCGCGCTGCACGAGGGCCATCTGACGCTGGTCCGGCACGCGCGCCAGCACGCCGCGCACGCCGTCGTCTCGATCTTCGTCAATCCGCTGCAATTCGGCGCGGGCGAGGATCTGGATGCCTATCCGCGCCAGCTTGAGCGCGATTCGGCGCTGCTGGCAGCCGAAGGGGTGTCGCTGCTGTGGGCGCCCACGGTCGATGTCATGTACCCGGCCGGCTATGCCACCAATATCGGCGTCAGCGGCGTATCGGAAGGGCTGTGCGGCGCGTCGCGCCCCGGCCATTTCGACGGCGTCGCCACGGTGGTGTGCAAGCTGTTCCAGCAGGTTCGGCCGGACCTGGCGCTGTTCGGCGAGAAGGACTGGCAGCAACTGGCGGTGATCCGCCGCATGGCGCGCGATCTCGATTTCAGCTTCCCGGCGGCCGCTGCCATCCTCGGCGTGCCGACGGTGCGCGAGGCGGATGGCCTGGCGATGTCGTCGCGCAACGCCTACCTGACGGCGGAACAGCGCGCGCAGGCGGTGGCGCTGCCGAACGCGATGCGTGGCGCCATTGCCGCGATTCAGGCGGGCACCCCGGTTGCGCAGGCGCTGGATGATTTGCGCGCAACCCTGCTCGCCGGTGGGTTCTCGTCGATCGACTATGCCGAACTGCGCGACGCCGATACGCTGGTTGTGCTTGATGCCGCGCCGCACGCCCCGGCCAGACTGCTGGTGGCGGCGCGCATCGGCAAGGCGCGGCTGATCGACAACATGGCGGTTTGACGCCCCGCATCAAGCGCCGCAGTCCTGAAGACTTATCGAGTCACGACGCGAAATGTCATAATATACATATATATCAATATTTTATACTCTAGGCAGCGATTGCCGATTTTGCCAACCTGCCCCGGTGATTCGTGAAAGCCGGGGCAACGATCTTTTGCCGCGCACCCGGCATGAAATGGAAGGTGCCCGATGTCCGCTATTCGCCGATTTGCCTGTCTGCTCGTGCTGGGGCTCGGCCTTGCGGGGCAAGCATTCGCGCAGGCACCCGCGCGCAAGCCCGTCGTGGCGGTGGTCACGATCAAGGACCCCACCAGTTCCGGCCAGGCGGACACGCTCAAGACGATGATGCAGACCGCAGTGACCGAGACCGGCAAGTTCCGGGTGATCGAGCGCGATTTCGGCGAACTCGACGCCGAACAGGCACTGGCGCGCTCGCGTCGGGTCACCACCGACCGGCCTGGTCGGTCAGGCGGCTACGAGGGTGTCGATTTCCTGATCTACGGCACCATCACTTCGGCATCCGGCGGTCGCGAAACCGATGAAGGTGCCAACGCCGGCAGAGTCTTGCTGGGTTCGGTGTTCGGCGTCCCGCTGGGCGGCGGCTGCAACAAGGCGGTGGCCACCGTGGCGGTTGACGTCAAGATCGTCGATACGCTCACCGGCGAAGCGAAGTTCGCCAAGCAGATCACCGAACGCGCGTCCAGCGGCACTGCCTGCGGCGGCGCGGCCAACCTCGACCTGACCAGCCTTATTCGCAACGTCGCCAACGAGACGGCTACCGGGCTTGCCATCACCATGTACCCGATCAAGGTGGCGGCGGTTCTGCCCGATGGCGTGTTCATGCTGAACTACGGCGAAGGTGCGCTTTCGGTGGGAACCATTCTGGCCATCTATGGCCAGGGTATCCCGATTCCGGACCCGGACACCGGGGTCATGCTGACCACGGAGGGCGCGGAAGTCGGGCGGGTTCGTGTTACCGAAGTCACCACCCGTTTTTCGAAAGCGATGCCGATCACCCCGTTCGCATCCACGCCACCGGCAGGCGCCGTGGCCCGCGTCCTCGCCGACCAGAGCGGCAAGAACGGGAAGAAGCACTGATGAGGCGCTTACGCCTTGCCCCGATCGTCGTCGCGTTGCTCGTCTCGGCCCAGGCGCGCGCGGGCACCATTTCCGTCGGCGTGTTCACTGCGGAAAAGACCTGCACCACTTACGAACTGGAGTGGGGCCGGGAATTCGCGGCATCGGCCAGCGCATCGGCCTCGGCAGGCGAGGCATCGGGCAACTTCCTGGGCGGCTCGGCCAGCTATGGTTCCGCCAGCCGCAGCGCATCGATCTATGCGCGCGAATGGGGAACCGAACTGCGGCGCGAATGCGTCCGGAACTTTCCCGCCGTCCGCTCGACGCTTGCTTCCGCGCTTGCTTCGGCCGGGCCGGTCGCGTCGCCCGACGGTCCGTTGACGCTGACCGGACGCCTCACCGGCGTGGGCTATGAATCACAGACCGTCGACACGGCAGGGTCGGCCATCGCCGATCAGTTCATGGTCGTCGGCATTGAGTTCGCACTGCGCAACCGTGCCGGGCGCATCGTCTATGGCGGGGCGCTCACCAAGCGGCTGAACATCGACGCCGGCAGCGAAACCGCCGACGTATCCTTTTCCCGCTCGCAATCGGGCCGCACCACTTTCGCCCAGCTCCAGCAACAGGTGGCCTATGCCGTGGCGCGCAATGTGCTGTTCCACCTGCATCCGCTTCGCGTTGTCGCGAACGACGGCAAGGCCATCGCCCTGAACTATGGGACGCCGCTGGTGCCGCTGGGGTCGGCGGTGCTTGTGCCATCGGCCACGTCGCTGCGGGGGCGGCGCCTGACGGTCGTCAGCGCCAGGAACGACCAGGCAGTCGCGGAAAGCGATGCGCACGCCGCGTTGCAGGACGTGCCGGTCGGTGCGGTCGTGACGTTCGCGGAAGCCGACGATCCCGCAGCAAACTCCAGGGTGTTCCAGCGGGTCGAGCTTCCCGAAAACTGACACGTCGCTACCGCAACGCGCCGGTTGCGTGCGCCCTCGGTCCTACCCGGTTTACGGCATTCCCAAGCTACCCCGTGGCATGTATGTTCGCGGCAAAAGGGTCGTCCTCTCATAGCAAGTGAACGGCAACAGCCGGCGCTTCGTGCTGTTACGGAGACTCTGGATGAAGAAGTTGTTGGGCAGCCTGGCCGTTATCGCGTTGACCGCGTCTCCGGCCCTCGCGGAAGACAAGGGCTCTTCCGCGCACCAGGCACAGACCAAGGGCGAGGCACAGATTCCGCATTGTACCAAGCGCCTGGGCACGGTCGCGATCGTCGAGCCGGACAACCAGTGGTGGCGCGAGATGAACCTCGGTAGCCCCGAAGCGATCCTCAAGGTGTTCGTGCAGGAATCGGGCTGCTTCGGCCTCGTCAATCGCGGCCGGGCGATGCAGAACCGCGCGATGGAACGGGCGATGGCCGATCAGGGCGAACTGCAGGCGGGTTCGAACCTGGGCCGGGCGCAAGTCAAGGCGGCGGATTATTTCCTCCAGCCCGACATCGTCACCGCCAACAAGAACGGCGGCGGCACCAACGTCGGCGGGATGCTGGGCGGCGTCGGCGGCATGTTCGGCATGGGCGGTTTCGGCGCGGTGCTGGGCGGCATCAACATCAAGAAGCAGGAAGCCAAGGTCACGCTGTCGATCGTCAACGCGCGCACCACCGAGGAAGAGGCGATGACCCAGGGCTATGCCCGCAAGTCGGACCTGAGCTGGGGCGCCGGCGGCGGTGGCGGCAGCATGTGGGGCGCGTTCGGTGCGGCCGGTGGCGGCGGCTATCAGGATACCGCGATCGGGCAGGTCATCGTGCTGGCCTACCTCGATGCCTATACCAAGCTGGTGACGCAGCTCGGCGGCCTGCCCGACAACGCGGCGGCGGCGGCACCGCAGGCAAAATAGCGATCGTCAGACCGGAAGCGGCGAGCGCCGGGACAGCCGGCGCTCGCCGTTCCCGTCAGGCGTCTCGCCGGCCCGCATCCGCGCCGGTGTCGTTGCGAAATGTGCGGCAAATCGCCGGCAGAACGCCGCCTGCGACTGATAGCCGACGCGCTCGGCGATTTCCGAAATGCGCAACGGGGTGCGATGCAGCATCATCGCGGCGCGCGCCATGCGCAGCCCGGTCAGCATCGTCATCGGCGGCGTGCCGGTCTCGGCCAGGAACCGGGCTGCAAAGCTGGATCGCGTCATCCCCACCTTGCGCGCCAGCGTATCGATCGTCCAGGCGCGGTGGAGGTGGATTTCCATCAACTGGGTGGCATGGGCGACCGGGTCGCGGAAGCGCGAATCGGTGAACAGGCGCCGGCAATCCGGGTCTTCGCGCAGCGCATCGGCCAGCAGCAGGGCGGCGGCGCGGGTAAACAGCGCAGCGGCCCCTTCGCCGCTGCCGCGCGCCACCAGCGCGTCGATCCGCACCAGCGCGTTGTCTGCGGCGATCCGCAAGGCCGGCGGCAGGTCGCGTGCGGCGACGCCGCCCGGCCAGCGCACCTTCAGCCGCCCGCACAGCACGCGCGCCTGTGGCGGCGTGCCCGGCGTGATGCCCAGCGTGGCCGAATGCAACCCGTCGCCATAGGCATCCGCATCCAGAAACGGCGCCGAATGCAGCGCCGCCCCCGGCCGGACTCGCAGCGCATGAACGCCATTCGCCAGCACGAACGCGCTTTCGCCGGCGTACAGTTTGAACACGGCGCCGCGTCCACCGGTCACCGTCACGTCGCCGGCCAGCACGTGATGGAACACCACCATGCCATCGCCGCGCACCCGCAGGCCGGCGTTATGGCCCAGTTCCACCAGCCCCCAGCACTGCCCGCGCGCGTGCAGCAGGTTCAGGAATTCCGACATCGACCAGTGCATCGGGCGCGGCATGCGGGTGGTCCGATCGTTAGTCCGCCGGGCGGTAATGCAGTTCCCCGGCAATCCGCATCGGCCCGCCGCCGCTATCGAGCGGATGATGCGCCCCGTCGATCACCGGCACCACCGCGAAATCATAGGGGCTGACGCCGTCGAGGCAGGCCAGGTTCACCGCGTAAAGCGTGGGATCGAACCGCCGCTGATGGTGAGTGTGGATGCCGCAGCGCGGGCAGAAATGGTGCCGCGCCGCGCCGGTGTGGAACTGGTAGGTGGCGATCACGTCGGCGCCCGCCGTCATCCGCAGGTCGGCCAGCGGCGCGAAGGCCATCACCGCGCCTTTCATCGCGCAATAGGTGCAGTTGCACCGCACCGGCTTGTCGAGACCGTCGGCCAGCCGCACCGCGATGCGCACCGCGCCGCAATGGCACCCGCCCTCACGCCATTCTTCTGCTTCGCTCATGTGCCTTCCCGGGCCTTTCGTGCTTGCCGCGCGCCTTTGCCACACGCCTTACAGAATGCTAGCAGATCGCAAGGGGAGCGCGCCAGCATGGCCGGACGGAAATGACGCTGACTCAGGCCACGGCGATTGCCCTCGGCTTCGTGCTGTGCCTGTTCGCGGTTGCCGCGCTGGTGGAAGGCCATAGCGGGCGCCGGTTGGTTGAGCGCGCGCGGCTGCGCCATGCCGCCTATACGCTGGCGCTGGGCGTCTACTGCACCAGTTGGACCTTCTACGGCGCGGTCGGCAGCGCGGTGCG
>JAGWVC010000116.1 GCA_018971065.1 Sphingomonadales bacterium | reverse complement strand
GTCGAGCGCTTCTTCAACAAGCTCAAGCATTTCAGAGCTGTGGCTACCCGCTACGACAAACGCGACGACAACTTCCTCGCCTCAGTCCAACTCGCCGCTATCC
Source organism: Sphingomonadales bacterium (assembly GCA_018971065.1). Next base: position 11,677 of record JAGWVC010000116.1, on the reverse strand, counting down.
GTATCTGGTTGCGTCATAATGAGTCGGTGTCCTAGAGCATCGTGCGAAAAAGTGGGAACCGGTTTTTTGCCTAAAACGATGCGACAACAAACAAGTAGAGCGGGCTGACGTTTCAGATTTAACGCAGCCCGCTCTACGCCGTCCGCCTGATCCGCGCCCGTTGCAGGAAACGGTCCTCCACCGAATAGTACAGCCAGCAGGTGCCATCGGCATCGTCCAGACAACTGGCGGCAAAGGCAATGTCCACGCCGGCCAGCCCGGGATAAGGATCGGGCACGATCAGCGGTCCGTCGCAGCGCGCCACCACCCTGGTATAGTCCTTGTCGAACGCCACCCAGCCGATCCGCCAGTGGGCATCGTGCGTGGCGCCGTTGTAGAACATCACCGGCATGTCGGGGTCGGCGGTCCACATCGGCCCGGTGGACAGGTGCCAGCCGTCCCACTGCCCCGGACGCGGATCGAGCGGGTGCGGCTGCTCGTGCCACGGCCCCGCCACCCCCTCGCCCAGCGCCAGCCCGATCAGCGAATGTTCTTCGGACGCATATTCGTAATAAAGCCGCCAGCGGCCATCGACGGTGCGGCCGATCGTCGCTTCCTTGGTGTTGCCCTGGGTTTTGGAGGACGCCAGCGCGACACCCTGCTTGACCAGGTCATCCGGGCCGGAACCCGTGGCGTAAAGCAGTTGCCCGCTGACATGGGCATGGTCCACGCCGGTGTACGTGATGATCCAGCGTTTGCCGTCGATCACCAGCGTCGGGTCCTCGCAGCCGCCGGCATCCAGGAAATCCGGTCCCGGCGTCAGCGACGGCCGGTCGCGCATGGTGAACGACAGGCCGTCGTCGCTTTCGCCATACCAGATCATGCCGGTATCGGTGGTGTACAGCCCGTTGGCCGGTACCCCGCGCACCAGCATGGCATGGCGCCCATCGTCGCGCTTCCATACGAACGGGCTCATCAGGTCGCGCGTGGCCAGATCACCCCCGGCGTGGACGGTGACCGGCTGGACTTCCTCCACCGTGAAGCCGGGCAAACCCGTCATGCGCCCATCGCCAGCAGCAGCGACAGCCCGCCATCGATGGTGAAGGTGGCGCCGGTAACATACCCTGCCTGGTCCGAAGCCAGGAATGCCACCAGATCGGCCACTTCCTCGGGCCTGCCGGCACGCCCGGCGGGCACGTTCGCCTCCAGCTTGCCGCGCCAGTCGGCATCGGCCACGGCGCGCGCGTTCATCGGCGTCAGGATCATGCCGGGAGCGACGGCGTTGACGGTGATCCCAGCCTTTGCCACTTCCAGCGCCAGCGTCTCGGTCAGGCGCCTTAACGCGCCCTTGGCCGCGCAATAATCGGCCGCACCGGCGCGGACATCCTCGGCATGGATCGACGAGATGTTGACGATGCGGCCCGACCGCGCCCGCGCCTTCGCCAGTTCGCGCACCATCCGCCGCGAGGTCAGGAACGCGCCATCGAGATCGGCCCCGAACATGCCCTTCCACTGGGCAAAGCTCATGTCGGCCACGTTGACCCCGCTCTGGTTGATCCCGGCCGAGTTGACCAGCACCGTCGGCAGCCCCAGCGCCGCGATCACGGTATCGAACGCCGCCTCCACGTCGGTCTCACGCGATACGTCGGCGCGAACGGTCACGCCCCGGCCACCGGCTTCCACCACGGCGGCCAGCGTCGCCTCGGCCAGCGCATCGTCGTGATAGTACAGCACGCCGATGTCGTGCCCGGCCCGCGCCAACGCGACCGCGCAGGCCGCGCCGATTCCGGATTCCGCCCCGGTCACCAGAGCCACGCGGCGGGTCACGGGCGGCCGCCTTCGGCCAGCAGCGCAATCGTCATCGTCGCCCCCCAGCCCTGCCCCGGCGGCAACGCGCGAATGCCAGGCTTGGCGAAAATCTCGCCATATGGCGCCACCGGGTCGGCATGGCCCAGCCAGGGCTCGATGCACAAGTAGCCGGCACCCGGTTTCGTCCACACCCCCAGATCGGGAAAGCGCGGGAATTCCACGCGCAACTGATCGCCGCCGGGGATGCCGTACTCCACCGCCCCGCTGGACAGCCCGGCAAAGACCAGCGCATCATCCACGAACAGGCTGTCGTCCAGCGGCAGGTCATGGCCGTGGACCGGGCTGGCTTCGTGCCGCGCGATCAGCCCGGCGCCGTCCACCCGCGCGATCAGCTCCGGTTCGGCGCGATCGAACCGCAGCCGGTAATCGCCGCGCGCGCCGCCGGCGAACGGCCAGCGCAAGGCCGGGTGAAAGCCGAAGCTGAACGGCATGACATCCTCCCCGGCGTTCGACACCGCGACGGTCACCGCCAGCGCGGAATCGCTGGTCGTGAACGTCAGCACGAGTTCGAACGCGAACGGGTAGTGCGCCAGCGTCGCCGCGTTCGCGCGCAGCCGCAGCGTGGCGCGATCGTCGCCATGATCGACCACCTGCCACGGCAGGGTGCGCGCGAAACCGTGGCGGGGCAGCGAATAGTCCCGGCCGCGATAGCGATAGCGATTGTCACGCAGCGAACCGACGATCGGGAACAGCACCGGCGCGCGCCCGGTCCAGAATGCTGGATCGCCATCCCACAGCAGATCGCGCCCGTTTCGGTCGCGCAAGCGCATCAATTGCGCGCCCAGCGGGTCGATCTCGGCCCGGAACCCGGCGTCGCGGCCGATCGCGACACGCGATGTCGCGCCCGCCAAAGCCTGTTCCATGCCGTGTCTCCTGCCTGCCTGTTAGTGCCCGGTGTGGTACTGGCCGGTGTGCTGCTGAAATGTCAGGCAACGGCGCAGGTTCCCGCTAACCCGCCCTTAATGCGCGGCTATCGACGCAACAACGGCGTTGACCCGGCAGGCGGCACCATTTGACTGCCCGCTGTCGCCCCTTGCCACCGCGCCCCGCCACCGCTCAAATCGGCGGCAAGACAGAAGTCAGGGGAGAAAGCCCGCATGGGCATGTTGGATGGCAAGGTTGCGCTGATCACCGGTGCGGGCACCGGCATCGGCAAGGGCACCGCGCTGATGTTCGCGGCCCAGGGCGCGCACGTGGTCATCGCCGCCCGGCGCGAGGACAAGCTGCTGGAGACTTGCGCGCTGGCGCCCGGCGCGATCAGCCACGTCTGCATGGACCTGTGCGATGCCGAGGACCGGGCGCGGGCGCTGGCCACGGTGATCGATCGCCACGGCAGGCTGGACGTGCTGGTCAGCAACGCCGGCGCGCAATTGTGGAAGACCTTTGCCGAAACCAGCGACGACGAGATCGAGACGATCTTCGGCACCAACCTGTCGGCCACAACGCGCTTCATCAAGCAGGCGCTGCCGTACCTTGAGGCCAGTGGCGGCAACATCGTCATCGTCTCGTCCACCGCCTCGCGCTATGTGCTGACGCCGACGCAGAAGCTGTCGGTCTATGGCGCCAGCAAGGCCGGGCTGAACCAGTTGGCACGGACGCTGGCGCCCGAGCTTGGCCCGCTGGGGGTGCGAATCAACGTGGTCTGCCCCGGCCTGACGCGCGGCGAATATTCCGACGCCAGCCTGGCCGACGACGAGGCGACCAACGCATGGATTCGCAGCGTAACGCCGCTGGGCCGCGCCGGTGAACCGGCCGATATAGCCCGCGCGATCACGTTCTTCGCCAGCGACATGGCATCGTGGCTGACCGGACAGGTGATCGATTCCAGCGGCGGCTGGCAGATTTCGGCAGGATAGGAAGCAGACATGGAACGCAAGGTTGCCCTCGTCACCGGCGCCGCCAGCGGCATCGGCCGCGCCACCGCCGAACGGCTGGCGCGCAACGGCTGGTCGGTGCTGGCGGTCGATCGCGACGCCGAAAAGCTGGCGTGGGCGGTGGCGGTGGAACACGTCGTCCCGTTCGCCGCCGACGTGACATCCGAAGCCGAAAACGCGGCGATGGTGGCCAAGGCGGAAGCGCGGTTCGGGCGGCTCGACGCGGCGATCCTCAACGCGGGGATCACCGGCGGCGGCAGCATCGACGCGCTGGACATCGCCGGGTTCGAGAGGGTTGTCGCGGTGAACCTGACCGGGCCGGTGAAGGGCATCAAGGCGGCGCTGCCGGCGCTGCGCCGCGCCGGCGGCGGCGCGATCACGCTGACCTCATCCACGATGGGCGTGGCCGGCGATGCCGAGAACTGGGCCTATTGCGCCACCAAGCACGCGGTGATCGGGCTGGTGAAAAGCCTGTCGCGCGAGCTGGGCTGGGAAAACATCCGCATCAACGCGCTGTGCCCCGGCCCCACGTTCACCGGCATGACCGAGGCGATCAAGCAGGTCGCCCCCGGCCATGCCGAGGCAATGGCCCGATCCGTGCCGCTGCAACGCTGGGCCGAGCCGGACGAGATGGCATCGGTGCTGGAATTCCTGGTCTCGCCCGCGGCATCCTACGTCAACGGCCACGCGCTGGTCGCGGATGGCGGCGCGGTGGTGGGCACCGGGCTGGTGCTGCCCAAGGCAGGTGAGCGCCCTGCAATCCCCGCCGACATCAACCACTAGGAGTGGCAGATATGTCCGATTCGGTGATGAGCCAGACCAACTTCGCGCGAACCGAAAGCGCCGAAGTCCCGGCCGATTTCTCCAGCGACAGCACCGCGCTGGCGTATGCCAACGCGCAACTGGACCGGCTGGTGGAGGCGATGCGCTACAAGCTGGAACGGCACATCACCGGGCGACCGGTTGAAGGCCGCGAACTGGATACGCACGAGGCGCTGCGCCACCTGCTGCGCGATGTGAACTTCGGCCATTCCGCCTATGTCGAGGCCGATTACGAGAACCCGGCCTTTGCCAAGATGGGCGCGACCAGCCGGATCAACTTCCAGCTCCCCTCGCCCGATTGCATGTACCATTCGGTGATCCTGCACGGCGCCTACCGCTATCGCATCACCGGCGCGCGCGGTTCGGCGGCGATCATCCAGTTGACCACTTACGCCGGGCACGCCTGCGACCTGGTCGGCTGGAAGACCCATGCACTGGTCAACAACCTCGACCACCCCGAAAAGCTACAACCCGGCGGGCAGGTGGACATCGTGCTGAGCCACGAACCGCCCGCCGATCTGGGTGATGCGCTATGGCTGCCGATTCCCGACGGCCCGTGCGAACTGCACAGCCGGCAATACTATGGCGACTGGGAGCGCGAGGACCCGGCCGACCTGACCATCCGCATGGAAAGCCAGCGCTTCCCGGCAAAGCTGCTGACCCGCGAGACGGCGGAGGCGCGGTTCGACCGGCTGGTGAACCTGCTGCGCGTCCACACCGATTTCTGCCGCGCCGGCGTCGATGCCCATCTGGCCGCCGATCCGGTGCAGCCGAAGGAACTGGTGATCCCCGGCGCGTTCGAGGGCACGCACTATTACCCCGGCCACATCCGCTGCGGGCCGGACGAGGCGGTGATCATCGAATTCGCCGATCCCGGCGCGCTGTACTGGAACAACGCGCTGTTCAACCTGCAATACGAGAACATCGACTGGTGGGCGCGGATGTCGTCGATCAATTCGCACCAGGCGGTGACCGACAGCGACGGGCGGGTGCGGATCGTCGTTTCCTGGCGCGATCCGGGCACGCCCAACTGGCTCGACGCCTCGGGGCGGGCGCTGAACCTGCACGCATTCCGGTTCTTCCGCCCCAGCCGCACGCCCGAGGCGCCGACTTTGCGCACGGTCCCGTTTGCCGAGCTGCGCGCGCACCTGCCCGCCGATACCGCGACGGTGACGCCCGACGCCCGGCACGAGGCGATGGTGCGCCGCCTGCTGTCCGTTTACCGCCGCCGCATGGCGGATTTCTGAGGGTGCTCATGGAAGACAAGCAATCGCTGCGCCGCGCGCTGGAGATGGGGCCACTGCTGGACGCGGCCTTTGCCGAGGCGGGAACCGGGGCGACTTCGTTCGCCGACGAAAGTTTCCTGCCCAATCTGGCGAAAGTGCTGGAAATCCCCACCCGGCTCGACCTGTCGGTGCGCGGGTTGCAGGGGATGCACGCCAACTCGCTGCGCTGGCTGGTCAACCGGCTGCGCTACGAGGCCGATGTGGCGCGGCATCCCGAGATTCTGGACGAGGTGGTGGACGACCCGATCGTCGTGCTGGGCCTGCCGCGCAGCGGCACCACCAAGCTGCAACGCTTCCTGTCCGCCGACCCGGCCTTGCAGGCGACGCCGGCGTGGATGATGTGGAACCCGGCGCCGTTCCCCGGCGAGGAACGCGGGCAATCGCACAAGCGCATCGAATGGGCGGCGGCGATGATGGGGGCGGTGACCAACACCGGCGAGAGCTATCAGAAGATGCACGAATTCGCGGCGAAGGAGGCGGACGAGTCCAGCTTCGTGCCGCTGGCAAACTTCGATTACGTGATGCAATACATCACCGCGCCCGATGCGCAGTTCCTGGAGTGGGCGCGCGGGGTGGACCGCAGCAAACCGCTGGGGTTCCTGAAGAAGATGCTGCAATACCTGCAATGGCAGCAGGGCGGGCGGAAAGGACCGTGGCTGCTGAAGAACCCCGGCCACACCGGCGAAGTGGCGGACATGCTGCGCGTGTTTCCGCAAGCCACCTTCGTGATCTCGCAGCGCGATCTGGCGACGACGATGGGCTCGTCGATGCGGATGATGGGCGAGATCATGGTCAACTCGCTCGATGATCCGGACCCGAAGCGTTATGCCGACGAGACGGTGGAATACTGGGCGTACGAGCTGAACCGCTACCAGCGCCAGCGCGCCGAACTGGGGGATGCCTGCCGGATCGTCGAGGCGAGCTACAGCACCTGCGTGAACGATGGCCTGTCGGTGGCGCGGGAGGTGTATGCGCTGGCCGGGCTGCCGTGGACCGAACAGGGCGAAGCGGCGATGCGGCAGTGGGACATCGACAACCCGCGCCACAAGCTGGGTTCGTATGGCTATTCGCTGGAGGATTACGGCTGGAGCAAGGGCAAGGTGGAAGCGGCGTTCGGACCGATCGCGGAAGCGTGGCGGGGGATGTAGGGCGCGCGACGGGCAAGCGGGTTGACGGGAAACCTAAGAACGCTCCTCTTACAGCTGAACGGCGATCGTCCGCTTTCACGCGTTCGCGGAAAGTAGGGGCGTGGCGGCTTTCGACCCAGTTTCGGACATCCGACACAGCTGATACAGTCCAATAATGCGCCCGTATTTCGCTAGCTTCGCCATCTGCATGACACTGTGCGGCTGCTCTGGGGATCGTAAGGACCAGTTCAAACTGGAACTTCATTCTGATGAAGGAGAGGAAGTACTCGCGATGTGCGTCAGCCAGAACTGGCAGGGTGCATTTCCGCGCTTTTTCCCATCCAACAGGACTCGTGTGGGCAAGACATTCCAGACCTACAACGGCATAAATGTGCAAATCATGCATGATGGGCCGCGACGGACTATCCTTGTTCGGTCGACGAACCCTCTGGCCGATGAAATGATCGATTATCTGCGTAAGTGTGCAAACGGTGCGTTTAGGCACTACGTCCGTTAACCACCCCATTCCCGCCATTCCGCGAAGCGGATGGCTATCCTGAAACCGGACGCTGGCCAGCCTGAATTGACGCCGGAGCGACGAGCGACGCAAAGGGTATCGGGAGCGCGAGGGGGTGACCCCCTCGCATTTTCCTCTTGTTCTTCCGGATCGCGGAGCGACTGGTGGGGGCTTCACGTGCATCCGTCCTCCCCTGCCCGGAGGCCCTTTCCGATACTACGGCGTCAGCGTGCAAGGCCAAGAAAAGGACAGTCCTTCGACATGCTCAGGACGGGCGGATTTTTCAAAGGCGATAGCCCTGGCGCGGGCGGGACGGGTCAAGAAGGGAACAAACTGCGGCTGGCCGTTGCTACCAGACCGGCCGCCCTTCGGGCCAGCCCTGCATCGCCCAGCCCTCGGGGGTGGCCCAGAGGTATTCGAGGTAGTGGCCCAGCGTGGCGCGGGCGTCGAGGTAGATGAACACCATCACCCCGGGCACTTCGCCCTCGAACGCCAGTGGCAGGCCCAGCGCGGCGATTTCGGCGCGCATGTCGGCGAGGTTTTCGCGGCGGACGGCGATGTGGTGGAAGCGCGGGGTGGGATCGCTGCGGTCGGCCGGGAGGAACGGATCGTAGTGCAGCGACCAGCCTTTGGTGGGCTGGATGAATTCGAGTTGCAGCCCGCCGTGCCAGCCCAGCGCGGCGCGGACGCTGGCGTGCTTGGGGCCATCGGGCGCCTGAAGCACCATGTCCGGCTCGAACACGATCCAGTCCACCTTGCCATAGCGGGCATCGACGGCGGCCAGGGTGTGATCGAGATCGTGCGTCAGATAGGCGTTCTGGTAGTGGCCCCTGAGGTTCATCGCGTCTCTCCCAAAACGAAAGCGCGGGAGGGGGTTCCTCCCGCGCCTTCGGGTTTCCGGTCAGCGCCGGGGCGTGTTCACCGCAGCAGGCCCATCGGGCGCAGCGTCAGCTTGACGTAGATCTGCCGGCCGTAGTCGGGAATGCAGGCCGCTTCGGGCTGGCCGATCGGCGAGACGGCGAGACCGGGGGCAGAGGCGGCCAGCACGTTGCCACCGGCCGCGTCGAACAGCGTGCAGTTGCCGGTGGTGAACTTGTTGGTCAGGTTGTTGGCGATCAGCGAGAACTCGTAGGCGCCGTCGTTGGCCTTGTAGGTCAGGCTGGCGTTGAGCTTGGCGAAGGCGTTCTGCATGATGTCGGTGCGTTCACCCAGCGCGGTGGTGTACTTCGACGAGTATTGCAGACTGGAGCCCAGCGACAGCGTGTGCTTGTCGCCCATCGGCAGATCGTAATCGAAGCCGCCGTTGATCATCCAGTCCGCCGCGCGCGGCAGGCGGGTGCCCGAAAGATCGCGCGCGGGCGAGCCGTTGACGGTGAGGTTGCAGCCCTGGCTGATGGTCTGGCCGGTATCGCAGGTGGCGTTCTTGAAATCGCCGAAGCGGCCGTGGTTCCAGTTGATGGCCAGCCGCAGCGACAGGTTCTGCACCGAGGGCGGGCGGTAGTTCAGGTCGAAATCGACGCCATAGACCTTGGCTGAGGCGGCGTTGACGGTCTTGATCTCGGTGTTGCCGGTGGTGGGGTTAATGGTGTTGGCGCCGACCTGGAGGCCTTCGTACTTGTAGTAGTAGAACGCGGTGTTGACGTTCAGCGCGCGGTCCTCGCTGCGCCATTTCGCACCCAGTTCGCCGCCGGTGACCTTCTCGTCGCCGAACGAGATGTCCTTGCCGGCGCTGGGCGGCGAGGTGAGGATGAACGAGCCCGACTTGTAGCCCTGCTTGAACGCGCCGAACACGGTCATGTTGTCGGTGGGGGTGTAGGTGATGGTGACTTCGGGCGAGACGTTCGACGACTTGAGGTCGGGCTTGGCGATGCTGATCGCCACCGGGGTCGCGTACATCGAAGCCTTCGAGTACGCGTCATCGTGGCGGCGCTCGTCGGTGTAGCGGGCGCCAACCGCGACTTCGAGCGTCTCGGCCGGCTTCCAGCGGAGCTGGCCGAAGCCCGAGATCGATTCGATGTGGACGTCGTTGACGCCCTTGAAGCCCGCGAACAGGAACGGCACCGGCAGCACCGGAATGCCGAGGCCCGCCAGGATGTCGGTGGTGTAGAGGTTGTTGCCGTTGACCACGACGCGGTTGCGCACGCGCGCGTTCTGGTAATAGCCGCCGACCATCCAGTTCAGCGGCTTGTCCTTGTAGTCGGACTCGATGCGCAGTTCCTCGGTGATGTCGTGGCGGGTGAAGTGGTTGTCGGCAATCAGCGTCGGCCCGGCATAGCCCGAGTTGACGCCGTTGATGAAGCCATCGACCGTGGTCTTGAAGTAGCCGGCGGTGTTGGTGACGTTGATGTCCGACGCCGGGCGATAGTTCAGTTCCCAGGTGCCGAAGGTCTGCAGATAGCGCATGTAGGGGTGGCCGCCGTTGCGCACGTCGTTGAACGCGGCGGGCGAGACATCGACGATGTAGACGTTGCGATCGACCTTGCAGTTGTCATTCGGGTTGATGAGTTGCAGGCCGGGGTGAAGCACCTGCGCCGCGGCGGGCAGCGCCGCGCCATCGGGACACGAACCGAGCGGCGAGCCGACGCCATCGGTCTTCAACCGCGAATGGTTGATCTTGAACCGCGAGGTGATCTGGTCGGTGGGCTTCCACACCACGGTGCCGCGAATGATATATTCGTTGTTGCGGCCCCAGCGCGGATCGGGGGTGACGGCGCCGGTGCCCGGCTGGGCGGTGGCCTTGTTCAGGAAGTAGCCGTCATCGTCGGAATACATGCCGGCAAGCCGCACGCCCAGCGTGTCGGTGACCGGGCCGGAGACGATCAGTTCGGTGCGCTTCTCGCGGGCGTAGAATTCATAGCTCTGGCTGGCGATCACTTCCAGGCTCTTGCCCGGATCGTTGGTGCGCATGGCGACGACGCCGCCCGGCGAATTCTTGCCGAAGAACAGCGCCTGCGGGCCTTTCAGCACTTCCACCTGCGCCAGGTCGAACAGGCCGACGCTGTAGGTGGCGCCCTGGCTGAACTGAAGGCCGTCGATGTTCAGCGAGACCGACTGGTCGACACCGGCATCCAGCGTCGAGGTGCCGACGCCGCGCAGGCTGATCTGGGCGCCGACGGTGAGGACGTTGCCGCCGATGACAAGGCCGGGGATGTTGCGGGTGACGCCGCCGACATCGACGATCGCGGCCTTGGCGATCGTGTCGGAGGTGATCACCGATTCCACCACCGGCACCTTGAGGATCGATTCCTGGCGCTTGCGAGCGCTGACGATGATTTCGCCGGCACCGGGCTGCGCTTCGGCAGCGGCGGGGGCAGCGGGCGCGGCGAGTGCCGGAACCGACCAGGCCAGCGCGACGGACAGCCCGGCACCGGCCATGAGCAACGATTTCATAAGCATGGACCCTCTCCCTGATCCCATTGTTGTGCGCCCAGTGTCGGACGAATGCGACGGTGCAGTCAATTTGCCGGGGTTGACTGGACCGGCCTAGTCTCGGTCCCGTGACCGATTCCCTTGCGGTCAATTGTCAGCGCCGAATTGTCGCTTCACAGCGGGCGCCCGCCACCCGACGATGCACAAAACCGGAAGGGATGGCGGATGGCGACTGCGGCGCAGGTGGAAAACGACGGACCGATCGATCGCGCCCGGCGGCTGGGCGGACTGATCGATGCGGCAGCGGCGGCCGACGAGGCGGCGACGGAAGTATCCGGTGACGTGGTGGCCGCGCTGCATCGCCAGGGCCTGCTGGGCCTGATGGTGCCGCGCGAACTGGGCGGCGCGGAAGCCGATGCGGCGACGCTGATCGCGACGATCCGCGAGATCGCGTACCACGACGGCTCGGCCGGCTGGTATGCCGGCGCGGTGATGACCGCTGGCGCGGTCTCCGGCGCGATGCTGGGGCCGCAGGCAATCGCGGCGATCTATCGGCCGGGTGCCCGGGCAATCTGCGCAGGTCAGGCCGCGCCGACCGGCAAGGCGGTGCGCGAGGGCGACGGCTGGCGCATCTCCGGGCGGTTTGCGTTCGGCAGCGGCTGCCCGGAAGCGGAATGGCTGGTGGGCGGCTATGTCGTCCATGACGCGGGCGGACCGGTCCCGCGGCCGCACGGCCTGCCGCGCATGTTGATCGGCTTTGCCCCGCGCGCCACCGCCACGTTCCACGGCAACTGGAACGTGCTGGGGCTGCGCGGCACCGGCAGTTACGATTTC
>JAGWVC010000115.1 GCA_018971065.1 Sphingomonadales bacterium | reverse complement strand
CCGCGCCCCACCAGCGATTTCCAGCCGGTGCGCGGATGCCGGTCGGGCCATTCCAGCACGTCCTGCATCGCCCACACCCCGCGCGCGTTCGCCTCGTCCAGCACCTCGATCTCGGCGGTCAGCCCCTGATGGCAGGAAACCGCCGCCTCCAGGCTCCCCCGCAACGCCGCCGCATAAGCCGCCCCGCTGCCGGTATAGACGGCGCCCTCGGGCGTGATCACCTTCATCCCGCGCGTGAACAGGCCGGGCAGTTCGTCCCAATCCTTGCAGTCCATGCAGCGGAAATACCGCGCCTTCAGGTTGCGGATCGCCTCCACCGCCTCCAGCCTTGCCAATCGATCCATCGCCTCACCCCAGCTTGCGGGCCGAACCCCACTCCATCCAGCTCACCACGCGCGGCCCCTCGCGGTACTGCCGCGCGATCGGGCTGACTGCGAACCCCGCCGCCGCCATCGCCGCCGTCACCGGGCGTGACAGGTGGCAGTTGCCCATGATCCGCCGCCACACCGGATCGATCCGCGCCTGCCACCTGGCGATGCCCGGATCGTCCGACCGGCCATGCTCGGCAAACAGCAGCAGCCCGCCCGGTTTCAACACCCGCCGCACTTCGCGCAATGACTGTGCATGATCGTGGACGCTGCACATCGTGAACGTGCAGACCACGCTGTCGAAGCTTTCGTCGGGGAAGGGGATCGCCTCGCCCACCCCGTCGCGAATGTCCACCTTGGGTCACCCGGCGGCGGCCGCCCGCGCAAACCCGCGCAGTGTATCGCCCGGCTCCACCGCGCAATAGCGCGTCACCCGCGCCCGGTCATAGAACGGCAGGTTCGCCCCCGCGCCGCAGCCCAGCTCGAACACATCGCCATGCGCCTGGCTCACCACCGGCCCGCGCAATTCGCCCATCCGCTCCGACCCGCAGCCGCACTTCACCAGCCGCGACACCACCTTCTCTTCCCACCAGCCGCCGATCGCCATTGCCCGTCTCCCTCGCGCGCCAGCCTGTCACGCCCCTGCCACGCGATCAACCCGGCCCTTCCCGTCGCCGCCCATATCCCCTACCGTCACCGCCATGTCCCGCCCCGTCGCCCTTGCCCCCGCCTCGCCGCTCGGCGATGCGCTCGTCATCCTCGCCGCCGCCGGCATCGTCATCCCGGTGTTCGCGCGCTTCCGCATCACCCCGGTGATCGGCTTCATCCTCGTCGGCCTCGTCGTCGGCCCTTATGCGCTCGGCGGACAGGTCGCGCGCTTCCCGTGGCTGGCCTATGCCACCATCTCCAACCCGCACTCGCTGGAGCCGTTCGCCGAATTCGGCATCGTCCTGTTGCTGTTCTCGGTCGGGCTGGAACTGTCGTTCGAACGCCTGTGGCGGATGCGGCGGCAGGTGTTCGGCCTCGGCGCGCTCGAACTGATCGGCTCCGCCCTGCTGATCGCGCTCGCGCTCGGCCTCGGCAGCCATCGCCCCGCCAGCGCCGCCGCGCTCGGCCTCGCGCTCGCCATGTCCTCCACCGCGCTGGTCCTGCCCATCGCCGGCACCCAATCCGCCGTCGGCCGCGCCGCGCTGTCGATGCTGCTGTTCGAGGATCTCGCCCTCGTCCCCATCATCTTCCTGCTCGGTGCGCTGGCCCCCTCGGCGGGCGGCGCCGGCTGGCAGGCGCTGCTCCACACCCTCGGCCTCGGCCTGCTCGTGGTCCTGGCGCTGCTGGTGTTCGGCCGCCTGCTGCTGCCCCGCCTGTTCGCCCAGGCCGCCCGCACCAAAAGCCCGGAACTGTTCCTTTCGGCCAGCCTGCTGGTCGTCATCCTCTCGGCGCTCGCCACCGCGGCGGTCGGCCTCTCGCCGATCGTCGGCGCGCTGATCGCCGGGCTGCTGATCGCCGAAACCGAATATCATGGCGAGGTGGAAGGGATCACCGCCCCCTTCAAGGGCCTTGCGCTCGGCGTGTTCCTCATCACCGTCGGCATGGGCATCGATCTGGCCAAGCTGATGACGCAACTGGTCCCGGTCCTCGCCGCCACCGCCGGGGTCATCGTCACCAAGGCGCTGGTCACGTCGGTGCTGCTGCGGCTGATGGGCGCCCGGCGCGGCACCTCGCTCGAAGCCGGCATCCTGCTGTCCAGCCCCAGCGAAACCACGCTGATCGTGCTCACCGCCGCCACCACCGCCGGTCTGGTCGGGCGGGAATCGGCGCAATTCTGGCAGGTCGTCACCGCGCTCGGCCTCACCGTCACCCCGGTGCTCGGCTGGATCGGCCGCCGCCTGGCCCGCCGGGTCGATGCCGCCGCAGCGCCACAGGCGGTCGAGCAGGACGATACACCGCGCGCCTTCATCATCGGCTTCGGCCGCGTCGGCCGCATGGTGGCGGACCTCTTGCGCGCGCATGACAAACCGTTCGTCGGCATCGATTCCAACCCCGATCTCGTCCGCGACGCCAACGCCGCCGGCTACCCCGCGCTGTTCGGCGACGCCGCCGGCGCCCACCCGCTCGAACGCTTCGGCATCGCCCACGCCAACGCGGTGATCCTGACAATGGACGAACCCGTCGCCGCCCAGCGCCTGGTCCGCCGGCTGCGCGCCAACCTGCCGCAGGTGCCCATCATCGCCCGCGCCCGCGACGCCACGCACGCCGCCGCGCTTTACCGCGCCGGCGCCACTCACGCCGTCCCCGAAACCCTCGAATCCTCGCTGCAACTGGCCGAAGCGGTGCTGGTCGATCTGGCGGTGCCGATGGGTTTCGTCATCGCGTCGATCCACGAAAAACGCGACGAACTGCGCGAACAGATCATGCAGGAAGGCCAACTCGACGCCAAACCGAAGCTGAAAAGCACGCGCCTGCGCGAACGCCTCGCACCCTGAAAACGAACCTGTCCCCAAAGACCGCCCGTCCTGAGCCTGTCGAAGGACTGTACTTATTCTTGTCGAGGCTCGCGATCTACTCCCCCTTCGCCCCCTTCATCGCCCTCGGCACCGCCAGCAATAACCCGTCCAGCGCCGCCCAGTTGCCCGCGCAAGCCCCCTCTGCCGCCGCCTGCAACGCCCGATACCGCGCCAGCACATCCGCCCCCATCGCCGTCAACCGCGCTCCGCCGCTGCCGGATCGCCCCGGCGCGGCATGAACCAGCGGCTCCGCCCAGCAGCGGTTCATCGCATCGACCAGCAGCCAGGCCCGGCGATAGCTCATCCCCATCGCCCGCCCCGCGCCCGAGATCGACCCCTCGCGGCTGATCGCGTCCAGCAGGTCGGCCTTGCCCGGCCCCATCGCGATCTCCTCGCCGCACATCACCTGCAGCTTGATCTTCAGTCTGTGCGCATCGATCGGCATCGCCCCCGTGTAATCGCCCCGGTCGGCCCCGGCAACGATTGACGATCCAACCCGCGCTGGCCAGTCTCCCCGCCAAGGGAGACGGCAATGCCGCGACAGTCCGATATGGCCATCATTCACGGCATCCCGCTGGCGGAAGAGCCGGGGCAGGGCGCCCACACGCTGCCCGGCCTGCTGCGCGAGGCCTGCACCCGCTGGCCCGGCAACGAGGCACTGGTGTTCCACCACCCCGACGGCACCATCGAGCGCTGGACTTACGGCGACCTCTGGTCGCGCGCGGTCGAAGTCGCCCGCAGCCTCGTCGCGCTGGGCCTCGGCCGCGATGCCCGCGTCGGCATCCTCATGACCAACCGGCCCGAATGGGTCTCGGCCTGCTTCGGCGCCGCGCTGGCGGGCTGCACCGCCACCGGCTTCTCCACGTTCTCCACCGCCCCCGAACTCGATGCGCTGCTGGGGCAATCCGCCGTCTCGGTGCTGCTGCTCGAAGGCCGCGTGCTGGCGAAGGACTTCGCCGCCATGCTCCACGAACTCGAACCGGCGCTAGCTGATCCCGGCCCGCTCGCCGCGCCGAAGTGGCCCTACCTGCGCCATATCGCCGCCTTGAACGCGGACTGCACCGGCGCCATCCAGCCCTGGCAAGCGTTCCTCCAGCGCGGCCAATCCGTCCCCGAAGCCCAGGTCCACGCCCGCGCCGCTGCCGTCACCCCCGCCGATCCGGCGCTGCTGGTGTTCTCCTCCGGCTCCACCGGCAAGCCCAAGGGCATCCTCAACAGCCATCGCGGCGTTTGCATTCAAAGCTGGCGCGTCCCCCGCATCTACAATGTCACCGGCGTTGATAGTCCTGGGCCCTTCCGCGCCTGGTCCGCCAACGGCCTGTTCTGGTCGGGCAACTGGGCGTTCACGCTGGGCGGCACGCTGGCCTGCGGCGGCTGCCTGATCCTGCAACGCACTTTCGACCCCGCCGAGGCCATCCACCTGTTCGAATCCGAACGCGTCAACTTCCCCTACTGCTGGCCGCACCAGTGGGCACAGCTTGAGGAACGCCCCGAATGGGACAGCGCGGACCTGTCCAGCTTCCACTACTTCGACGCCGAATGCTTCCTCCACCGCCCGCAACCCACCATCACCACGCGCTTCATCGATCCGCGCGCCAGCTACGGCTCCACCGAGACCTTCACCATCTCCGCCAGCTACCCCTGCGGCACGCCCGAGGACGTCTGGCGCGGCACCAGCGGTGAGGCGCTGCCCGGCATGACCATCCGCATCGTCGATCCCCGGACCGGCGAAACGCTGAAACGCGGCGAAACCGGCGAGATCGCGGTTAAAGGCCCCACGCTGATGCTCGGCTACATCGGCATCCCCAATGACGAGGCGCTCGACGGCGACGGCTTCTACCGTAGCGGCGACGGCGGCCATATCGATGCACAAGGCCGCCTGTTCTTCGCCGGCCGCATCAACGACATCATCAAGACCGGCGGCGCCAATGTCTCGCCGGTGGAGATCGACTGGACGTTGTGTTCGTGCCCCGGCGTCAAGGTCTGCAAGACCACCGGCGTGCCGCACCCCACGCTGGGCGAAATGGTCGTCTCGCTGGTCGTCCCCGAAGCCGGCGCCACCGTGGCCGAAGCCGACGTCATCGCGTGGCTCAAGCCGAAACTGGCCAGCTACAAGCTGCCGCGCCGCGTCCTCGTCATTCCCGAATCCGAACTCGGCCTCACCGACACCGCCAAGATCAAGCCCGCCGAAGCCCGCGCGCTCGCCGCCCGGCTGATGGCACCAGCGCAGGACCACTGACATGCCCGGCTTCCACCCCAGCATCCACGCCGCCGCCACTCCCGATCACCTGGCAATGATCCTCGCCGATACCGGCGAAACGCTCACCTACCGCCAGCTCGACGAAGGCTCGAACCGCTTCGCCCACCTGCTGCGCGGCATCGGCCTCCGGCCCGGTGACCGCATCGGCGTGATGATGCGCAACGGCATCGAATTCCCGCAGGTCTACTGGGGCGCCACCCGCTGCGGCGTGTTCGTCACCCTGCTGTCCACGCACCTCAAGCCCGACGAAGCCGCCTATATCCTTCAGGACTGCGGCGCGCAGGCGCTCGTCCTCTCGGCCGAACTCGGCGAAACCCCGCAGGCGCTGGCCGCCCGCCAGGCCGATCTCATCCCCGCCGTTGCGCATGTCTGGTATGCCGGCGATGCCGAACTGCCCGGTGCCCAGCCCCTGTCCAAGGCGATGGCGCCAATGCCCGCCACCCCGGTCGCCGATCAGGTCTCCGGCTTCCACATGATCTATTCCAGCGGCACCACCGGCCGGCCCAAGGGCATCGTCCTGCCGTTCACCCCGGGGCCGATCGACGAATTCAACCCGCTCGAAGGCAACATGCCGGCTTATGCGCTGCAACCGCTGGTCAGCCTCAACGTCGGCCCGCTCTACCACGGCGCGCCGCTCTCGGTCATGGTCTGCACCCAGCGCATGGGCGGAACGTTCGTCACCCAGCGCAAGTTCGATGCGGAAGGCGTCCTCGCCGCGATCGACCGCCATCGCGTCAACGTCGCCCAGTTCGTCCCCACCATGTTCGTGCGCTTGCTGGCGCTGCCCGATGAAGCCCGCGCGAAATACGACACCGCGTCGCTGAAAATGGTGCTCCACGCCGCCGCGCCGTGCCCGGTGGAAATCAAGCGCCGCATGATCGAATGGTGGGGCACCATCATCTTCGAATACTACGGCTCCACCGAAGGCGTCGGCGCCACCGCGATCACCGCGGAGGAATGGCTCCGCAAACCCGGCTCGGTCGGCAAAAGCTCGCTCGGCCCCATCCACATCTGCGACGATGCGGGGCGCGAACTTCCCCCCGGCGAACCGGGCGTCATCTGGTTCCAGGCGCTGCCCGGTCGCGGCGTCAACTACCTGAACGACCCCGCCAAGACGCGCGGCGCCACCCATCCCGAACACGATGACTGGTTCACCGTCGGCGACATCGGCCGGCTGGACGAGGACGGCTACCTGTTCCTGACCGATCGCAAGGATTTCATGATCATCTCGGGCGGCGTCAACATCTACCCGCAGGGAATCGAGGATTGCCTGATCGTCCATCCCCGCGTGCTCGATGCCGCCGTCATCGGCGTCGCCAACCCCGAATATGGCGAGGAAGTGCTGGCGATCATCCAGCCCAAGGACTGGTCCGAAGCCGGGCCTGACCTCGAAGCGTCCTTGCGCGACTGGGTCGCCACCCGCATCTCGAAAGTCACCCAGCCGCGCCGCTATGCGTTCGTGGCCGAACTGCCGCGCATCCCGTCAGGCAAACTCGCCAAGCACGAACTGCGCAAGCTCTACGGCAATCCCGTAGCGGTGATCTAGCGCGGCCCCCGCTGCCAATTCCGTCCGTCCTGAGCTTGTCGAGCCGAAGGCGACCGCAGGTCAACGACTGTCCTTCTTGCGTGCGCGCACCAAGCCAGCAGGCCTACCCCACCGTGCCGCCAAGCGGAAACCCCTTCCGCTTCCCCGGCTCAAACCGCACCGCCTGCCCCAGTTGCCAGAACGCCCGCGGCAACAGCGCAAACCCCACGAAGTAGTGCGGCAGCATGATCGCGCCCCAATAGAACGTGTCCGCGCGCGAGAACGCCGAAATCATGAACGCGTCCCCGCCGATGAACAGCAGCGCGAACAGCCCGGCCCGCCCGCCCAGCGCGGCCCAGCCCAGCAGCGGCAACATCGCCGCCAGCAGCGCCAGGTTCAGCGGCAGGTCCTGCAACACCGATGTGAAGATCACCGCCTTCAGGAACGCCGAGAACCCTTGCCCCGCGTGCCATCCGGGCGAGGTGATGTCTCCCGGCCGCACCAGCGCCGCCACTTCATTGGCATGAATCCACATGCCCAGACCGAACGCCGCGATCAGCACGATCCACCCCAGCACCTGTTTGGGCTTCCGCTCGATCAGCGCGAACGCCAGGCTCAACAGCGCGAACGGCAGCGCCAGTTCGCGCACCGCCAGCCCCAGCGCGGCGGGCAGCAGGATCAGCCCCCACTTGCGCGGCCAGCCGATCACCCCGGCCAGCGCAATCGCGGTGAACCACCCGGCCCAGTACTCGTGCAGCGCCATCAGTCCTTCGTTGACCACCACCGAACAACCGGCGCCCACCGCCACCGCCACCAGCACGCGTTCCGACCAGTCCAGCATCCCCTCGAACGCCACCACCCACGCGAAGATCGCCAGCGCGCTCAGCACCATCGCCAGCCGCTGCAGGTTCGGCCAGCCCACTTTCGCCGCCAGCCACACCAGCGTCGGCGGCCGCATCGTCACGAACGGCTTCAGCGGATAGTGGTGCGCGCGGTGCATCTCCGCCGCCGCCAGATGGTACGGCTTGCCTGCCGCCACGCCCCTGGCAATGTCGTGATACAGCCGCACGTCGGTATAGCCGCCCTTGCCGGCGGTCTTGATCGGCGGCGGCTTGGCGGTCAGGCACCACACGGCCATGCCGGCAAGCAGCAGCGCCAGCAGCCAGGCGAGGGGGCGGGGAAGGCGGGCAATCACGGCGCGGCTTGTTTACGAAATTCCGTTGCAGCGCAATACCCGATCCCCGCCTTCCGCCCCGCCTAAAGCTTCAGCATCGCCGCCGAAGCCTCCTTCGCGCGCGCCGCCTTCAGCATCCCGCAGGCGCGCACCCGCTCGATCGTGCGGTCCAGTTCAAGCTGCGATGACTTGCCCGCCAGCTTCGCGGCAAAGTCGGCCTGGATCGCGTCGGCCTTGTCCACCGCGCAATAGCCGCCAAAGAATGTCGGCAGGCGCGACGAGAAGAAGATGCCTGCGCCGCCGGCCAGCAGCGTGTCCACATGCGCCTTCATCCAGCCATAGCCCAGGTCGCGGGTCTTCGGCGTCCCGGCCACGCCGCCGATCATGCCCAGCCGTTCGCTGGTGCGCAGCCGCTTGTCGGTCACGTCGTTCAGCACCCAGTTGGCAACGTCCGCCTTGCCGCTATGCGAGATCGCATAGATCGCCGCCGGCCGGAACAGCGGGTCCTGGCTGGCCAGCGCCTGGTCCAGCAGTGCCTTCGCCACCGGCAACCCGCCCTTGGCGATTGCCAGCCCGAACCCGGCAACCGCAAAGCTCGGGTCCAGCGCGGTGGCATCGCCGCCGATCCGCGCCGTCGCCGCGCCCAGCAACCGCGCCTTCACGCCTGGTTCCTCGGCGGCGGCTAACTGGCTGACCAGCGATACCCGCCGCTGCGTCGTCTCGGCATCCTCGGTGGCATGGGCGCCCAGCTTCGGGTCGAAGCCCAGCGCCTGCAACTGCGGCAACCGCACCCGGGTTACGAACCGCCGCAGCGCCGCCAGCGCCGGCTTGTCCAGCATCCCCCAGCTTTCCAGCGCGCTCACCCCGTCCAGCGCCGCATCGCTGGCATAGGAATCGGTGTTGGCCGACATCGTCCGCGCCATCGCCACCAACTGGTCCGCCCCGGCACGCCCCGCCTGGAAGCTGGCGCGCAGCGAATCCGCCAGCGCCAGCGCCTCGCCAGCGGGCAGCGTCGCGGAAGACGCGATCAGCCGCTCCCACTCGCCGCGCGGCAGTTCGAACCGGTAATACCCGGTTCCCCCGGCATTCGGCATCAGCGCCCCGGTTCCGGCCAGCGAAATCTCCGCGCTCGGCTGATCCACCAGCGTACACTGCCGCGTCGTCCCAAGCCGGGCGCACATCGGCACGCCCCAGCGCGTCGCCGGCGGATTGGCGCCCAGCCGCGCATAACGGCTCTGCGTCACCGTGTATGTCCCGTTGCCGCCGCTGAACGTCAGCAGCGGCACGCCCTGCTGGTCGGTAAAGCTCTGCATCGCCGGCAGCAGGCGCGGATCGCCCGCCACGTCGGCCATCGCCTTGAAGAACTCGGCGCTGGTGGCATTGCCATAGCGATGCGCCGCCATATAGGCGCGCACCCCGTCGCGGAATTTGGTATCGCCCATGAACGCGGCAATCATCGCCACCACCTGGCCGCCCTTGCCATAAGTGATGCTGTCGAACGCGGCATCCACTTGCGCATTGCGGGTGATCGCCTGATGGATCGGCCGCCCGGCCACCAGTGCATCGGTGCCCATCGCGGCAAACCCTTCCTCCAGCGCGCCCGCGCCCAGGTTCAGGTCGGGCCGCCATTCGCTGCCGATGCGATAGCCCATCCAGTTGGCGAAACTCTCGTTCAGCCAGATGTCGTCCCACCATGCCGGAGTAACCAGATCACCGAACCACTGGTGCGCCAACTCATGGCTCACCACCATGCCGAAGCTGCGCTTCTGCTCGGTCGATGCCTTGTCATCCAGCACCAGCAGGCTGTCCTGATACAGGTCAGCGCCCGCGTTCTCCATCGCGCCGGGCATGATCGGCGTGGTGATCTGGTCCAGCTTGGGATAAGGGAACGGCTGCCCGAAATAGTTCTCCAGATGCGCGACGATCGCCTTGGAATTGTCCAGCGCGAAGGTCAGCTTGGCGGCATTCGGCCTGGTCGAGATGATCCGCATCGGCAGCGGCCCGCCGCGCTGCGCATTCGCCGGCGCCTCGCCCTTCACTTCGACAAACGGCCCCACCATCATCGCCAGCAGGTACGTCGGCAGCGGCGCGGTGTCGGCGAAGGTATGCACATCCAGCCCGCCCGCCTGGGTCACACCGGTCTCGGGCGCGTTCGAAACCGCTTTCAGCCCGGCAGGGGTGCGCAGCGTCACCCGGAACGGCTGCTTGTACCCCGGCTGGTCGAAGCTCGGATACGCCGACCGCGCATCGATCGATTCGAACTGGCTCCACGCATACCAGTCGTCGCCGACATGCACGCGGAACAGCCCCGCCGGTCCGTCCTGGAACCCGGCGTCATAATCGAACGCGAACGTCACCGCGCCCGCCGGCAGCGCCTCGGGGAAGGTCAGCAGCACCACCCCGGTCGGGTCCACCTGCTTCCACTCGCCGCCGATCGCCCGCCCGCCAACCATCGCCACGGCCTTCGAAACCGCCAGATCGCGCCCATGCAGATAGACATACCGCGATGCCGCCTGCAGCGTCGCGTCGATCTCGACATGCCCCGAAAACCGCGGCTTGTTCGGATCCACCGTCAGGTCAAGCCGATACAGCGACGGCTTCACCGCATCGTCCAGCTTGCCGGCCGGCGCCGGCGGCACCGCCTCGGCAACCGCCGTCGCAGGGGCCGCATTGACCGCAGTGGCAAAACCCAGGGCCAGCACCGAGCCGGCAAGCATCAACGACCGCATTATCCTGTCATTCCTTTCACTCGAATCACAAAGCCTTTGTTGCCGCGCGATTTATCGACAAAACCGGTTCCCACTTTTTGTCATCGCACTCTACCGCAGCAGGCTGCCCAGCAACCCGCGCGCAAACCGCCCCACCGCCTGCCCGCCGATCGCGGTGCCCAGCGTTCCGGCGATGGCGCTGGCGGCATTGGCCAACGGGTTGGACCGCGATGTGCGCCCGGTGATCTCCGCCGCCACCACGCGCCCGGCCGACGCCGCCACCGCGCCGATCGCCGCGCGCCCGGCGTTCACCCACAGCGACGGCGATTGCCGCGCCTGCGCCCGCTGCGCCTCCACGCCCTGCGTCTCCACCACCTGCGCGGCGGCCGAGGCATCCTGCGCCTTCGCGGCCAGCACTTCGGCGGCGGATTCGCGGTTCACCGCCACATCGTACTTGCCCGCGAACGGGCTGATCGACTGGATGATCGCCCGCTCCTTCGGCGTCACCGGCCCCAGCCGCGAACGCGGCGGCGCGATCATCGTGCGCTGCACCACCGACGGCGATCCATCCTCGTTCAGCGTCGAAACCAGTGCCTCGCCCACCTTCAGCTCGGTAATCGCGGTGGCCACGTCCAGTTCCGGGTTCACGCGGAACGTTTCCGCCGCCGCCTTCACCGCCTTCTGGTCGCGCGGCGTGAACGCGCGCAGCGCGTGCTGGATGCGGTTGCCAAGCTGGGCCGCCACCTTCTCGGGCACGTCGATGGGGTTCTGGGTCACGAAATACACGCCAACGCCCTTGGAGCGAATCAGGCGCACCACCTGCTCGATCTTGCTCATCAACGCATCGGGCGCATCGACGAACAGCAGATGGGCTTCGTCGAAAAAGAACACCAGCTTCGGCTTTTCCACGTCGCCCACCTCGGGCAGCGCCTCGAACAGCTCGCTCAGCATCCACAGCAGAAACGTCGCGTACAGCTTCGGGCTCTCCATCAGCTTCTCGGCGGAAAGCACGCTGACGATGCCCTTGCCCGTCTCGTCCACCCGCAGCAGGTCGTTGATCTCGAACGCCGGCTCGCCATAGAACTTGTCGGCCCCCTGGCTCTCGAACGAAAGCAACTGCCGCTGGATCGTGCCGATCGTCGCCTTGGAAACGTTGCCATACTTCGTCGTCAGCTCCGCCGCGTGCTCGGCCACCGCGATCAGCACCGATTGCAGGTCAGGCAGGTCCAGCAACAGCAGCCCGTTGTCGTCGGCAAAGCGGAAGGCGATGTTGAGCACGCCTTCCTGCGTCTCGTTCAGCCCCAGCAGCCGCGCCAGCAACAACGGCCCCATCTCCGAAATCGTCGCCCGCACCGGATGCCCGGCCTCGCCATAGAGGTCCCAGAACACCCCTGGATTGTCGC
>JAGWVC010000114.1 GCA_018971065.1 Sphingomonadales bacterium | reverse complement strand
GCGCGAGCGGCCCCCTTAGCGAAGGAGGCCGCGCCATGAAAGGACTATTTTCGCAAAATCCGCACCGCGTTCACCGCGAAGCCGGATAGCCCTGCAACGTCGATGCCGCCGGGCCATAGCTGCCGACGCCGCCGATCACCGGCGCGGCGCCGATCGTTGGCCCCTGCTGGCCTGCTGGCTGATAGGCCTGCGCGCCGGGGACTTCGTAAGGCTGGTACTTCGTCCGCCAGTCGGCCAGCGCGACGCGATATTCGTCGTAGCGGCGATAGAAATTGTCGTAGACGATCTCGATGTTCGGCAGGCTGCGGGCCGCAAACGCGTCCATGTCCTTCGACTTCACGCCCACCATGTCACGGTTCACCGCCTGCACCGCATCGCAGAACTCGTCCTGCACCGGCGGCAGCGCGAAGTGGTTGTAAACCGCGGTCATGTACAGCTCACGCGGGCGGATGAAGCCGGCGCCATACTTGGCCTTGAACTCGCTATCGACGGTCTTGTTGGTGGCGACCAGCTTCTTGGCGTTGGCCTTCAGGAAGGCGCGATAGGCAACGACGATGTCGGCGTGGCGGTCGGCGCGGCAGTTCAGCGCGGCGACGTTGAACGCGCTGCGCAGGTTCCACAGCGTTTGCGCCGGGGTGATGTTGCGGTTGACGCTGGCGCGCAGGCCATCGGCGGCCAATGCGGGCACCGGCAGGTTGTCGGGCGCGTTGTTCGGTGCCAGCGGGCGCGGCGGCGTCGGGATGACGATCTTGGGCGGCGGAGGCGGCGGCGGCGGTGGCGGCGGTGGCGGCGGGCTGGAACAGGCGGCGACGCCGGCGATCAGGACAGCGGCCAGCGACAGCCGGAACTTGCGCGACATTACAGGTATCTCCCCTAGGCAGCGGCAGGCCCTTAGCGACCTTTGGCTTTCGCGTCGATGAAGCAATGCCGACGCGGAACACCCGGCGCGCCGAAACGCACCGGGTGTCGGATCAAGCGTCAGGAAATCAGCGACGATCGCCCATCAGGCTCAGCAGGAACTGGAACATGTTGATGAAGTCCAGGTAGAGGCTCAGCGCGCCCATCACCACGATCTTCTCGACATAGGCGGTGCCGGCCACCTGCCAGTAGGTTTCCTTCAGGCGCTGGGTGTCATACGCGGTCAGCCCCGCGAACAGCAGCACGCCGATGATCGAGATCGCCAGGCCCATTCCCGGCATCGGGAAGAACGCGTTGATCAGCATCGCGATCATCAGGCCGATCAGCCCCATCGTGAAGAAGCTGCCCATGCCCGACAGGTTGCGCTTGGTGGTGTAGCCCACCAGGCTGAGCCCCGCGAACGAGCCGGCGGTGGCGAAGAACGTCGCCGCGATCGAGCTGCCGGTGTAGACGAAGAAGATCGACGACAGCGACAGGCCCATCGCCACGCTGAAGCCCCAGAAGCAGGCCTTCAGGGTTGAGCTCTGCATCCGGTTCAGGCCGAAGCTCATCGCCATGACGAAGCCCAGCGGCGCCAGCGCCACCAGCCAGCGCAGCGGCGTGCCGAACACGGCAGCCGCCATGCCCGAACGCGCGAACAGCAGCGCGACCACGCCCGAGAGCAGCACGCCCGAAGCCATGTAGTTGTAGATCGACAGCATGTAGCGGCGCAGCCCGGCATCGACCGTGGCTGCGCGCGCGCCCGCCGGAATGCCCGTGGACGCGCCGAATCCCGTGCCGGTGGGCTGGGGGTCGTTCCAGATGGCCATTTCGAATGTTCTCCTGTGCCCGGCGCGGCAATTCGCGCGGGCGGTGCGGTGAATATCGGGCTTGTGCCGCGCGGTTTCAAGGGAAACCGATCAGCCCGCCCGCGCGCGTTGTCGCATGGCGGGAATGAACGCCGCCATAACGGCCATGCGCCGGATCATCCCCGCGCGGCGGCCGCCATTTCCACGCCCCGGTCGCGCGCGGCGGTCAGGCAGGCATCGACCACGCCGGCCAGCGCCCCGTTCGCGTCCAGCATATCCAGCCCGGCCTGCGTGGTGCCCCCGGGGCTGGCAACGCGCCGCGCCAGTTCGCCCGGCGCCAGCCCCGACGATGCCGCCAGCAGGCCCGCGCCTTCCACCATCGCCAGCGCCAGCCGCTGCGATTGATCGACCGGCAAGCCCAGCCCGGCCCCGGCCTGCGCCAGCGCGTCGATGAAGCGATAGACGAATGCCGGACCCGATCCGGCCAGCGCCGTCACCGCATCGAACAGCACCTCGGGCACCCATTCGGGCTGGCCCAGCGGCATCATCAGCGCGGTCACCTGCGCCTGCAAGGCCGCGTCATCGCCATCGGTCGCCAGCGCCACCGGCGACTTGCCGATCGCCGCCGCCAGGTTGGGCATGATCCGCACCCGCGCCCGCGCCGTGGGGAACCGCGCCGCCAGGCTGGACAGTTCCGCCCCGGCCAGGATCGACAGCAGCACCGTGTCCGCCCCCAGCAGCGGCGCCAGCACCGGCGCGATCTGGTCCAGCATCTGCGGTTTCACGCCCAGCAGCACCGCATCGAACGCACCCGCCCCCGCATCCGGCAGCGCGCGCAGCAGCGTCACCTGCGGGGGCGCCTGCGGCAGCACCGGATCGACCACCGTCACGCCCAACGGGTTCAAGCCGCCCGCCAACCAACCGGCCAGCATCGCCCCGCCCATGTTGCCGCATCCGACGATCAGCAAGCGGTTCGGCCACACCATCTCAGGCCTCCCCCGCCGCATCGACCATCGCGCTGGCCAGCGCCTCGGCCGGCGACTTGTCGCCCCACAGGATGAACTGGAACGCCGGGTAGAAGCGGTCGCACTCCTCCACCGCCGCTTCCACCAGGGTCTGCGCCTGCGACAGCGTCAGCATCCCGTCGTCGCCCAGCAGCAGGCCGTGGCGGTACAACAGCACCCAGCCGTTCGACCAGATGTCGAAATGGCCCAGCCACAGCTGCTCGTTGATCAGCCCCATCACCTCGAACACGGCCGGGCGCTTGTCCTCGGGCACGCGGATGTCGGGCAGGCACAGCACCTGCAGCACGTTGTCCTCGGCCCGCCAGATCGCGCGGATCTGGTACGTTGCCCACGAACCCTGGATCTCGCCGGTCAGCTCGTCATCGCCGTTGAACTCGTAAGTCCAGCCGTGCGCCTCGAACAACTGGCCCAGCATGTCCACGGGCGCGGCATCTTCATGCCGCTCGAAGCGGCCCTGGGGGGCGCGGGCTACCATCGGGCGATGCTTGTCGTGCTCGTCATGAACGGGGAGATGCCCTTGGCCGGGGGCAAACCACAATGCGGGCGTCGGTCACGGCTGCGCATAACTTTACAAGCCTGTTCACAGCGTGTGGAAAACTGGCAGGAAACGGCGGAATTCCGGGCTTTCCGCAGCAGCAGCACTTCGCACCCCGCTTTGCACTGCAGAGCGTTACAGCCCGTCCACCACCTGCCCCGCCGGGCTGTTCCACACGAACGCGTCATCATGGCCGGCCTTGTGCAGCTTCGCGGTGAAGGCATCCGCCGCCTTCTCGGTCTCGAACGGCCCGACAAGCAGGCGGTTGGTCCGCCCCCAATCGCTCATCCACGCCTTCTTGCCGCGAAACAGTTCGGCATCGTCCTTCTGCAGCCGGCGCCAGTCGAATTCCAGCCGACTCTGCGCGCGCCCCACACCCACCTGAACCCAGATGCGGCTGGGATTGGGCGGTGGTGGTGGCGGCGGTGGCGGGGCCGGGCGCGCCGGGGTGATCTTGCGAATATCCACCGCCCCGGCGCGCGGGCCGACTTCGGCAGGGCCGGCCGCCAGCGCCGCAAAGGCGTCGGCAAACGTGGGCTTTGCGGGCGCGGGTGCGGCAGGAGCCGAGGCGAGGGCCGGAGCGGGCGGCGGCGGCGCGACGGATGGCGGAGTCGCGACTGGCACGGGATCGGGCGCCGGAGCGGATTGCGGCACGACCGCAGTTGCGCTTTCCACGGGCTGCGACGGCACCGGGGCGCCCGGCTTCAGGCTAAAGCTGTTCACCGAACCGGCTGCGGGGCCGGAGAACGCCGGCGCGCCGGAAACCGCCGGTCGCGGGGCCGCAGCCGGCGCTGTCACGCGCGGCGTTGCGACCGCCACGCGCGGCGCGGGCTGGGGAGCAGGAGCGGGCGTCGGCGCAGGCGAAACCACGCGCGGGGTTGCAGCGGCCACGCGCGGCACGGGTGCAGGCGCGGGCAGCGTGGTCGGCACGGCGCGCAACGCGGTCGGCGGCGGCGCGCTGGTCGTCACCGAAGGCGACGGCGCGACCGGCGGCAACTCGCCACCGTTGCGCGCCGGTTCCTCGTTGCGGGCCAGACGGGTCGGTTCCGGCGCCGGCAGCGCGGCAGGCTCCGCCCCCTTGCGCTTCGCTTCCTTGCGCGATTTGTCCTTGCCGTTCGCACCCAGCGGCGCACCTGCCGGAACCAGCCCGGCATCGGCCGCAGCCACCCGCACCGGCGGCGCGAACGCGGCGATGCGCGGATCGTCGTGGCCGATCTCGGACGCGCGCGGGAAATGCCCCAGGTTGGCGGCGGCGGCCTGCTGCGCCGGGGTCAACTGCCGCATATAGCGCAGGTAAGGCGCGATCGCGGTGGCAATTTCGGCCGGCATCGTCTGCCGCACCGTCGCCACCGCCTCATCCTCGCGACCCATGATCGCCAGCAGGAATGCACGCGTGCGCCAGGCGGCACGGTCCTGCTTCGCCAGCAGCGGCGCCAGCGTGGTCTCGGCCTCGCGCTTGTCACCCGCTATCGCCAGGCTCAGCGCCAGCCGCCGCGTCGCTTCCGTCCCCGCGCCGGCGGCAATCGCCTGGCGATAGGTGCGCTGCGCGGCGGCATTGTCGGCCACCAGATCGTAGGCGAGCCCGCGATCGGCCAGCAGATCGGGCGGGATCGGCCCGTTGCGTTCGGCGGTCTGGAACAGCGGGATCGCGCTGAACGGGTCCTCGCCGCGCACGCGCGCACCGGCAAGGCCGGCCTGAATTGCCGGGTTGTTGGGCAGCATCTTGTCGGCGCGGGTGAAGAAGCCGATCGCGGCATCGGTATCGCCCATTGCCAGCGCGGCGTTGCCCGCATCGATCAGCGCGGTGGTATCGCGCGGATTGCGCCCCAGCCGCAGCAGCGCCGAACTGAGCGAGGGCGGCCCCTCGCCCGGCAGCGGCTGCACCACGGCGGTCTGCGCCCAGGCGGGAACCGATGCGACGCACGCCGCCAGCCCCAGCCCTGCCGAGGCCATCAACCCAACCCACCGCAATCGCGTTCGCGTGTTCGTCATGATCCCGTCCGGCCTGGCCGATGGCACTTCCCGTGGCCCGGGCGCAAGCCCGACGCGGCCGGCCGTGGCCGACCGCCGACCGGCCCCCGGCGCTACTGGTTGTTCTGACGGTTGAGGAAGCGCGGGATGTTGATCGCCCCGCCTTCGTCCTCTTCCTCTTCCTCGGCGCCCTTGCGACGCCCGGTCAGGTTGGCCATGCGCTCGAACAGCGTGCCGCCACCAGATCCACCGCCCGATCCACCGGCCGCGCCGCCACCACCAGCACCACCGCCACCAAGGCGCGGCACCGCCGGGGCCTGTTCGCCACCCGCCGCCTCGTCGGCCGCGAAGTTCAGCGGACGGCGCCGCACCGGCGCGCTTTCGTCGGCAAAGCGGCTGGCATCCAGCAACAGCTCGTCCTGCGCCTTCGGTTCCGGCGCGGGAACATGCCCGGTATCGGCCTCATCCTCGGCGCCCAGTTCCAGCGGCTCGGCCTCCGGCTCGGGGGCACGGAACACCTGCTGCGCGGGCACTTCCGCCACCGGCGCCGGGGTCGGCTCAGGCGCCGCCACAGGCTCAACCGCGACCGGCTCGGGCGTGGCTACGGGTTCGGGCGCAGGCACTGCCACCGGCGCAGGCGCCGCCGCAGCCGGACGCGCCGGGCCACGCGCCGCACCCAGACTGAACGGACGCGCCGCATCCTCGGCCTGGGTTGCGGTCTGCTCGATCCCGGTGGCCACCACCGACACGCGAATCTTGCCGTCGAGGTCAGGGTTGAACGCCGAACCCCAGATGATGTTCGCGTGCGGATCGACCAGTTCGCGAATGTGGTTGGCGGCCTCGTCCACTTCCAGCAGCTTCATGTCGTCGCCGCCGATGATCGAGATGATCACGCCCTTCGCGCCCTGCATCGACACGCCGTCCAGCAGCGGGTTGGCGATCGCCTTCTCGGCCGCTTCCAGCGCGCGGTTCGGGCCTTCGCCCTCGCCGGTGCCCATCATCGCCTTGCCCATTTCGGCCATGACCGAGCGCACGTCGGCAAAGTCGAGGTTGATCAGGCCCGGCATCACCATCAGGTCGGTGATCGAACGGACGCCCTGCTGCAGCACTTCGTCGGCAAGCTGGAACGCTTCCTTGAACGTGGTCTCGGCCTTGGCGACCAGGAACAGGTTCTGGTTGGGAATAACGATCAGCGTATCGACGTGCTTCTGCAGCTCCTCGATGCCCGATTCGGCGCTGCGCATGCGGCGCGTGCCCTCGAACAGGAACGGCTTGGTGACGACGCCCACCGTCAGCACGCCCTTGCGACGCGCCGCCTCGGCGATCACCGGCGCGGCGCCGGTACCGGTGCCGCCGCCCATGCCGGCCGCAATGAACACCATGTGGACGCCTTCCAGCGCACGCTCCAGCGCGACGATCGTCTCCTCGGCGGCGGCGCGCCCCACTTCCGGGCGCGAACCGGCGCCCAGCCCCTGGGTGATTTCCGGCCCGAGCTGGATGCGATGTTCGGCGATCGAGTTGTTCAGCGCCTGCGCGTCGGTGTTCGCCACCACGAAGTCCACGCCCTCGATCCCGGCGTGGATCATGTTGCCGATGGCATTGCCGCCGGCCCCGCCCACACCGATCACGGTGATGCGCGGCCGCAGTTCCTCGACGGCGGGCGGACCGATGTTGATGCTCATGGTCTTCTCCTGACAGGCGTGCGCACGGCGCAATTACGTTTCACATTGGTTTTGCACGCTTCGAATCGCCGAATCAAAGCGGTTTGCGGGCTTGTCCACAGGGATGGGGATAAGTATTTCACCGTGATTGCCGCCTAGAAATAGGTCTTCAGGGCATGGGCAATGCGCGTGATCAGGCCAAGTCCCGAATAGCGCAGCGTTTTCTGGTAACCTTGACCGAACGAGCGGATGTCCACCGGGTCCGCCGCCGCATAAAGCACCAGCCCGGCCAAAGTGCTGAATCCCGGCACGGCATGGGCATCGGGCAGCGCCTTCAGCCCCACCGGCTTGCCGATCCGCACCGGCCGCCCCAGCGCCCCTTGCGCATAATCGGCCAGCCCGGCCAGTTCGGCCCCGCCGCCGGTCATCACCACCATCTGCCCGCCCGATCCGGCAAAGCCCAGGCTCTTCAATGCGCGGCTCACCTCGTCCATCAACCGGCCAAGCTGCCCGGTGATCACCGAGATCAGCTCGGCGCGCGGAATCCGGTTCTTGTCATCGGCGTGCAGCGCCGGCGGCCCGCTGACCTCCTCGCCCGGCGCGTTCACCGGCACCATCTCGCGGTGATCGGCCGGGCTGGCGATGGCGGAACCATGCACGCACTTCAGCCGCTCGGCCTGGAAGCGGCGGATGCCGAAAGCGGATGCCACCGCATCGGTAATGTCGCCCGATCCCATCGGGATCGTCACCAGCCCCACCAGCATCCCCCCGGCATAAGCGGAAACCGTCGTCACCTCGGCGCCGAACTCGATCAGCGCCACGCCCAGATCGCGCTCTTCCTGCGACAGGCAGGCATGGCCCGCCGCCACCGGCGAAGCGACCACCGCCGCCACATCCAGATGCGCGTTCTGCACCGCCTCGGTCAGGTTGCGGATCGGCGCGCCGTCGGCCAGCATGACGTGAATGTCCACGCCCAGCCGCTCGGCATGAAGCCCGCGCGGGTTGGCGACGCCGTGCGCGCCGTCCAGCCAGTAATGCGCCGGCTGCGCGTGCAGGACGATGCGCCCGTCGGGCTGGATCGCCTCGTTGGCGGCCACCAGCAACTGCTCGATGTCCTCCTCCTCGATCCGGCCGCCGCCAACCTCGATGTCACGCTGGAACTCACGGCTGGCCAGCCCCGCGCCCGAACAGCCGATCCACACTTTCTGCACGCTGACATTGGCCATCTTCTCGGCCCGGTCGATCGCGTCGCGGATCGCGTAAGTCGCCGCCGCCATGTCGCTGACATAGCCGCGCTTGATGCCCTGCGCGGCGCGATGGCCCGATCCCAGCACCACCATCTCGCCGGTCTCGGTAACGCCCGCCACCATCGCCGAGATGCGGAACGAACCGATGTTCACCGCACCATAGACACGGGCGATGCGCGGGCCGGACATCATTCGCTGTCCTTCTTCGCGGCGGGCTTGTCGGTGGCGCTGGCCAGCGCCGGCTTTGCCGCCGGCTTCGCGGCATCGGCCTTCGCCGCCTCGGCATGGCCGGGCACGCGGAAGTAGATGCGATCGGCCGCGCGCATGTCGAAGGTCATCGCATTGCCGCCCAGCAGGCGGTTGGTGCCGTCCAGCCGCGCGAACGACACCAGCGCGGCGGCGGCCACGCGGTCGCCCTCGGGCAGCATCAGCGTCTGCCCGCTGCGGAACGACAGGTTCCAGCGGCGGTTGCCCACCCACTGCGCCTCACCCACCTGCGGGCGCAGCGCCGGCGCGGCATCGAGCAGCGCTTCCAGCGGCCTGACCTGCGCCTCGGCGTTCCAGCCCGACAGGATCAGCCGGCCCTTGGCCCGCGCCGGCGAAACCGGTTCAAGCTGCACGCCGGTGGCGTCGATCAGCACCAGCCGGTCGGCCTGGCGCAGCGCCGCGTAGGGCTTGCGCTCCACCACGTCGATCACCAGCGTATCGGGCAAC
This sequence comes from Sphingomonadales bacterium, assembly GCA_018971065.1. The sequence goes on along the minus strand of JAGWVC010000114.1, from coordinate 3,098 downwards.
TGCCGCGACACCCGCGCATCCTTCACCCACGACAATTGCAGCAGCCGCTGCCGCACGCCCTGCAGGTCCACCAGCGGCATCGCGTGGTTGCGCTCGGCCAGCGCGGCCTCATAGACCTTCAGTTCGTTGAGCCGCTTCACCCCGCGCACTTCCACGCGCTTCACCGCGAACCCGGCGTTGCCCGCCAGCTTCGCCATCTGCGCCTCGGCCATCGCCGGCACCCCGGCAAAGCTGGCGACAACCCACGCCAGCACCACCGCGCCGCCCAGAATGACTGCCAGAAACGCGCGATGCAGCGTTTCCTCGCTGATCGGCACCATCGCCCACAGCCGGCTCGCCGCCGAACCGCTCTTCTCGCGCGCGGCCTTCACCTTGCGCGCGGTATCGGCCCGCGCCGCCACCTTGCGCGCGCTGGTGCCGCTGCGACGGATGGTGGTGGACGACTGGCTCATGCTGCGTGATCCTCCAGCGCTTCGGCGATGATTTCCTCGACCAGGTCCGCATAGGAAAGCCCGCAATGCCCGGCCTGTTCCGGCACCAGGCTCAGCGGCGTCATCCCCGGCTGGGTGTTCACTTCCAGCAGGAACAGCCCTTCCACGCCCTGGCTGTCATCCCAGCGGAAGTCCGAACGGCTGGTGCCCTTGCAGCCCAGCAACTGGTGTGCGCGCAACGCGATCGCCTTGCACGCCTCGGTCACCTCGTCGGGAATTTCCGCGGGGCAGACGTGCCGGGTCAGCCCGTCGGTGTACTTGGCGTCGAAATCATAGAATTCGGTGGTCGGGATCAGCTCGGTCACCATCAGCGCGCGGTTGCCCAGCACCGCCGTGGTCAGTTCGCGCCCCCGAATGAACGGCTCGGCCAGCAGCGAATCGAATTCCTGCCACGGCCCCTTCACATCGCGGCCGATCGGGTTGCCGTAATTGCCGCTGTCGGTGACGATCGCCACGCCCACCGACGAGCCTTCGTTCACCGGCTTCAGCACATAAGGGCGCGGCAGCGGATCGCGCTCGTACAGTTCGGCGCTCTGGACGATGCGCCCGCCCGGCATCGGCACGCCATGCGGCACCAGCGCCTGCTTGGTCAGTTCCTTGTCGATGGCGATTACCGACGTCGCCAGCCCCGAATGGGTATAGGCCAACCCCATCAGGTCCATCATCCCCTGCACGGTGCCGTCCTCGCCGGGGCACCCGTGCAGCGCGTTGAACACCACGTCGGGCGCCGCCTCGGCCAGCTTCACCGCGACATCGCGCCCCATGTCGATCCGCGTCACGCGATGCCCGCGCGATTCGAGCGCCTTGGCCACGCCCTCGCCGCTCATCAACGACACCGGCCGCTCCGAAGACCAACCGCCCATCAGGACCGCAACGTGAAGTTTGGGCAGGCTCATGCAGCTATTCTCGGCTCATACAATGCAGGCTGATCGGCACACACCCACTCGGCGCACCCATCCTCCCACGGAAACTTGTGATCTGCGTCTGGCCAAACCAGCATGACGACGTCACGCAATGCCCGACCCATCTGGGTTCGATGATACCAGAGCGCAGACGCGAAGTAGGACTGGATCAACCAACTTTCATCGACGGTGCGGACAATGCAGTCATATTCGCCAAAAAAACTTTTCAGCCTTTCACCGTCTTTCAGCGATTGACCAGCGGCGCACATAGCCAGCAGAGCATTTATTGCAGGTCCACACGTTTCCTGCGGCAATCCGAAAATGACGACTTCGGGAAAGTTCAGCGTCTTGGTGAACCCGATTGAATAGGCAAAGGCTGGGTCAGTTTTATCTTCGTCGAACACCCAATTGATGTGACAACCGTGCCGATCGACATTCTCAACTATCTGTTTTTCAAACGGCGTTACACCGCCTTTTCGAAACCATTTCAGCATGGCCGCCCCACCCGCTGAATTTCCCACTCCAACTCCACACCGGAGTTCGCTTTCACCCGCCGCCGCACTTCCTCGCCCAGGGCCTCGATCTCGGCGCTGGTGGCCTCGCCGGTGTTGATCAGGAAGTTGGTGTGCTTCTCGGAAACCTGCGCGCCGCCCAGCGGCAGCCCCCGGCAGCCGGCCTTGTCGACCAGTTCCCAGGCCTTGGCGCCATCGGGGTTCTTGAACGTGCTGCCACCGGTCTTGCTGCGCAGCGGCTGGCTGGCCTCGCGCGAAGCGGAAATCCGGTCCATCTCCGCCTGGATCGCCGCCGGCTCACCCGCCCTGCCCCGAAACCGCGCCGCCACGACGATCGCGCCTTCGGGCAGATCCGAATGGCGATAGGTATAGCCCAACTCGTCCACCGTCAGCGTCCGCAGCGAGCCATCGCGCAGCACCACGTCGCAGTCAGTCAGGATGCCGGCGACATCGCCGCCATAAGCGCCGCCGTTCATCCGCACGAAGCCGCCCACCGTGCCGGGGATGCTGCGCAGGAACTCCAACCCGGCAATTCCCGCGTCGCGCGCCGTGCTGGACACCAGAATGCCGCTGGCCCCGCCGCCGCATTCCAGCGTCAGGTCGTCAACGCGGTTCACCCCGGCAAACGCCTTCCCCAGCCGCACCACCACGCCCGGCACGCCGCCGTCGCGCACGATCAGGTTGCTGCCCAGCCCCAGCGCCATCACCGGCACTGCCGGATCGAGATCGCGCAGGAAACCCTGCAGGTCGGCCACGTCCTTCGGCTCGAACAGCCACTGTGCCGCGCCGCCCGCCTTGAACCACACCAGCGGCGCCAGCGGCGCGTCGGCGGTCAGCTTGCCGGCCACCTTGGGCAGCACCGAAACCATCAGAACTTCCACCAGTTCAGCCAGGCCCATTGCAACCGCATCAGTTCCTCGACCGAATCGAGATGCTCTTCCTGCGCGTCCAGCAGCGTCTTCGACGCCTCCACCGCCGCCTTCGAGGCGTCGAGCGCGTCCATCGTCGGCGAGGGCTGGTCGGAAATCCCCAGTTCCTCGCGCTTCGCCTCGACCATCTTTTCCTGCGCGGCCAGGGCCTCGCTCGCCGCGTCGAGCTGCGCGCGCTGGGCGCGGTTCAGTTGGCGCAACCAGCCGAGGAAAGGCTTTGGCGCCTCGGTCATGCCGGCACGCGGCGGGCGCGGATCGCTTCCG
>JAGWVC010000183.1 GCA_018971065.1 Sphingomonadales bacterium | reverse complement strand
GCCGATCACCTCCAGCCGCTGCACCGCGCCCAGCTTGAGGCGCAGGGCCGCGTCCGCGCCGATGGCCGGATATACCTGACGCCCGAGCCCAAGGACATCCTGCTGTTCGTGGCGGGCGGCACCGGCGGGCTGCACGCCTGCGTGCTGCACAGCTTCGGCAGTTGTCTGGCGCAGACGATGCCGCTGGCCGAAGCCCCCATCCGGGGATAGGACGCCGACGCCTGCACCGATAGGACGGCGGAAAACCGGAACCGCGTCGAGAGAGGATCTTGTCCATGAACCGCAACAGCAAGCTGCTCGCGCTCGCGGGTTTCGCCGTCATGGCCGGAAGCGCCCTTACCGCCGCGCCGCCTGCACCGATTGGCGTCGGTGCGGAATGGACCGGGGTCAACGCCGACAGCGACGAGACCGGGTTCAGCCGCCTTGCCGCCGTCACCCCCGCCAATGCGTCGCGGCTGGGGCTGGCGTGGTCGCTGGAGCTGCCGGGCGAGGCCAGCCTGGAGGCGGCGCCGCTGGCGGTGGGCGGGATGCTTTATTTCACCGGCAGCTATGCCACCGTCTATGCGGTGAACGGGGCCACCGGCAAACTGGCGTGGAAATACGAGAGCAAGACCTGGGAACACAACCCGCTGAAGATGAACTTCGGCTTCGGCGCCAATCGCGGCGTGGCCTATGATAAAGGCCGCCTGTTCCTCGGCGCGCTCGACGGGCGGCTGATCGCGCTGGATGCGAAGACCGGGCGCAAGCTGTGGGAAGTCGAGACCACCGATCCGAAGCAGGGCCAGACCGTGACCGGCGCGCCGCGTGTTTTCGACGGCAAGGTGATCATCGGCCAGGGCGGCGCCGATTTCGGAATGCGCGGCTATGTCACCGCTTACGATCAGGCGACCGGCAAGCAGGAATGGCGCTTCCACGTCACGCCCGCCGGGCCGGATGCGGACAAGGGCGACGCGGCGATGGAAGCCGCCGCCAGGACCTGGAACGGCGAGTTCTGGAAGAAGACGGGCGGCGGCGGCGGGCCGTGGGATTCGATCACCTTCGACCGCGAGCTCGGCCGCATCTACGTCGGCACCGCCAATGCCGCGCCCTATGACGCGGAGGAACGCAGCCCCGGCGGCGGCGACAACCTCTACACCGCCTCGATCGTCGCGCTGGACGCGAAAACCGGCAAGTACTTGTGGCACTACCAGATCAACCCGCGCGATTCGTGGGATTTCGACTGCACCCAGCAGATCACGCTGGCGACGCTGACGATCGACGGACGCCCCCACAAGGTGTTGATGCAGGCGCCCAAGAATGGCTTCTTCTATGTGATCGACCGCGAGAGCGGCAAGCTGCTGTCCGCCGCGAAGATCGGCAAGGTCAACTGGGCCGACCATATCGACGTGAAGACCGGGCGCCCGGTGGAGAACGCCAATATCCGCTACGAGAACGGCAAGTCGGTGATCTATCCATTCTCGTCGGGCGCGCACAGCTTCATGCGCATGGCCTACAGCCCGGCCACGGGGCTGGTCTATGTGCCGGTGATGCAGGCGGCGACGGTGTTCAGCCGGGGTGAACCCGGCGAAGGCGAGATCCACGTCGCCGGGCTGAACGTCGGCACCTTCGTGGGTGAGCCGGGCGACGGCAAGGGTTCGCTGGTGGCGTGGGACCCGGTGGCGGGCAAGCCGCGCTGGACCGCGCCGCTGGCGACGATCTGGAACGGCGGCGCGGCGGCGACCGCCGGCGGCGTGGTCTATCAGGGCGCGGCCGACGGCTGGTTTTCGGCCTATGATGCGCGCACCGGCAAGCGGTTGTGGCGCTGGCAGGCAGGCATGGGCATCATCGGATCGCCGACGGTATGGTCGCTGCGCGGGCGCGAATATGTCTCGATCCTGGCCGGCTATGGCGGTTCGGCCGCGATCCTCAGCGACATCATGAACGTCGGCTGGAAATACAGCCAGCCGCGCCGGTTGCTGACGTTCGCGCTGGGCGGCAAGGCGCGCGTGGCGGTGGCGAAGCCCAGCCTGGCGATCCAGCCGCTGGACAATCCCGCCGAAACGCTGGACCCGCAAGCGATTGCCGGGGGCCGCGCGGCCTATCTGGCCTGCGCCTCGTGCCACGGCCGCGATGTCGTTTCCGCCGGCGGCCCCGCGCCCGACTTGCGCGAATCGGCGATCCCGCTGGACGCGCAGGCATTCTACACCGTGGTGCATGACGGCGTGCTGCGGAGCCGGGGAATGCCGCCGCACGCGTTCTTCGAGAAGCCGCAGGTGGAGGCATTGCGCCAGTACATCCGCAGCGCCGCGCGCAAGGCTCTGGCGAAGGCACCGCCGTCTCGCTGATCGGGAGCGGATTGACATTGGCCTAACCTAGCGCCACACCGGCCTGACCAATTTGGGAAGGTGTCTGACGTGCT
>JAGWVC010000113.1 GCA_018971065.1 Sphingomonadales bacterium | reverse complement strand
GCGCGAGGCGGACGGGCGCAGGAATAGTGGTTCTATTTCCAGCCTGTCCAACGCTGCGATGGGCCTTTTTGGTCAAATCCCTGCGGGACGCTGGAATGGCTTCCATCTCGGCCAGACATTCGCTTGGAAAGCATGTCCTGAGCATTGTCGAAGGAGCAACCAGCCTTCCCCGCGCGAATATCCGCCCGATATGTTCGCCATTCCAGCGCCTCGAAGGTGCGGTTAATAGGTCCTGACCCTAGTTCGACCAGGGATTGCGGTGCGGTTCGGTGGCCGGGCTGGGCGCGCCGGCGGGAATGCCGAGCACCGCCTGCATCGTCGCGGCATTGCCCGATTCGTCCTGATCCTTGTCAGGCACGGTGCAATAGGCGGTCATCATGATGCTCGCCGCCCAGAGCAACGCGTTCCAGCGGCTGGCGAAGACGGTTCTGAGTTTGGGACCGAACATGGCACCGGAATATAGCCTGCCCAGGTTAACGATCCTGCTGCGCCGCCTGCCGTTTCAGTTCGTAGAGCAGGTCCAGCGCCTCGCGCGGGGACAGCGCGTCCACCTCCAGCTCCTGCAAGCGTTCGCGCAGCGTGTCGCGCGCTTCCTCGCGCTGTTCGAAGGCGGCGGCGAACAGGGGCAGATCGCCCAGTCCTGCAGCGATGCCGCCGGTTTCCGCCCGGCCCTTTTCCAGTTTTTCGAGCACGGCCTTGGCCCGGCCGATCACCGGTGCGGGCACCCCGGCCAGCCGCGCGACGGCCAGCCCGTAGGAGCGGTCCGCCGGGCCATCGGCCAGTTCGTGCAACAGCACCAGATCGCCCTTCCATTCGCGCGCGCGGACATGGTGGAGCGACAGCGCCTCGCAGCTTTCGGCCAGACGGGCGAGTTCGTGATAGTGGGTGGCGAACAGGCAGCGGCTGCGGTTGACCCCGTGCACCGCCTCGGCCACCGCCCAGGCCAGCGCGAGGCCATCGTAGGTAGACGTCCCGCGCCCGACCTCGTCGAGGATGACGAAGCTGCGCGGCCCTGCCTGCGCGAGGATCGCCGCCGTCTCGACCATCTCGACCATGAAGGTTGACCGTCCGCGCGCAAGATTGTCCGATGCGCCGACCCGGCTGAACAGACGGTCAACCAGCCCCACCGTGGCGCTGGCGGCAGGCACGAAGCTGCCCGCCTGTGCCAGCAACACGATCAGCGCGTTCTGACGCAGGAAGGTGGACTTGCCGCCCATGTTCGGCCCGCCGACAAGCCACAGGCGGGACGAGGTGTTCGCAGTTGCCGCATCATCCCCCGCTCGCGCCGAGCCTGTCGATGCGCGCGCGCCGGGCAGGCCTTTCGCGTGGTCTGCGACGGGCTCAGGCTGAGCGGAGGCGGGAGACTGGGGCGCAACGTTCAGGAAGCAATCGTTCGCCACGAACCGCTCGCCCCGCGCCGCCAGCGCCGCTTCGACCACCGGATGCCGGCCGCCCGCAACCGCGAGGCACGGCTGCTCGACCACCTCGGGCCGGCACCACTGGCTTTCCGCCGCACGCTCGGCGAGGCCAGCGGCAACGTCGATCCGCGCCAGCGCAGCGGCGGTAGCGGCGATGGCATGGCGCGCGGCGATGGCGGCGGCGACGAGCTCTTCGAAATGGGCATCCTCGGCGGCGAGCGCGTGGCCGCCGGCCTCGGCGATGCGGCTGGCCTCCTCATGCAGCGCCAGCGCGTTGAACCGCACCGCGCCGGCCATGGTCTGGCGGTGGGTGAAGCCGCTGTCCGCTGCCATCAGCGCATCACCGTGTTTCGCCGGCACCTCGATGAAATAGCCGAGCACGCCATTGTGCCGGATCTTCAGCGCGGTGATGCCGGTCTGGTCACGGTACTTCGCTTCGAGCGCCGCGATGGCGCGTCGCGCGTCGCTCGAGGTGCGGCGCAGTTCGTCGAGCGCGGCGTCATAGCCCTCGGCGATGAAGCCGCCCTGCGCGCGTTCGGTCGGCGGGCTGGGCACCAGGGCGCGGCTGAAGTGATCGACCAGCGCGCCGTGGCCGGTGAGCGCCGGCAGCAGGTCGTCCACCAGCGCCGGGCGGTCCTCGCGCCGGGCCAGGAAATCGCGGATGCGCCGCGCCTCGCCAAGCCCGTCGCGCAACTGGCCGAGATCGCGCGGACTGCCGCGCCCGGCGACCACCCGGCCCAGTGCGCGGCCGATGTCGGGCAGGGCGCGCAGCACGCTGCGCAGGTCGCCGCGCAGGATCGGATCATCGTGCAGCCATTCGACCATGGCGAGCCGTAGGGCGATGGCGTGGATGTTGGTCAACGGCGCGGACAGGTCGTCGGCCAGCTGCCGCGCACCGGCTCCGGTGACGCAGCGGTCGACCGCTTCGAACAGGCTGCCGCGCCGCCCGCCCTGGCTCGATTCGAGCACTTCGAGGCTGGCGCGCGTTGCCTCGTCCATCGCCAGATGGGCATCGGTGCTGCGCGCCACCGGCGGCAGCAACAGCGGCAGCCTGCCGCGCCCGGCGTGTTCGAGATAGGCGAGCAGCCCCCCGGCGGCGGCCAGCTGCGCGCGGCTGAACTGGCCGAACCCGTCAAGCGTGGCGACGCCGTGCGCCGCCTTCAGCCGCGCCTCGCCCCCGTCGCTGCCGAAATCGCGCGCCGGGCGGGGAATGGCGTCGAGCGGCACGCCGGCCAGCCCTTCGGGCACGACCAGTTCGCTCGCCCCCAGCCGGGCGAGCGCCGCGCCCAGCCGGTCTGCCGGGCAGTCTTCCAGCTCCATCCGCCCGGTCGAGATGTCGCAGGCAGCGATGCCGTAGGTGCCGCGTACTTCGCAGACCGCCGCCAGGACATTGGCCCGGCGCGGTTCGAGCAGCGCTTCCTCGGTCAGGGTGCCCGCAGTGACGAAGCGGACGATGTCGCGCGCCACCAGCGCCTTGTAGCCGCCGCGCTTCTTCGCTTCCTCGGGCGTTTCCACCTGCTCGGCGATGGCGACCCGGCAGCCCGCCTTGATCAGCCGGGCGAGATAGCCTTCCGCCGCATGGACCGGCACGCCGCACATCGGGATCGGTTCGCCGCCATGGGCCCCGCGCGTGGTCAGCGCGATGTCGAGCACTTGCGCGGCATGGCGCGCATCGTCGAAAAACAGCTCGAAGAAGTCCCCCATGCGATAGAACAGCAGGCAGTCGCCCGCCTCCGCCTTGAGCGTAAGGTACTGGGCCATCATCGGGGTTGCCCCGTCCGATTGCGTGCTGCCGGTCATCGTCCCGGGGGTTAGCGGTGAAATCGACGATTCGGGAAGCGTTGCATCGAACCTTTCCCCTATCCCGTCGGGCGAAGTGGGATTAGGGCGGGGCTGAATCGGGGAGATAACCAGGTGTCCGACGAATCCAACGTCCGTTTTACCGAGCGCGAAGCGCTGTTTTACCACAAGACGATCCGCCCGGGTAAGATCGAGATCATCGCATCGAAGCCGATGGCGACCCAGCGCGACCTCAGCCTCGCCTATTCTCCCGGCGTCGCCGTGCCGGTGCAGGCCATCGCCGATGACCCTGCCACCGCCTATGACTATACCGCCAAGGGCAACCTGGTTGCCGTGATTTCCAACGGCACCGCCATCCTCGGCATGGGCAACCTCGGCGCGCTGGCATCGAAGCCGGTGATGGAAGGCAAGGCGGTGCTGTTCAAGCGCTTCGCCGATGTCGATTCGATCGATATCGAACTCGATTCAGAAGACCCCGACGCGCTGATCGAGGCCATCGCGATGATGGAGCCGAGCTTCGGCGGCATCAACCTTGAAGACATCAAGGCACCCGAATGCTTCATCATCGAGCAGACCCTGCGCGAGCGGATGAAGATTCCGGTGATGCATGACGATCAGCACGGCACCGCGATCATCGCCGCCGCCGGTCTGGTCAATGCCTGCCTGCTCACCGGGCGCAAGTTCGAGGACGTCAGGATGGTGGTCAACGGTGCCGGCGCTTCGGCGCTGGCCTGCACCGCGCTGATCAAGTCGATGGGTGTGCGCCACGAAAACGTCACCGTCTGCGATTCCAAGGGCGTGATCTACAAGGGCCGCGCCGGAGTGGACCAGTTCAAATCTGCTCACGCCATCGAGACCGAGGACCGGACCCTGACCGAGGCACTGCGCGGCGCGGACATCTTCCTTGGCCTGTCGGTCGCCGGAGCGGTGACGCCGGACATGGTCAAGGCCATGGCCCCGCGTCCGATCATCTTCGCCATGGCCAACCCCGATCCGGAAATCACCCCGCCCGATGCGCTGGCGGTGCGGCCCGACGCCATCGTCGCCACCGGGCGTTCGGACTATCCGAACCAGGTCAACAACGTGCTGGGCTTCCCCTTCATCTTCCGCGGCGCGCTTGATGTGCGGGCAACCGCGATCAACGAGGAAATGAAGATCGCCGCCGCCAAGGCGATTGCCGAACTGGCGCGCGAGCAGGTGCCCGAGGAAGTGGCCGTGGCCTATGGCCGCAACCACACCTTCGGCCCCGAATACATCATCCCCGCACCGTTCGATCCGCGCCTGATGGAAATCGTGCCCGCCGCCGTCGCCAAGGCGGCGATGGAAACCGGCGTCGCGCAGCAGCCGATCACGGATTTCGACAAGTACAAGCACGAACTGAAGAGCCGGCTCAACCCGACGACCTCGGTGCTGACCCAGGTCTATGAGCAAGTGAAGGCCAACCCCAAGCGCGTGATCTTCGCCGAGGCCGAGCATGAAGTGGTGTTGCGCGCGGCGATCCAGTATCGCGATTTCGGCTATGGCGAACCGATCCTGGTCGGCCGCACCGATGCGGTGCGCGCCAAGCTGGCCGAGCTCGGCGTGGGTGATCCCGCTGCCTGGCATATCGAGAATTCGGCGGTGAGCGAGCACGTGCCCGCCATGGTCGAGCTGCTCTACGCCCGGCTGCAGCGGCGCGGTTTCCTGGAACGTGACGTGCGGCGCATGGTCAACCAGGACCGCAACGTCTTCGCCTCGCTGCTGCTCAAGCTCGGCGTTGGCGATGCCATGGTGACCGGCATGACCCGCACCTTCGGCCAGACGATGCGCGAAGTGCGGCAGGTGCTCGATCCGAAGGAAGGCAAGCTGCCCTTCGGCATCCACCTGATGGTGGGCAAGCAGACCACCGCCTTCCTCGCCGACACCACGGTGAACGAGCGGCCCACCGCTGCGGATCTCGCGGTGATCGCGCGCGAAACGGCTGCCGTTGCCAAGCGGCTGGGGCATGAACCGCGCGTGGCCTTCCTGTCCTACTCCACTTTCGGCAATCCTTCGGGCAAGTGGCTGGAAAATATCCGCGGCGCAGTGGCTATCCTCGATGCGGCGGGAGATGCCGGGTTCGAATACGAGGGCGAAATGGCCCCCGATGCCGCGCTCAACCCCACGGTGATGAAGAACTATCCGTTCTCTCGCCTGACCGGCCCGGCCAACGTGCTGGTCATGCCGGGGCTGCAATCGGCCAATATCTCGGCCAAGCTGCTGCGCGAGCTGGGCGGCAACACCACCATCGGCCCTATGCTGATCGGCATGGAAAAGCCGGTGCAGGTCATCCCGATGACCGCGATTGCCCCCGATGTACTGACGCTGGCGGTACTCGCCGCCTCGGGCGTGGTGGGGTAAAGCCAGGGTTCACCCCCTCTCCCCCGCCCGGCAACGGGCGAGGGAGGCCCGCCTACTTCAACCGCGCGATCAGGGCGGAGCTTTCCGCCCGGCGCGCGGCATTGAGCGTGCCGCAGGAGCGGACCCGCTCGACCGTGCGGTTCAGTTCCAGTTCGCCGGTCTTGCCAGCCAGACGCGGCCCCAGATCGCGGTCGATCTCGGCGGCGCGGTCGGCCGAGCAGTAGCCCGAAAGCATCTGCGGCAGGCGCGAGGCGAAGAAGATCCCGCCGCCGCCCGACAGCAGCTGGTCAAGATGGCCGCGAATCCAGGTGAAGCCGAAATCGCGCGTCTTCTGCGCGGTGACCACGCCGCGCACCAGCCCCAGCCGCTCGCTCAGCCGCAGCCGCTGGTCCTTGACGTCATCGAGCAGCCAGCGCGCCACCTCCTCGCTGCCGCTGCCGGCCAGCGCATCGAGCGCGGCGGGGCGGAACAGCGAATCCTGCGAAGCCAGCGCCTTGTCCAGCAGCGCCTTGGCCGCATCCAGCCCGCCGTTCTCCACATGGACCGCCAGCGCCCGGCCGAACCACGCCGGGTCGAGCGCCGCCGCATTGCCGCCGAGGTAGGCAGCGGCGGCATCGCCCAGTTGCTTGCGCAGCGCTTCGTCGCGCACGGTTTCGGCCATGGTGCCGACCAGCAGGGTGCGCCGCTGCGACTTTTCCGCCGCCTCACCGGCATAGGCCCCGGCGCGCGGATCGAAGCCGAGCGGTGCGAGCAGCGGCCGCGCGAGGTTGCCGACATAGGTGCGCAGCGCCTTGCTGGCCGCCTCGTCCAGCAGGTCGCCGCCGCCGATCTGGCCGAGCAGGGTGATGGCTGCGGCGCTGGCGTGGCTATCGGGGTTGCGCGCCATGATCCTGCCCAGCGTGGCCAGCTGCGCGGCATCGGCGCGTCCGGCCTGGAAACTGGCCCGCAGCGAATCGGTCAGTGCCAGCGCCTCGCCGCCGGGCAGCTTGTCGGCCACCGCGATCAGGCGGTCCCAGTCGGCGCGCGGCAGTTCAAAGCGGTAATAGCCGGTGCCGCCCGCGTTCGGGATCAGCGCCCCTGCGCCGCGCACCGTTACCGTGCCGCTGGTCTGGTCGAGCAGCATGCAACTGCGCGCCGCGTTCTTGCGGACACACAGGGGCACGCCCCAATGCGTTGCCGGCGGGGTGGTGCCCAGCCGGGCATAACGGCTCTGCGTCACGGTATAGCGCCCGCCCGCGCCGCCGGAGAAGGTCAGCAGCGGCACGCCTTGCTGGTCGGTGAAGCTCTGCATCGCCGGCAGCAGGCGCGGATCGCCCGAAACTTCGGCCATGGCACCGAAGAAGTCGGCGGTGGTGGCATTGCCGTAACGGTGCGCCGCCATGTAGCGCTGCACGCCGTCGCGGAACTTGGTGTCGCCCATGAAGCCGGCGATCATGGCGATGACGTGGCCGCCCTTGCCATAGGTGATGGTATCGAAAGCAGCGTCGATCTGGGCGTTCTTTTCGATCTTCTGGTGGATCGGCCGTCCGACGACCAGCGCGTCGGTGCCCATGGCCGCGAAGCCTTCGCCCAGCCCGCCCGCGCCGATGTTGAGATCGGGCCGCCATTCGCCGCCAATGCGGAAGCCCATCCAGTTGGCGAAGCTCTCGTTCAGCCAGATGTCGTCCCACCACGCCGGGGTGACCAGATCGCCGAACCACTGGTGCGCCAGTTCATGGCTGACCACCATGCCGAAGCCGCGCTTCTGCTCGACCGAGGCCTTGTCATCCATCACCAGCAGCGAATCGTTGTAAACATCCGCGCCGGCGTTCTCCATCGCCCCGGGCATGATCGGCGAGGTAATCTGATCGAGCTTGGGATAGGGGAACGACTGGCCGAAATAGTTTTCGAGATGGGCGACGATGCCCTTCGATCCTTCCAGCGCGAAGGCCAGCTTGCCGGCGTTCTGGCGGGTGGAGACGACGCGCAGCGGCAGCGGCTTTGCGCGCTGCGGGGTAGGCGGCACCGTACCTTCGAGCGTGGCGAAAGGCCCGACCATCATCGCGACCAGATAGGTCGGCAGCGGCAGCGTTTGCGCGAAGCGGTGGACTTCCAGTCCGTTCTCCAGCGTCTTCGACATTTCCGGCGCATTGCTTACCGCGACCTGCCCTGGCCTCGTGCGCAGGGTAACGGTGAACGGCGTCTTGAATCCGGGCTCGTCGAACGATGGAAAGGCTGCGCGCGCGTCGATCGATTCGAACTGGGTCCACGAATACCAGTCGTCACCCACCTTGACCCGGAACATGCCGGCGGGCCCGGACTGGAACGGCGCGTCATAGTCAAAGGCGAAGGTCAGCGGCCCGGCGGGCAGCGGTTCGGCGAAGGTCAGCGTGCCGGTTCCGCTTTCGTCGCCCTGGGTCCAGCTGCCGGTCAGCACCTTGCCGCCGACGGTGGCGGTGGCGCGGGTGATCGCCAGATCGCGTCCGTGGAGGAACAGACTGGCGGCGGGCTGCTTGAGGGCTGCATCGATTTCGACATGGCCGGAGAAGCGCTCCTTGTCGGGATCGACGGTGAGGTCGAGCCGGTAGGCGCTCGGGGTGACTGCGTCGCCCAGCTTGCCCGCCGGCACTGCGGCGGGCGCAGCGGGAGCGGCAGCTGGTGCGGCGCTTTGCGCCATGGCCGGGGCGGACAGCGTCAGGGCGAGCAGCGAGGCGGCGAGAAGGGGCTTGCGCATGGGGGTTCCTGTCCGGGCGGAAATTGATTCCGCCTTCATCACCCCAGCCGGGAGATGATTGCAACCGCAACCTTCGACGAAGCGCCGATGCCGTCCGATGAAGGGCGACGTTTCGCGCGATCCTCTCCACCGACTTGCGATGGTGAGGGGGAGCATCTTCGCAGAGGATGGTGGAGGGGGCGACGGCGCAAGCCGTCGCTGGCGCGACGGCCCCCTCCGTCAGCGCTGCGCGCTGCCACCTCCCCAAAGCAAGTCTTTGGGGAGGATCATTGTAGTCCCGCCGTTCGCTACCGCAGCAGTCCGCCCAGCAGGCCGCGGGCGAAGCGGCCGAAGGCGGCGCCGCCGAGTGCGGTGCCGATGGCACCAGCTGCCGCGCTGGCCGCCGAGGCACCGACCGAGCCGGAGCTCTTGCGCCCCGAAACCGAGCGCGCCACCATGGTGCCTGCCGAGGCTGCCGCTGCGCCGAGCGCGGCGCGTCCGGCCTTTTCCCACAGGCTGGGCGAGTGGCGTTCCTGCGCGCGCTGCGCATCCTCGCCCTGCTCGTCCACCACCTGCGCGGCCTGGGCGGCATCCTGGGACTTCTGCGCCAGCACTTCGGCGGCGCTTTCGCGGTTCACTGCGGTATCGTACTTGCCATCGAACGGACTGATCGACTGGATTATCGCCCGCTCCTTGTCGGTGACCGGGCCGAGGCGCGAGCGCGGCGGGGCCACGAGAGTACGCTGCACCACGGTGGGCGCGCCGTCGGCGTCGAGCACCGAAACCAGCGCTTCGCCCACCTTGAGCTCGGTGATCACCTGCTCGACATCGAGGTCCTTGTTGATGCGGAAGGTTTCCGCTGCCGCCTTGATCGCCTTCTGGTCGCGCGGGGTGAAGGCGCGCAGCGCGTGCTGGACCCGGTTGCCGAGCTGGCCGGCGATCTTCTCGGGAATGTCGATCGGGTTCTGCGAGATGAAGAACACGCCCACGCCCTTGGAGCGGATCAGGCGCACCACCTGTTCCACCTTGTCGAACAGCGCTGGCGGGGCATCGTCGAAGAGCAGGTGCGCTTCGTCGAAGAAGAACACCAGCTTGGGCTTTTCCGGATCGCCGACTTCGGGCAGTGCCTCGAACAGTTCGGACAGCAGCCACAGCAGGAAGGTGGCATAGAGCTTGGGGCTCTGCATCAGCTGGTCGGCGGCAAGGATGTTGATGTAGCCGCGGCCCTGATCGTCGCACTTGATGAAATCGTTGATCTCGAAGGCCGGCTCGCCAAAAAACATGTCCGCGCCCTGGCTCTGGAACGAGAGCAGCTGGCGCTGGATCGTGCCGACGCTGGCCTTGGAAATGTTGCCGTACTTCGTCGCCAGTTCGCCCGCCTTGTCGGCGCAGGCGATCAGGGTCTGCTGCAGGTCGTCGAAATCGAGCAGCAGCAGGCCGTTGTCGTCCGCCCATTTGAAGGCGATGGTCAGCACACCTTCCTGCGTCTCGTTGAGCCCGAGCAGGCGCGCGAGCAGCAGCGGCCCCATTTCCGAGATGGTGGTGCGGATCGGGTGGCCCTTCTTGCCGTAAAGGTCCCAGAACACTGCCGGATTGTCGGAATAGGCATAGTCGGTCATGCCCAGGTCCTTGGCGCGCTGTTCCAGCACATCGGCGTGCTTGAACTCGTGGCTGCCGGCCATGCAGATGCCGGAAAGATCGCCCTTCACGTCGGCGAGGAACACCGGCACGCCCTGGGCGGAGAACTGTTCGGCCATGGTCTGCAGGGTAACGGTCTTGCCGGTGCCGGTCGCCCCGGCGACCAGGCCGTGGCGATTGGACCGCCCCAGCAGCAGCTCCTGCCGCTCTCCATTGCTGCCCAGACCGATGTAGATATTGCTCATGACCCGCTCCGAAAATGGTTTCAGCCGCGTGTGATAGAGGCGAGAAGCCGCGCGGGCGAGAGGGTTTTTGCAAGCCGGGCATTTGGCGGCTAGAAGCCCCCTCCCATGGCCGAACCCTTCGTCCTTCTCGATGATGCCCGCACCGACGGGGCCAGCGCCGCGCGGCTCTATCGCGCGCCGGTGGAAGTGGTGGTCGCCCGCCGCCCGGAAGAGGTGGTGCCGGCGCTCGCACGGATCGAGGAACTGCGCCGCGCCGGCCATGAACTGGCCGGCTACTTCGCCTATGAGGCCGGGCTGGCGCTGGAGCCGCGCCTTGCCCCGCTGGCGGCGGCGCGCATCGGGGCGACCGGGCCGCTGGTGTGGTTCGGGGCCTTTGCCGGGCATGAAGTGATCGCGGCGGCAGACATGCCGGGCTGGCTGGCAGCACAGGTTGGCGGGAACACCGGCTCCATCGGCCCGATGCAGCCGCAGATATCGCCCGGCGGCTACGAACGCGCGTTTGCTGAGCTGCAGGAGGCGATTTCCGCCGGAGACATCTATCAGGCCAACCTCACTTTCCCGCTTGCCGGATCGTGGCGCGGCGATCCGCTCGCGCTCTATGCCGCGATCCGGCCGGCGGCGGCGGCGGGCTATGGCGGGATGCTGTTCGATGGCTCGCACTGGCTGCTGAGCCTTTCGCCCGAACTGTTCTTCGCGCTCAAGGACCATGCCGCCATGGTCAAGCCGATGAAGGGCACCCGGCCCCGGGGGCGCGATACGGGCGAAGACGCCGGGCTTGCCGCCGAACTTGCCGCCTCGGTCAAGGATCGTTCGGAAAACCTGATGATCCTGGACCTGATGCGCAACGATCTGTCGCGCGTTTCGGTGGCGGGCAGCGTCAAGGTGGAGAAGCCTTTCGCGGTCGAAAGCTACCCCACGGTGCACCAGATGGTCTCCACCGTGCGCGCGCGGCTGCAGCCCGAATGCGGCGTCGCCGAGATGCTGCGCGCGCTGTTTCCCTGCGGATCGATCACCGGCGCACCGAAGATCCGGGCGATGGAACTGATCGACGCGGTAGAGCGCGATGCGCGCGGCGCCTATTGCGGCGCGATCGGCCGGATCGATGCCGCAGGGGCAAATGGCTCTAGTGACGCCGCGTTCAATGTGGCAATCCGCACCTTGCGGCTGACCCCCGGCGAAGGGGGCAGGGGCCGAGCGGTGCTGGGGGTGGGATCGGCTATTGTCGCCGATTCCGAATGGCTCGCCGAATGGCGGGAGTGCCTGGTCAAAGGGGGTTTTGTGCGCAAGACGTCTTCGGAGCTGGCAGCTGCCGGTTTCGACCTGATCGAGACAATGGCCTTCACGCCCGAGCACGGCGTGCCGCTGCTTGACCTGCATCTGGAACGGATCAAGGCGAGCGCGCAGGAACTGGGCTTCGTGTTTGATCGCCATGCCGTGCGTAACGCCATCCAGGCGCTGTGCTTCGAGGCGGAGCGACCCGCAAAGCTGCGCCTCGTCGCCGCGCGCGCCGGGGCCTACAGCCTCGAAATCGCCGACCTGCCCGAAGCCCTGCCCGATCCGCTGACCTGCGCGGTGCTGCGCTTCCCGATTGACGAGGGTGACTGGCGGCTGCGCCACAAGACCAGCGACCGGGGGTTCTATGACGCCGGACTGGCCGCTGCCCGCAGCGCGGGCGCGCAGGAGGCGCTGTTCCTGCGTGATGACGGCCTGTTGACCGAAGGGTGCTTCACCAACCTGTTCGTCGAACGGGACGGGGTGCTGGTGACGCCGCCCGCCAAGCTCGGCCTGCTGCCCGGCGTGCTGCGCCGTTCGCTGCTCGACAGCGGCCGCGCGGTGGAGGGCGAGCTGCGGCTGGAGGATCTGGCGAACGGCTTCTTCACCGGCAACGCGCTGCGCGGTCTGATGCCGGCGCGGCTGCTCGCCGACCTCCCCTCCCCTTCAGGGGAGGGGTCGGGGGTG
>JAGWVC010000182.1 GCA_018971065.1 Sphingomonadales bacterium | reverse complement strand
AGTTGCTGTTCGCGCTGCTCGCCACCGGCGCCATCGCCGCCATCGCGCTCAGCACCGCGCGCGGCCCGGTGACGATGCGGATCGGCACGACCACACCCGACGGCACGCTGTCCGGCGCCAGTGATCTGTCCACCGTCGATGTCGGCCCCGGCGCCACGCTCGACCCCGGCGCGCGCCACCGCCTCGGCACACCCGGCTTCCCCCGCAGCCCCACCGGCCCCGGCGAGGACAGCACCCCCAGCCCCCGCACCGGCCAGCGCCTCGGCCCCAACCTCGGCGCCGGCCCCGGCATCGTCAGCGACCACACGCGTCCCGGCCCCGGCGGGCTGAACGAAAGCCACGGCGGCGCCGCGCAGGATTTCCAGGGCGGCGGCGTCGATGGCAAGCAGGTTTCCGACCCCACCCACGGCGGCGTGCCCGTTGCCGGCGGCGGCGGTGGCGGTGGCGGTGGCGGCGCCTCCTCCGGTGGCAATTCCAATGGCGGCACCGCCAGCAGCTCAAGCAGCAGCACCTCGTCGGGCGGCTCCAGCGGCGGCACCTCCGGCGGCAACACCGCGACCGGCGGCTCCAGTGGCGGCACGCCCGACGGCACCACCACCAGCAGCGGCAGTTCCTCCAGCGGCGGCAATACCGGCACCACCTCGTCGGGCGGCCACGACAGCCAGCCCCATGACCGCGACCCCGGCAACCACGACGGCGGCAAGCACCACGGCGGCGGCGGCAAGGACGGCGGCAACGACCGTGACCACGATCCCCGCCCCGGCGACCTGATCGGCACCGACGATCACGGCGGCGGCGCCATCGACGTGCCCGAGCCCGACACCATCGGCCTGCTCGGTCTCGGCATTCTCGGCCTCGCGCTCAGCCGCTCGCGCCGCCTGCGCCAGCGCCTGGCCCGCGGCGCCAACCGCGCCACCGCCGACGAACCGCTCGACCTTTCGGCAACGGACGAAGCCACCGGCGAACCGCCCGTTCAGGAGTAGCTTCTCCAAGGCTGGTCATTTGCCCCGCCGCCCGCTATCGGGCGGCGCGCGGAAACACCGAACCGCCTGCTGGAGTGAATGATGGGTTTTCGTTGCGGTATCGTCGGCCTGCCCAATGTCGGCAAGTCCACCCTGTTCAACGCGCTGACCGAGACGCAGGCGGCGCAGGCGGCCAACTATCCGTTCTGCACGATCGAACCCAACGTCGGCAACGTCGGCGTGCCCGATTCCCGCCTCGATGCGCTGGCAAAAATCGCCGGCAGCCAGAAGATCATCCCCACCCAGTTGGGCTTCGTCGACATCGCCGGGCTGGTGCGCGGCGCCAGCAAGGGCGAAGGCCTGGGCAACCAGTTCCTCGGCAACATCCGCGAGGTGGACGCCATCGTCCACGTGCTGCGCTGCTTCGAGGATGTCGATATCCAGCACGTCGATGACCGCATCGATCCGATTTCGGACGCCGAAACGGTCGAGACCGAGCTGATGCTGTCCGATCTCGAAAGCCTCGAAAAGCGCGTCCCCGCAGCCCAAAAGAAGGCCGCCGCCGGCGACAAGGAAGCGAAGATCACCGCCAGCGTACTCGGCCAGGCGCTCGAACTGCTCCGCGCCGGCAAACCCGCACGCCTGACCGAACCGCGTGACGACGAGGAAGCCCGCGTATTCAAGCAGGCCCAGCTCATCACCGCCAAGCCGGTGCTTTACGTCTGCAACGTCGAGGAAGAATCGGCCGCCAACGGCAATGCCCACTCGGCCCGCGTGTTCGAGAAGGTCAGGGCCGAAGGCGCCAACGCCGTCATCGTCTCCGCCGCGATCGAAAGCGAACTGGTCGGCATGGACGCCGAGGAGCGGCTGGTGTTCCTCGAGGAAATGGGCCTGCACGAAACCGGCCTCGCCCGCGTCATCCGCTCGGGCTACGAACTGCTGCACCTGATCACCTTCTTCACCGTCGGCCCCAAGGAAGCGCGCGCGTGGACGGTCCACAAGGGCGCCACCGCCCCCAATGCGGCGGGCGAGATCCACTCCGACTTCGAAAAGGGCTTCATCCGCGCCGAAACCGTCGCCTACGACGACTTCGTGGCGCTGGGTGGTGAATCGAAGGCGCGCGAAGCCGGCAAGCTCCGCGCCGAAGGCAAGGCCTACGTCGTGCAGGACGGCGACGTGATGCATTTCCTGCACAGCTAGAGCCTGATGACGTGATACTGCATCACGTCACCAGGCGATAAGCCCGCGCGGCGCTTGAGCGTCGCTGATGACTTTGTTGAAGCTTGCTTCAACCTAAAGTCGTCACGCACTAGGATGCATACCCATAAATGGGATTCCCAAAGTGCTTGAGATTTGATTCAGTGCCTTCCCGCGACAGGAGCTGGAGATGGCACGTTTTGATCTGACGGATTTCGAGTGGACGGTGATCGAGCCGCTGCT
>JAGWVC010000112.1 GCA_018971065.1 Sphingomonadales bacterium | reverse complement strand
GGCGCCGGCGATCCGCCGCTGGCCAATCCCGAGCAACTGGTCGGCCGCAAGGGCAGCGGCAATGCGCGCGGCCTGCTGCTGGAGCATAACGGCCTGCGCATCGAGATCGTGATCGATCCCGCGCACCCGGTCGGCCGCACCGACGAGGCCAGCATTGCCGACATCGTGCTGGAAGCGGCGCTGACCACGATCGTCGATCTGGAAGACTCGGTCGCGGCGGTAGACGCCGAGGACAAGCTGGCCGCCTACCGCAACTGGCTGGGCGTGATTCGCGGCGATCTTGCCGACACGTTCGAGAAGGGCGGGCAGACGCTCACCCGCAGTCTGGCTGCGGATCGCGAATGGACCGGCACCGACGGCGCGGCCTTGACGCTGCCCGGCCGCAGCCTGCTGTTCGTCCGCAACGTCGGCCACCTGATGACCAACCCGGCGATCCTGCTGGCCGACGGGTCCGAAATCCCCGAAGGCATCATGGACGCCGTGATCACCAGCGCGATCTCGTCGCACGACATCGCCGGCCTTGGCGCGTACCGCAACAGCCGGGAAGGCAGCATCCACATCGTCAAGCCGAAGATGCACGGCCCCGAGGAATGTGCCTTCACCAACGACCTGTTCGATGCGGTGGAAGACCTGCTGGCCCTGCCGCGCCACACCATCAAGGTGGGGGTGATGGACGAGGAACGCCGCACCAGCGCCAATCTGGCCGCTTGCATCGACGCGGTGAAACACCGCATCGTCTTCATCAACACCGGCTTCCTCGACCGCACCGGCGACGAGATTCATACGTCGATGCGCGCCGGACCAATGATCCGCAAGGGCGCGATGAAGGCCAGCGGCTGGATCGCCTCCTATGAAAAGCGCAACGTCGCCATCGGCCTGCGACACGGGCTCTCGGGCCGCGCGCAGATCGGCAAGGGCATGTGGGCCGCGCCCGATCGCATGGGCGCGATGATGGCGGAAAAGATCGGCCACCCGCGCAGCGGCGCCAACACCGCCTGGGTGCCTTCGCCCACCGCCGCGACGCTGCATGCCATGCATTACCACGAGGTCGGCGTGTTCGACGTCCAGCAGACGCTGGCGGGGCAGGCGATTCCGGGGCTGGAGGCGCTGCTGGCGATCCCGCTGGCCACCGGCATCAACTTCTCCGAAGCCGAAGTCCGCGAGGAACTGGACAACAACGCGCAAGGGCTGCTGGGCTATGTCGTGCGCTGGATCGACCAGGGCGTCGGCTGCTCGAAGGTGCCCGACATCAACGACGTGGGCCTGATGGAAGACCGCGCCACGCTGCGCATTTCCAGCCAGCACATGGCCAACTGGCTGTTGCACGGCATCTGCTCGCACGATCAGGTGATGGATTCGCTGCACCGCATGGCCGCCAAGGTGGATGCCCAGAACGCCGGCGATCCGCTTTACGAGCCGATGGCCGGCAACTGGGACCGCAGCCTGGCGTTCCAGGCGGCGTGCGATCTGGTGTTCAAGGGTGTGGATCAGCCCTCGGGCTATACCGAGCCGCTGCTGCACGCCTGGCGCCGCAAGAAGAAGGCGGCGGTGGCCGTCCCGGCTTAACGCATTTCCAACCACTGCCATGCCATGTCACTGAAAGGGGATCATCTTTTCAGGAATCGGGCATGGCGGCGGAAGCACGGCGCGAACCGCGCACGCGGGTGATGATGCAAGGCCGCCTGCGCGCGCGCGGGCCAGAGCATGACGCCTGCCTGCTGGACGTATCGTCGCGCGGGCTGCTGATGACGGCGGACCTGCCGCCCCCGCGCGGATCGTTCATCGAGGTGCGGGTCAACCGCCATTCGCTGGTCGGCCAGGTGGAGTGGGCCGAAGCGCGCCGGTTCGGGGTGGTGCTGCAGGATCGCATCGACACCGACGCGCTGATTCGCGGCGGCGACGAAATCACCCTGAAAGGCCGCGCCACGGCGCAATCGGCCACCTATCGCGCGGCGCGGGCCAGCGCGCCTGACATCGCCCGCATCGCCCAGTTCGCGGTCCTGGCCCTGGCCGGATTCGGCGCGGCGCTTGTCGTGGCACACACCGTCCAGCAGCAGTTGTCCCCGCTGCAACAGGCAAAGGCGGCGATGGCCGGAACCCGGCCGCGCTGACCGCTATTTTTTCGCCAGCGTGCCGTGGATTTCCTCGGTCAGCCGGTTGTTGATCTCGATCAGGCGGTGCAGCTCGTCGCTGATTTCCAGCAGCGCCTCGGCATCCTTGTAGGTCTGGTAGGCCTGTTTGTCAGACGCTTCCGCGGCCACTTTCTGGCCCACCATGATGATCGACAGCAGCACCAGTTGCAGGAACGTCTGCGCGATCCACGCGATCAGCGGGCCGATCCCGCCGCTGATCGCCGAAGGCAGGCTGATCAGCGCCAGCGCGGTGAACGCATAAGCGCACCACATCGTGCCCACCGCATTGGTGATCTTCACCGCCAGCCAGCCATTGAAGCCGCTGTGTTGGCCGGCGCGGGTGCTGACCCCCTCCTTCTTGCGGTGGGCTACGCGCGGGTGCGGGGTGTGCATGGTCTCGATCCCTCCGGATTGACGAAGCGGACGTGATACGGCCTTGATGCAGGATCGCAAACGCCGGCGGGCACCATTCGACAATACTGCCCCTGTCGGGTACGCTTGACACCAGTGCCGGAAGCAGGGGGCAGCGCGTGACGTTTCAACTCTGGTGCATCTATTGTGCCACCGTGTTCCTCATCAGCGCGACGCCGGGACCCAACATGCTGCATATCCTCTCGCGCAGCGTCGAACTGGGGCTGATGCGCTCGCTGCCCGCGATGGCCGGGTGCATGACCGCGCTGGTAGTGCTGATGGCGGCCAGCGCGCTGGGCCTGACCGCGCTGCTGCTCGCGCTGCCCGGGGCGTTCGAAATCCTGCGCTGGGTGGGCACGGGATATCTGGTGTGGCTGGGCATGAAAGCCTGGCGCACACCGGTTGCCGGGGCCGGTGACGAAACCGCTGTTCGGGACGGGACGGGGCTTTCGCCGTTCGCGGTGTGGCGAGGCGGTTTCCTGATCGCCATTTCCAACCCGAAGGCCCTGCTGTTTGTGGCCGCGTTCCTGCCGCAGTTCCTCAATCCGGCGCTGCCCAAGCTGCCGCAGTTCGCGATCCTGGTTGCCACTTTCGCGGTGATCGAAACGCTGTGGTACTTCACGTATGCGCTGGGCGGTCGCGGGCTGTCGGGTTGGCTGCAGCGCCCCGCATCACAGCGGTTGTTCAACCGGATGACCGGGGTGGTGTTCGTGGGCTTCGGCGCGGCGCTGTTGCGCTCGCACAAGGCCTGATCCGATCAGGCAGACAGGATGCGGGCAACTGCAACGAATTCGGCAACGCTCAGCGTCTCCGCGCGGCGCTGCGGGTCGATGCCCGCAACCGCCAGCGCCTCCAGCGCACCGGGCAGGCCCTTCAGGCTCTGGCGCAGCATCTTGCGGCGCTGCCCGAACGCGGCCTCGGTCAGCCGCTCCAGCTTGCGCGCCGAAACGCCTTCGGGTGCCTCGGCCGGGGTGACGTGGACCACCGCCGACATCACCTTGGGCGGCGGCGTGAACGCGCTGCGGTGGACTTTCGTGGCGATCTTCGCGGTGGTGCGCCACTGGCTGAGGATCGCCAGCCGCCCATAGGCATCGGCATTGGTGGCGGCGATGATGCGCTCGGCCACTTCCAACTGGAACATCAGCGTCAGCGAAGTCCACCGCGGGGGCCATTGCTCGCCCCCCAGCCATCGCGTGAACAGCGCGGTGCCGACGTTGTAGGGCAGGTTGGCCACCACCGCGTAAGGCTCGGCCATCAAAGCGTCATGGTCCTGCGCCAGCGCATCGCCCTCGATGACGCGAAGCTGGCCGGGGAACGCTTCATCGAGTTCGGCCAGCGCCGGCAGGCAGCGCCGGTCCATCTCGATCGCGGTGACGCGCGCGCCTGCCCGCAGCAACGCCCGGGTCAGCCCGCCGGGGCCGGGGCCAACCTCCAGCACCGCGCGATCCTTCAGCTTGCCGGGGATCGCGGCGATGCGATCCAGCAGTTGCTCGTCCAGCAGGAAGTTCTGGCCCAGCGCCTTGCTGGCGGCCAGGCCGTGGCGGGCGATCACCTCGCGCAGCGGGGGCAGGGCAGGGCTCATGCCGCGCGGTTCCGCGCGCAGTCCGCCGCCATGCGCAGCGCGGCTATGGTCGCGCCGGGATCGGCCAACCGCTTGCCGGCAATCGCGAAGGCGGTGCCATGATCGGGCGAGGTGCGGATCGTCGGCAGGCCCAGCGTGACGTTGACGCCGCTGTCGAAATCGAGCGCCTTCAGCGGGATCAGCGCCTGATCGTGGTACATGCACAGCGCCAGATCATACGTTTCCCGCGCACGCTGCGCGAACAGCGCGTCGGCCGGGTGCGGGCCGGTGACGGCAAAGCCCTCGGCCTGCAACCGCGCGATGGCGGGAGTAATGATGGCGGCTTCCTCACCGCCCATGCGGCCATCCTCGCCGGCATGGGGGTTCAGCGCGGCGATGGCGAGCCGGGGCCGCGCCAGACCGAAATCGCGCGCCAGTGCAAACGCGGCGATGCGGGTGCGGCGAACGATCAGGTCGGTGGTGATCGCGCGGGGAACCTCGGCCAGCGCGATATGAACGGTCAGCGGCACGGTGCGTAGCGTCGGCCCGGCCAGCATCATCACCGCGTCGTCAGGGGCAATGCCGCAGGCCGCCGCCACGAATTCGGTCTGCCCCGGATGCGCGAAGCCCACTTCCGCCAGCCGCGCCTTGGCGATCGGCCCGGTCATGATCGCCGCAGCCGTTCCGCAAGCCGCCAGCCGCGCCGCTTCGGTCAGCGAGGCCAGCGCCAGCCGCGCGCCCGCCGGGTCCGGGTTGCCGGGACGGTAATCGCCATCCAGCCCCCCCAGCACCGGCACGGCATCGGCAAACACCGCATCCGCATCGCCCGGCGCGGCAATCGCCTGAACCGGCAGGTCGAAACCGCACGTCGCGGCGGCTTCGCGCAGGACCCGCGCCCCGCCGACCGCAAACCACGGCGCGTCGCCGGGCGAACGCCGCCGCCATGCCTCGGCCAGCAATTCCGGACCGACCCCCGCCGGATCGCCGAGCGATACGGCGATGGGCAGCGGCATCAGTTGTATTCGATGATCGCGTCGCGGCGCAGGTCGCGCAGATAGCTTTGCGCGCGCTTGTTGACGCGGTCGTCTTCCATCTGGGTCATCAGTTCGTCGAAGCTGGGGCCATTGTCGGCTTTCGGATCGTCGCGGCCGCACAGCATCAGCACGCGCACGCCTTCGGACAGCGACCCGAACGGCGGCGTGGTTTCGCCAACCTGCAACGTCAGGATCGCCGATTGCAGCGGCCCGGGCAGGTCACGCGCCTTCACCTGGTCGTTCGAGACGACCTTGGCGCCGACTTGCGCGGCAACCGCATCGACACCGCCGCAGCCCTTGGCCGACTTCATCGCGGCGGCAAACGCCTCGGCGCGCTTCTGTGCTTCTTCCTGCTTGGTCCCGGCGGGGAAATCGACCGAGACCTGCTTCAGGCTCAGCAGCGCGTCGCGCGGGTCAGCGGTGAGGACCTGGCGCTTGTCGATCAGATACAGGATCGAGAAGCCGCCGCGCGTCTCGATCGGGCCGACCAACTGGCCGGGCGAAAGCTCGTGCGCGGCCGAGCCGAGTTCGGTGGGCAACTGCGCCAGGCGAATCCAGCCCAGATCGCCACCGACCGCGGCGGTGGAGGCTTCCGAATACTGCCGGGCATAGGCGACGAAGCTGCCGCCATTGCGCAACTGCTCGACGATCTTCTTGCCGTTCTCGGCCACAGTGGCGCGGCTTTCCGGGGTGGCGGACAGGAAGATTTCACCGATCCGGTATTCCTCGGTGCCCTTCGCCGCCTTCAGCCGGTCCAGCAGTTCGCGCACTTCCTCCTGGCTGACGTTGACGAACGGCTGCACATTGCGGCGCAGCACGCGCTGCCACGACAGTTCGCCCTTGATCTGCCGCTTCAGCGAGGCCGGCGCCGAACCGATCTTGCGCAGATAGGCGTCCAGCGCGGGGACGGTCTGGTGGAAATTCTGCTCGGCCACGCGCTGGTAGGTCTGGTCCACCTCGGCGTCGTCGATGTTGATCTCGGCAACCTTGGCTTCCTGGATCTGCAGCGTCTCGTCGATCAGGTTGCGCAGGATCTGCATCCGCAGCCGCTCGGTCTCCTCGGGCGTAACCTTGTTGCCGCTGGCCGCGATGACCAGCGCCAGGCGCTGCTCGACATCGGTGCCGGTGATGATGTCGCCGTTCACGATCGCGGTGGCGCGGCGCAGGTTGGGGCTGCGGTTGCCGAACATCGTGATGTTGTCGGGAATGTTCAGCGCGTTGCGCGCGGCGGCGGCGGGCGCCGGGTCGGCGTCCTGCGCCTGTGCCATCCCGGCCAGCGTCAGGATGCAGGCGGCGCCGGCACCCATCACGATGCGGCGGGCGGAAACGGAAGTCTTGCGAACGGGGTTCTTCACCGTGACGTCGATCCTGTGCTCGACCCCGCAGGCGGGATCAGTACTCTCGGGTTTACATGGTCGATTGCAATGAGGCCGATTGCAATGGGCCGGCTTAACCGAAGCTGAGTGCCGCCCGTGAGGGGCAACCGGGCGGGGCGATAGCGTGTTTGTTCCGGGTTGCCAACGGCGGAGGTGGCGCGATCAACAACGGGGGCAACCGTGCCGCCTAGTTCAGGCCCAGGTTCTTCAGGGCCAGGTGGATCTGGAACGAGTTGCCCCGGGTGGCGTCGCCCACCGTCACGTAATCGCGGCGCCAGGTGAAGCCCAGCTCAAGACAGTCGCTGGTATAGGCCACGCCCAGCCGCGTGCGCAGCGCCTGGAACGACTTCACGGTCTGGCCGGGGATCGTGGTCGTGCCCGAAAGATCGAAGATTCCCGATCCGAACAGCGACCAGTACTTGGCAAAGGCAACCCGGCCGGCGGCGCGCAGTTCGTTGCTGTCCTGCAGGTCTTCCAGCGCCACGGCGATCTGGCGGTTCAGCCGGGCATAGCCCACCTCGACGTAGGTCTGTTCGGAGCCCAGCGTGGCGTCGACCTCGTGCCGGCGCACCGCCAGCGTGTCCTTGTCCAGCCGGAACCGCTCGGTCAGCTTCAGGAAATCCTTGTAGCGCAGGTCAACCCGGCCCACCACGTCGGACAGGCGGTCGCTCAACCCGGTGCCATCCGGCAGCAGCGTCGGCTTGGCGGTCAGGCGATAGGACTGGCCGATCGTGGCGTTCACCCGCCAGTCGGGAATCTCGAGGTTCCAGTCCACACCATAGGTAAAGCGCGTGCCGTCCTCGATCCGGTCATAGCCGGGGAAGCGGTTCAGCGCGAACAGGTTGTCGTCCTCCAGCTCGATCGCGCGCGCATCCTCGTTGGGAATGGCCAGGTTGCGCGTCGTCGGGCTGGCAACGATCTGGAAATGCGGCGTCACCACCTGGGTGCCGCCGAACGCCTTGCCGATGAATGGCCAGGTCACGTCGATCGCCGCCGTCGCCACCCCGCGCGCCTGCCAGCCCGGCGTGCCGCGATAGGTCGCGGTGGTGGTCAGCGCGTTGTCGCTGGAATGATAGACATCGCCGCGCAGCAGCCCGGTCAGCGTCACCTGCTGGCCCATCCCGGTCACCTTGCGCAGATCCCACCGCGCGCTGGCAAAGGCGCGCTGGGTATCCTGCCCGGCGCTGCGGGTGATCGCCAGGCTGTTGCCCTGCAACTCGATCGTGCCGCCCAGCAGCGGATCGTGGATGCGGCGGCGATAGTCGATCTCGGGCAGCGCGATCGGCACCAGCCCCTGCCGCTCGGTCGATCGCATCGTCTGGAACGCCCAGCCGGTGATCGAGAACCAGCTATCGGTATCGACATGGCTGAGGCTGGCGGTGGAGCGCAGCACGTCGTCGCTGCTGATGAAATAGCGGCGCAGGAACGTGCGGTCGGTCGCCACCCGGCCCGAGAACGACGCGCTCCACCCCGGCGAGAACTGGAAGCGCCCGTTGGCATCCAGATAACCGCGAAAATCCTGAGTCTGGGCGGCGGTGGTGCTGCCCGCCGATATGCGGCCGCTGGTGGTGGCGTAACCGGTGATCTGGTAGGCGCCCGCATCGGTCAGCGCGCGATACTGCACCGATGCCATCGGCGCCGCTTTGGTGAACACATAGGCCGTCGCGGCAATGTCGCGGTTATTGGCGATGCGATAGTAATAGGTATCGGACAGCTCGAACCCGTTGGCCGAACTGATCCGCACGTTGGGGATCAGCAGCCCCGAAACCGCGCGCCCGTCAGTGGCGATCAGGATGTTGGGCAGCGGCAGCAACCGCGCGCCGAACAGCACGAACCGCGCGCCCGAAAACTTCGCGGTCTTGCTGTCCGGATCATAGACCACCTGCCGCGCGGTGATCTTCCACGCCGGCTTGGTGTCGCAACCCAGTTCGTCGACGACATCGCACCCGGTATAGGCCGCTTTGCCCAGCAGCACCTTGCCGTCGGCGCGGCGCTGGCCGCCCTTTGCCGCCAGCCGCCCGCCCTCGCGCAGCGCCAGCAGCATGTCCTCCATCGCCCCGGTCTCGAACTTGTCGGTCAGTTCCACCTGCTCGGTGAACAACTGGTTGCCGTTCTCGTCCACCATCCGAATCGCGCCGTGCGCGATGATCCTGCCTGACTTGCGATCATAGGTGACGGTATCCGCGCGCAGCGAGCGATCCTCGCGATGCAGCGTGACATTGCCGCTGGCGGTGACGATTTCGGTCGCGTCGTTGTATTCCACCCTGTCGGCCTCGAACGAGACCGGCGTATCATCCTTCGCACCGCCGGATTTGGCCGGTTTCAACGCGGCACCATCCGGCAGGGCAGGGGTGAGGGTATGGGCAGGGGCGGCTTCACCTGGCAGCGGATCACCGATCATCAGCCGCGAGAACACGCCGGCATTCGCGGGCACGGCCGCCAGCGCCGCCGCCAGCGCCAGCATTCCGCAGGCTGCGCGGCCGGCCAGATCACGGCGGGCAGACGGGGACGGCGCGGGCCGCGGGGCAGGGTCCATCCCTTGCCTATTGCACTGCCCGCGCCTAACTGCAATCCGCCTTGGGCACCGGTTGCCATCGTCCCGTCGCAGCCTGCCGACATTCCGGAGTTTCCATGCAGATTCGCTTTTCCACCGCCCCCGTCACCGCCGGAACCCCCTTGACGGCGCGCCTGGTCGAACAGGACCTGCTCCCGGCCGATCTTGGCCCCGTCGTCGCCGAAGGCGCGAAGCAGTCGCGCTTTTCCGGCAAGACCGGCCAGTTGCACGAGGCGTTCGTGGCCCAGGGCGATGCCGTGGTCCGGATCGCGCTCGCCGGCATCGGCGCCAGGGCTGAGGGGGAGCGGCAATCGGCGCTGGAGAAGGCGGGCGCCGGTCTCACCGCGAAGTACCTCACCTCCGGCGTCACCAGCCTCGCGCTGGACCTCACCGGTTCAGGGCTTTCGGCGGACGAGGCCGCTGCGGTGCTGCTGGCGGCCCGCCTGCGCGGCTGGCGCTGGGATGCCTGGCGCACCACGCTGAAGGACGACCAGAAGCCTACCCTCGCCGAAATCGTCGTCCACGGCGCCCCCGAAGGCGCCGAAGCGGCCTGGACGCGCGAATCCGCGCTGGCCGACGGCATCGAGCTGACCCGCGAACTGGTCACCGAACCGGGCAACGTCATCTATCCCGAAAGCTTCGTCGCGCGCGTGCGCGAACGCGTCGCCGGCACCGGCCTTGACGTCACCGTGCTCGACGATGCCGCGATGCGCGATCTCGGCATGGGCGCGCTGCTGGGCGTGGCGCAAGGCTCGGCCCGCCCGGCCCGCATCCTCGCGCTGCGGTGGAACGGCGGCGAGGCGGGCGCGAAGCCCGTTGCCTTCGTCGGCAAGGGCGTCACCTTCGACAGCGGCGGCATCAGCCTGAAGCCCGGCGCCGGCATGGAAGACATGAAGTGGGACATGGGCGGCGCCGGCGCGGTCGCGGGCGCGATGCTGGCGCTGGCGAAACGCGGCGCGAAGGCCAACGTCGTCGGCGTCTGCGGCCTCGTAGAGAACATGCCCGACGCGCTGGCCCAGCGCCCCGGCGACGTGGTGACGACGATGTCGGGCCAGACCGTCGAAGTCATCAACACCGACGCCGAGGGTCGCCTGGTGCTCAGCGACACGCTGACCTGGACGCAGAAGACCTTCAGCCCCAGCGCCGTGGTCGATCTCGCCACGCTCACCGGCGCGATCATCGCCACGCTGGGCAACGAATACGCGGGCATCTTCAGCAACGACGACACGCTGGCCGATGCCATCGTCAAGGCCGGCAAGTCGGTGGGCGAGCAACTCTGGCGCCTGCCGATGGGCTCGGTCTACGACAAGATGATCGACAGCCCGATCGCCGACATGAAGAACATGGGCTCGCGCTATGCCGGCTCGATCACCGCCGCGCAGTTCATCGCCCGGTTCATCGACAAGGGCGCGGATGGCAAGGCGATTCCGTGGGCGCACCTCGACATCGCCGGCATGGTCTGGGCCGACAAGCCCGGCCAGACCTGGGACAAGGGCGCCACCGGCTATGGCGTGCGCCTGATCGACCGCTATGTGCGCGACGCGCTCGAAGGCTGATGCAGGTCGATTTCTACCAGCTCAGCCATGACCCGGTCGGGCGGGCGCTGGCCCTGATCGCCGGCAAGGTGCTCGATGGCGGTCAGCGGCTGCTGGTGGTGGCCGATGGTGATGCCCGCCGCGCCGGGCTCGGCGAGGCGCTGTGGTCGGCCGGACCGACCCGGTTCCTGGCCAATGGCGAGGCCGACGGCACCGCCGATACCCGCCAGCCGATCCTGCTCTCGGCGCACGTGGCCCCCGGCAACGGCGCCCGCAACGTCGCGCTGGCCGATGGCGTGTGGCGCGACGCGGTGCTGGATGGCCGGTTCGACCGGGTGTTCCTGCTGTTCGACGAGGAAACCGTGGTCGCGGCGCGGCAGTGCTGGAAGGCGCTCGGCGGCCGCGACGGCCTGGCGCGGCGGTTCTGGAAACAGGTGGACGGCCGCTGGACCCAGGCCGCCTGACACCGGGAAGGCAACGCCGCCTTGCAGTGCAGCACAAACGCGGCTAGGGGCGCGCCGGAACAAAACAGCCACAATTCGCAAGGAACGTTCTCATGGCGGTTACCCGCACCTTCTCGATCATCAAGCCCGACGCCACCCGCCGCAACCTGACCGGCGCCGTCACCAAGATGCTGGAAGAAGCCGGCCTGCGCGTCGTTGCCTCGAAGCGCATCCAGATGACGCAGGAACAGGCCGAGGGTTTCTACGGCGTCCACCGTGAGCGTCCGTTCTTCGGCGATCTGGTCAGCTTCATGACCAGCGGCCCGGTGGTCGTGCAGGTTCTCGAAGGCGAAGACGCCGTGAAGCGCAACCGCGACGTGATGGGCGCCACCAACCCGGCCAACGCCGATGCCGGCACCATCCGCAAGGAACTGGCCGAATCGATCGAGGCGAACTCGGTCCACGGTTCGGATTCGGAAGAGAACGCCGCGATCGAGATCGCGTTCTTCTTCAAGCCGGAAGAAATCGTCGGGTAAGCGGCAACGCTTCTCCAACATGAAAAGGCCGCCGGTGGGATACCACCGGCGGCCTTTTTCGTGGGCGATCGGTCGATCAGCTTTCGACCATCTCCTTCGGATCGGGCGCCAGCGCCTTGCGCGTCCAGCCCTGGCCGTAATCCAGCGTGCCGCCGATCCAGTCGTACAGCAGCGAGATCGTCGCGAAGTTGCCGCCGGTGAACCGGGCGTGATGGTTGTGGTGCATCACCGACATCGTGTTCAGATAGCGGATCGGGAACTTGTCGCTCCACAGGTCGTGGTTGTGCTGGTTGATCTCGCTGAACGTGAACCAGGTGACGATGATGGTCATGACATGGAAGTTGCCCATGAACCGCGACAGCACGAAGATGCACGCGGTGTACAGCCCCAGGCCCAGCGCCACCTCGATCGGATGGATATAGCTGCCGTCGTTGCGGCACGGGTTCTTCTGGCGGTGGTGATAGGCATGGACCCACAGCAGCGGTCCGGGGCCGAAACCACCGTCATGGAACAGGAAGCGGTGGACCAGATAGTAGAAGAAGTCATAGACCATCAGGATGACGAAGCAGTCGCGCAGAATCTGCCACCACGGCTGCGCGTCCAGCGTCAGGCAGAACGGCAGGATCAGGCCGAAGATCACCAGCGTGTCGATCGCGCCCCACTTGGCGTTCCACTTCTGGTTGTCGGCGTAACG
>JAGWVC010000111.1 GCA_018971065.1 Sphingomonadales bacterium | reverse complement strand
CTCTCGAAGCAGGATTTCGCCCAACGATGGGCGATCCGAATATCCCGCATCGCCCATCAACATGCGTGGCAACGTCGCCGCCCAACCATCCCCGAAAGGGATCGGCCTGGGCGGCTTTTTTCGTTTGCGCGCGATACGGAGTACCCACGGTGAACGCACCGATCGCTCTCGACGCCAAGACCCAGGACCTTGTCACGCGCGAACGCCTTGTCGTCATCGGCAATGGCATGGCCGGCTGCCGCGCGGTGGAGGAAATCCTGGCGCGCGACCCTGCGCGCTATGCCGTGACCATCTTCGGCGCCGAGCCGAGGGTGAACTACAACCGCATCATGCTGTCGCCGGTGCTGGCCGGTGAGAAGACCTTCGACGAGATCGTGATCAACGACGCCGGCTGGTACGCCGACAACGACATCACGCTGGTGGCGGGCGATGCCGTGGCCAGCATCGACCGGGCGACGCAGACGGTGATCGCGCGGTCGGGGCGGGTGGAGCCTTATGACCGGCTGCTGATCGCCACGGGTTCGGACCCGTTCATCATTCCGGTGCCGGGCAGTGGCCTGCCGGGGGTGGTGACGTTCCGCGATCTGGACGATGTCGAGAAGATGCTGGGCGCGGCGCAGGGGGGCGGCGATGCGGTGGTGATCGGCGGCGGATTGCTGGGGCTGGAGGCGGCGCACGGGTTGAGCCTGCGCGGGATGAAGGTGACGGTGATCCACCTGATGCCGACGCTGATGGAGCGCCAGCTCGACGAGGCGGCGGGGTGGCTGCTGAAGTCCGAACTGGAAGCGCGGGGGCAGGTGATCCTGACCGGTGCCGACACGCAGGAGATTATCGAGAAGGACGGCCACGTGGCCGGGGTGCGGCTGAAGGACGGGCGCGAGATTCCGGCGGACATCGTGGTGATGGCGGTGGGCATTCGCCCGGCGACGGCGCTGGCGAAGCGCGCCGGGCTGGAGGTGGAGCGCGGCATCCTGGTGGACGACCACATGGTGACCAGCGATCCGGCGATTCTGGCGGTGGGCGAATGCGTGCAGCATCGCGGCGCCTGTTACGGGCTGGTGGCGCCGCTGTGGGAGATGTGCCGCAGTCTGGCCGATGCGGTGACGGGCGCGCCGAGCGGGTTCAGCGGCGCGGTCACCTCGACCAAGCTGAAGGTTTCGGGGATCGACCTGTTTTCGGCTGGCGACTTCTCCGGGGGTGACGGCTGCGAGGACATCGTCATGCGCGATGCGGCGCGCGGGCTGTACAAGCGGGTGGTGGTGCGTGACGGCAAGTTGGTGGGTGCGGTGCTCTATGGCGATACCGCCGACGGCAACTGGTACTTCGACCTGCTGAAGAAGGGCGAGGACATCGGCCCGATCCGCGAGGCGCTGATCTTCGGGCAGGCGTTCGCGAATGGGGGCGCCCTTGCGGACCCTAATGCCGCCGTTGCCGCCCTTTCCGACGATGCGGAAATCTGCGGTTGCAACGGCGTTTCCAAGGGTAAGGTGGTGGCGGCGATAAACGCCGGGGCGTGCAGCCTCGATGCGGTGCGTGGCACCTGCAAGGCTTCGGCATCGTGCGGATCGTGCACCGGGTTGGTCGAGAGCCTGCTGGCGCTGACGCTGGGCGATGGCGTGGCGAGCGGCCCGAAGACGCTGTGCAAATGCACCAGCTTTACCCACGACGACGTGCGGCGGTTGATCCTCGAAAAATCGCTCAAGGCGATCCCGCAGGTGATGCAGGAACTGCACTGGACCACGCCCGATGGCTGTGCGTCGTGCCGGCCGGCGTTGAACTACTACCTGCTGTGCGCCTGGCCGGGTGAGTACGTCGATGACCAGCGCAGCCGGTTCGTGAACGAGCGGCTGCACGCCAACATCCAGAAGGACGGCACCTATTCGGTGGTGCCGCGCATGTGGGGCGGGGTGACGACGCCCGACGAGCTGCGCGCGATTGCCGATGCCGCCGACAAGTACCAGGCGCGGCTGGTGAAGGTGACCGGCGGGCAGCGGATCGACCTGTTCGGCATCCGCAAGGAGGACCTGCCGGCGATCTGGGGCGACCTGAACGCGGCGGGCATGGTTTCGGGCCATGCCTATGGCAAGTCGCTGCGCACGGTGAAGACCTGCGTGGGCAGCGAATGGTGCCGGTTCGGCACGCAGGATTCGACCGGCCTTGGCATCGCTATCGAGCGGATGACCTGGGGTTCGTGGATGCCGCACAAGTTCAAGATCGCGGTCAGCGGCTGCCCCCGGAACTGTGCCGAGGCGACGATCAAGGACTTCGGCGTGGTCTGCGTGGACTCCGGCTATGAGCTGCATGTCGGCGGCAATGGCGGCATCAAGGTGCGCGCCACCGACCTCTTGGGCAAGGTGGCCACCGAGGCCGAGGCGATGGAGATGTGCGCGGCATTCATCCAGTTGTACCGCGAGCAGGCGCACTATCTGGAGCGCACCGCGCCGTGGATCGAGCGGGTGGGGCTGGACAGCGTGAAGGCGGCGCTGGCCGAGGCCGAGGCGGTGCGCGGGCTGGCGGCGCGGTTCCACTACTCGCAACTGTTCATGCAGGACGACCCCTGGGCGAAGCGCGCCGCCGGTGAGCGGGCGGACCTGCACCAGCACATTGCCGAAGTGCGTCCTCTGGAGTTTGTGTGATGATTGGAGATTGGCTGGACATCGGCCCGGTGGCGCAGATCGCCCCGGGCACCGCGCGCACGCTGCCGGTGGTGGGCGGCGCGGAAATCGCTGTGTTTCACACGCTGGACCATCGCTTCTACGCGCTGGTCAATGCCTGCCCGCACAAGGCCGGCCCGTTGAGCCAGGGCATCGTGCATGGTTCGGTGGTGACCTGCCCGCTGCACAACTGGCAGATTTCGCTGAAGACCGGCGAGGCGCAGGGCGAGGACAAGGGGTGCGTGCCGACGATTCCGCTGAAGGTGGATGCCGGGCGGATTTACCTGCTGCGCTCGGCGGTGATCCCGGTGAAAGCGGCCTGATGGCGGTGGTGCGCACCACTTGCGCCTATTGCGGCGTGGGTTGCGGCATTGCCGCGACGGTGACCGGGCCGCGCGCGGTGACGATCGCCGGGGACGCCGCGCACCCGGCCAACCACGGCAAGCTGTGTTCCAAGGGCACGCACCTGGGCGAGACGGTGGGGCTGGACGGGCGGCTGCTGCACCCGATGCTGGGCGGCAGCCGGACATCGTGGGGGGATGCGCTGGACTTCACCGCGCGGCGGCTGCGGCGGACGATCGAACGGCACGGACCGGACAGCGTGGCGTTCTATGTCTCGGGCCAGTTGCTGACCGAGGATTACTATGTCGCCAACAAGCTGATGAAGGGCTTCATCGGCAGCGCCAACATCGACACCAATTCGCGGCTGTGCATGGCCAGCGCGGTGGCGGCGCACAACCGGGCGTTCGGCGAGGACGTGGTGCCGTGCTCGTACCAGGACCTGGACGAGGCGGACCTGATTCTGCTGGTGGGGTCGAACACGGCGTGGTGCCATCCGGTGGTGTGGCAGCGGATCGAGGCGGCGCGGGCCGCGCGGGGAACGCGGATCGTGGTGATCGATCCGCGCCGGACCGAGACCGCGGCGATGGCCGACCTGCACGTGCCGATCGCGCCCGATGGCGATGTGGCGCTGTTTACCGCGCTGCTGGCCGAGATGGGCGCGCGCGGGTTGGCCGAGATGCCGTTGGCGTTCGGCGCGGCGCTGAATCGGCAGCCGGGGATCGATGCCGGGGTGTTCGCGGCACTGGCTGACTTGGTGGCCGGTTCGCCGCGCATGGTGACGGTGTTCAGCATGGGCGCCAATCAATCGACCAGCGGCACCGACAAGGGCAACGCGATCATCAACCTGCATCTGGCGACCGGGCGGATCAATCGGCCGGGGGCGGGGCCGTTCTCGATCACCGGGCAGCCGAACGCGATGGGCGGGCGCGAGGTGGGCGGGCTGGCCAATACGCTGGCGTGCCATCTGGGGTTTTCCGAGGCCGAGCGCGGCGATGTGGGGGTGTTCTGGGGCACCGATCGGCTGTGCGCTGGGCCGGGGCTGAAGGCGGTCGAGATGTTCCGCGCGATTCACGAGGGGCGGATAAAGTTCCTGTGGGTGATGGCGACCAACCCGGCGGTGTCGCTGCCCGACAGCGGCTTCGTGCGCGAGGCGCTGGCGCGGTGCGAGACGGTGGTGGTGTCGGATGTGATTGCCGACACCGATACCGCGCGGTTCGCGCATGTGCGGCTGCCGGCGCTGGGCTGGGGCGAGAAGGACGGCACCGTCACCAATTCGGAGCGGCGGGTGAGCCGCCAGCGCGCGCTGCTGGCGGCGCCGGGCGAGGCGCGGGCGGACTGGTGGATCATGGGCCAGGTGGCGAAGCGGCTAGGCTGGGGCGCGGCGTTCGATTTTGCCGGGCCGGCGGCGATCTGGCGGGAATATGCCGGAATGACCGCGCTGGCGGTGCGGCATGGCAAGGTGCTGGACCTGACCGGCAAGGCCGGTGTGTCCGACGCCGAATACGACGCGATGGCGCCGTTCCAGTGGGGCGGGCGGCATCCGCTGGCGGGGCGGCCGGGCGCGCTGGTGGGCGTGGCGGTGCCGGAAGCGGCGCCGGTCGATCCGGCGTTCCCGCTGACGCTGAACACCGGGCGCTATCGCGACCAGTGGCACACGATGACGCGCACCGGGCTTTCGCCGACGCTGTCGCGCCACCGTCGCGAGCCGTTGCTGGAGGTGCATCCCGATGACGCGGCGGCGCAGGGGCTGGCCGATGGCGGGCTGGCGCGCGTGACCACGGTGGCCGGGCAGGCGACGTTTCGGGTGGCGGTGAACGACGAGCAGCGGCGGGGCGAGTTGTTCGTGCCGATGCACTGGAGCGACGCTATGGCGGGGGAGGCGCGGGCCAACCGGCTTTCGGGGCAGCGGATCGATCCGATTTCGGGCCAGCCGGGGTTCAAGCGGACGCCGGCGCGGGTGGCGGCGGTGGTGCCGGAATGGCGCGCGTTTGTTGCGACGCGCGGCGGGGTTCCGGCAGCGGCGCTGGCCGGGCTGGCGTGGTGGAGCAAGGCCCGGGTGGCGGGCGGTTGGCTTTACGAGCTGGCCGGGGACGGCGATGCGGCGCTGGATGCGCTGTTGCCCGCTGGCGCGCGGCTGGAAGCGGGCGATGCGGCGCGCGGGATGCGGCGGGTGGCGATTCGGGGCGAGGACGGCACATTGGCGGCGGCGTTGTACCTGACGCGGAGCGGCGTGTTGCCGGCGCGCGATTGGGTGGCGGCGCAACTGGGCGATGCCGGAGCCGATCCGGCCGAATGGCTGGCGGGACGCCCGGCGGCGCCGGCGCCCGATCGTGGGGCGGTGGTCTGCCTGTGCCATGATGTTCACGAAGCCGAGATCGTGGCGGCCGCCGAAGCCGGCGGCTGCACCCGCGCCGGCAGCAACTGCGGCTCGTGCCGGCCGGCGGTTGCCCGGCTGCTGGCCGCTTGCGCGATCCCTCAACTGGAGGCTGCAGAATGACGGTTCATGACGATTTTCCGGCCGGTTGCGTGTGGCTGGTGGGTGCCGGGCCGGGCGATGCGGAATTGCTGACCCGCAAGGCGGCGCGGCTGATCGCGGCGGCCAGCGTGGTGTTCCACGATGCGCTGGTGGGGCCGGGGATTCTGGAACTGGCCGATGCGTCGGCGCGGCTGGTCTATGTGGGCAAGCGCGCCGGGCGGCATTCAAAGGATCAGGGCAGCATCGACCGGCTGATCGTCGCGGCGGCGCTGGCGGGCGAGCGAGTGGTGCGGCTGAAGGGCGGCGATCCGGCGATCTTCGGGCGGGCGACCGAGGAACTGGAGGCCTGCCGCGCGGCCGGGGTGGCGGTGCGGATCTGCCCCGGGATCACCGCTGCCAGCGCGGCGGCGGCCAGCCTGGGCGCCTCGCTGACGTTGCGCGGCACCGCACGGCGGCTGACGTTCGTGACCGCGCACGCGCGCGCCGGGGAAGAGCTGGACCTGGATTGGGCGGCGCTGGCCGATCCGGCGGCGACGCTGGCGATCTACATGGGCAAGGCGGCGGCGGCGACGGTGACCGCGAACCTGCTGGCGGCGGGGATGGCGGCGGATACGCCGGTGGCGCTGGTGGAGAATGCCAGCCGTGCCGACGAGCGGCGGTGCTGCACCCGGCTGGACCTGCTGCCGCTGGCGGCGCGCACCGCGCTGGGCGACGGGCCGGCGCTGTTGCTGATCGGCGAGGCGCTGCGGCACCGGGTGGAGACGGTGGCTTCGGCGCCCGCCGGGGTGGTGGCCCAGGTTGCAGAGGTGGTGTCGTGATGCGGTTGCTGCGCCGCTGGCTGCTGGTGCGGGTGTGCGGCACCTGCGGCGCGACCGCGCGGGGGGATGCGCCCGGACGTTGCGGCTGGTGCGGCGCGGATCAGTCGGCCCAGTAGAGCCGGTCGGGATTGGCGACGAGCAGCTTGTGTTGCAGCTCGGCGGTGGGGGCGATGCGCGGGATCATGTCCACCAGATGGCCGTCGTCGGGAATTTCGGTTTCCATGTTGGGGTGCGGCCAGTCGGTGCCCCACAGCACGCGGTCCTGATAATCCGCCACCAGCGGGGCGACGGCGGTGGCGAAGGCGTTCCACGGATCGCCGGCGCCGCCTTCCTTGACGGCATCGAGCCGATCGGGGCAGGTGGCCTTGAACCAGACATCCTCGCGGCTGTCGAGGAAGGCGCGGAAGGCTTTCATGTCGGCGCCGTCCGGCCCCTGGCGCACATCGGGGCGGCCCATGTGATCGACCACCAGCGGCACGGGGATGGCGTCCATGAACGGGCGCAGCTCCTGCAGGATGTCGGCCTCGAAATAGATGACGACGTGCCAGCCCTTGGGCAGGCGCCGGGCGACTTCGAGGAACTTGTCCTTCGGCGCGTCATCGACGAGGCGCTTGAGGAAGTTGAAGCGGATGCCGCGAATGCCGCAGGCGTGGAGGGCATGGAGATCGGCTTCGGAGATGGCGGGATCGACCACGGCGACGCCGCGCGCCTTGCCGTTGCTTTTGGCGATGGCGTCGAGCGTGGCGGCGTTGTCGGTGCCGTGGCAACTGGCCTGGACGATGACGTTCTTCGCGAAGCCGAGGTGATCGCGCAGCGCGAACAGCATGTCCGGGCCGGCGTCCTGCGGCAGGTACTTGGCCTTGGCACTGAACGGGAACTGCGCCATCGGGCCGAATACGTGGCAGTGGGCATCGACCGCGCCGGGGGGCGGGGTGTAGCGCGGCTTCGACGGGTTGGCGTGCCAGCTGGTGATGCGGTCGGTCATGCGAATACGGTTCCATCCATCAGTTTGCGCGCGGTGCGCAGCAGGGCGGCGCTGGTGACGGCGCCGGTTGCGTCGGTTTCGAGGACGCAGCTCATCTCGCCGGTGGGGTGTTCGACCGACAGGGTCTTGCGCGGGCCTTCGGGGACTTGCGCGACGTCGGCGGCAGGTGAGCCGGGGATCAGGCAGGCGGTGGCGACGCTGACCGCGCCGAGCACGCCGATGGTGGCGTGGGCGCGGTGCGGGATGAAGCTGCGGACGCAGACGCTGCCGCCGGCTTTCGGGGGGGCGACGAGCATCATCTTGGGGACGGATTTTTCCTTCACGTCACCGAGGTTCATCCGTTCGCCGACGGCGAGGCGGATGGCTTCGATGCGTGCCTTGAGTTCGGTGTTGGCATCGAGCCAGTCGCGGTCCTCGTAGCCGGTGATTCCGATGTCGGCGGCCTTCATCACCACGCAGGGCATGCCGTTGTCGATCAGGGTGACGGGGACGCCGTTGATGACGTCCACTGCGTTGCCGCTGGGGAGCAGCGCGCCGCACGAGGAGCCGGCGGTGTCGCGGAACAGGGTGGGGACGGGGGCGTGGGTGCCGGGGACGCCGTCGATGGCGGCGTTGCCATTGTAGGTGACGGTTCCGCCGGGGGTTTGCACGGTGGCGACGGCGACCTGCCCGGTGTTTTCCATGAAGATGGCGACCGGGGTTTCATCGCCGGTGGCCGCGACGAGGCCGCGCTCGATCGCGAAGGGGCCGACGCCCGCCAGGATGTTGCCGCAGTTCTGCGCGTCGGTGACGATGGCCTGATCGACGAAGACCTGCAAGAACAGGTAATCGACATCGATGCCGGGGCGCTGCGACTTGGCTACCACGGCGACCTTGCTGGTCAGCGGATCGGCGCCGCCCATGCCGTCGATCTGGCGCGGATCGGGGCTGCCCATGACGGCCAGCAGGAAGGCATCGCGGGCGGCGGGATCGGCGGGGAGGTCGTCGCGGAGGAAGTAGCCGCCTTTCGAGGTGCCGCCGCGCATCCACATGCAGGGTGCGGAATGAATTGTCATGCCGAGCGGTCCTTCAAGGTTGTGATCGTGCGCGTGCCAGCAAGAAAGTACGGTCCTTCGACAAGCTCAGGACAGACGGAACTTTTTGCTAGACATACTTCAGCCCTTCGGCGGCGAGCCGTTCGCGCATCTTGTACATGTCGAGGCCGAGGACGCCGGCGGCGAGTTTGGCGCGCTTTTCGCCTTCGTTGGCTTCGCGGGCCTGCGCGGCTTTCAGCACGGTTTCGGCATCGGCGCGGCGGACGACGCAGACGCCGTCGTCATCGGCGACGATGACATCGCCGGGGTGGACGATCTGGTTGGCGCAGACGACGGGGACGTTGACGCTGCCCAGCGTGGCCTTGATCGTGCCTTGAGCGGAGATGCATTTCGACCAGACCGGGAAGTTCATCTCCTTGAGGTCGCGCACGTCGCGCACGCCGGCGTCGATGACGAGGCCGCGACAGCCGCGCGCCTGCGCGCTGGTGGCGAGGAGGTCGCCGAAGTAGCCGTCCTCGCACGGGCTGGTGGGGGCGAGCAGCAGGATGTCGCCGGCGTGCAACTGTTCGATGGCGACGTGGACCATCCAGTTGTCGCCCGGGGGCGCGCTGATCGTGACCGCGCTGCCCGCAACGCGGGCGCCGGTGTAGATGGGGCGCATGTACGCGGCGAGCAGGCCGGTGCGGCCCTGCGCCTCATGCACGGTGGCGACGCCGCAGGCGGCGAGGCCGTCGATCACGTCGGGCGAGGCCCGTTCGATGTTCTGGACGACGATGCCGCTCATATGCCGGTTCCTTGGGTTTGATCTATCGATGGTGGCGATGCGCCGCCGCCCGATCAATGGGAAAGCGAAACACTGGCCAAGCGATTAGATTTCGCTAAACGCCGGAGGATGGAGATCTGGGACCTTAACCTGCGGCACCTGGCGGCAATCGCCCGGATTGCCGAATTGGGCACGATGAGCGCCGCCGCGCAGGCGGTGAACCTGACTCAGCCGGCCATAACCCAGGCGTTGGAGCGGATCGAGACGCTGACCGCGACGCAACTGTTCGAGCGGCGTCACAATGGCATGGTGCCGACCGACGCGGCCAACCTGCTGGTGCCGCGCATCGAGGCGGCGCTGGGGCATATCGCCACCCCGCATGTGACGATGTCGCGGATGCGGGCGCTGCTGGCGCTGGCCGACAGCGGTTCGTACAACGGCGCGAAAGTGCGCACCGGGCTGTCGCTGCCATCGCTGCACCGCGCGGTGAACGACCTGGCGCTGTCGTTGCGCAAGCCGCTGGTGGAGCGGCGCGGCAAGATCGTGATCCTGACCGAGGCGGGGGCGGCGCTGGCGCGGGCGTTCCGGCTGGCGCGGGTGGAGTTGCAGGCCGGGCTGGCCGAACTGGAAGCGCTGCGCGGGCATGAGACGCGGTCGATTGCCATCGGCGCGATGCCGCTGTCGCGGGCGCGGGTGCTGCCGGCGGCGATCGCGCGGTTCCTGAAGCGGCATCCGCAGGTGCGCGTGTCGATCGTCGAGGGCAGCCGTGCCGAGCTGGTCGAGCCGCTGCGCAATGGCGTGATCGACTGCATGGTGGGGGCGCTGCGCGATCCGCTGGTGGAGCCGGACCTGGCGCAGCAGGCGCTGTTTTCGGACCGGCCGGCGGTGATCGCCCGCCACGGCCATCCGCTGGCGGGGACCGATCCGACGCTGGGGGAACTCGCCGCCTATCCGTGGATCGTGGCCGGGCCGGGGGCGCCGCTGCGCGACAGTTTCGAGCTGATGTTCACCAGCGCCGGAATGGCGCCGCCGGCGGTGCCGATCGAATCGGGATCGGTGATGACGATCCGGCAACTGCTGATCGACAGCGATTTCCTGACACTGCTGTCGCTGGACCAGGTGAGCGTGGAGCTGGAAGCGAAGTGGCTGACGACGCTGTGCGCCGCCTCGGCCGGGCTGGAGCGGACGATCGGCGTGACCACGCGTGCTTCGTGGCGGCCCACCGCCGTCCAGGCCGAATTCATCGGCGAGCTGGAAGCGGTGGCGTGACCTTGTGACAGGAGGGGGCATTTTTCGACCCACGGCGATGACACAATCGATTGCCTATGGCGAACTGCTTACGGGCGCGGCAAGGCAGGCAGCACGAACCCAACCATACTCTTGGCGGTGTGACATGGCCAAGGGGTGCAAGCGATGGTTGCCTGGTTCCAGAAGGACGCGCCGATTCGACGCAAGTTCGCTGTGATGACCTATGGTCTGGCGGCATTGCTGGGCGGGTTCGGGGTGATCGATGCCGTCCAGGCGGTGGGCTGGATCGCACTGCCCGGGCCGCTGGCCGCCGGGGTGGCGCTGCTGCCCGCGCTACTGGCCCCGGCGCTGCTGGCATGGGCGGGCAGGCTGATCTGCGATCCTTACGTCAGCACCGTGGTGCGCATGGAGGGGCTGGCTGCCGATGATCTCGATTCGCCGATCCTCTATACCGATCATCACGACTGCGTGGGGCGGATGACGCAAGCGATGGATGTCTTCCGCCAGCAGGCGCTGGCGCTGCGCGAAGCCGAGCGCAGTTCGGTCGCGATCCTGCTCGACCGGCTGGGTGCGACGCTGGATGCGCTTGCGAGCGGTGACTTGACGCGGTCGATCCGCGAATCGTTCCCGTCGCAATATGAACCACTGCGCGCGGCGACCAACCGTGCGATGGTCGACCTGGGCCAGACCATTGCCGAAGTGGCGAAGACCGCCGAGGATGTGTCGCAGGGATCGGCGGAGATCCGTTCGGCGACGAACAGCCTTGCCGCGCGGACCGAGGAACAGGCGACGGCGCTGAACGACGCCGCGCAGGCGTTGTCCGTGATTGCGCAGAGCGCTCGCGATACCGCGACAGAGGCCGCGCAGGCCCGGGGCATTGCCCATGCCGCGCGCGCCTCGACCGAGGACGGGGCAGAGGCGGTGCGGGTGATGATCGAGCGCATGGAGACCATGACAACCACCGCGCGCGAAATGGGCCAGATTGTCGGCGCGATCGACGGGATCGCCTTCCAGACCAACCTGCTGGCGCTGAACGCCGGGGTGGAAGCGGCGCGGGCGGGTGATGCCGGCAAGGGTTTCGCGGTGGTGGCCAGCGAGGTTCGCGCGCTGGCGCTGCGGGCTGGTGAATCGGCG
Source organism: Sphingomonadales bacterium (assembly GCA_018971065.1). The sequence goes on along the minus strand of JAGWVC010000111.1, from coordinate 1,094 downwards.
GCGCAGATCAAGACCCTTATCGCGCGCAGCCAGGGCGAAGTGGAACAGGGCACCGGCCTTGCGAATCGCGTGGGCGCCATGCTGGCGCAGATTGCCGATGGCGTGGCCAGCATGAACCTGCGGGCGCAGGGGATGGCGGACACGATCGCAGCGCAATCGGCGCAGTTGGGCCGAATCGAGGAAACCGTGCAGCAGATGGACCGCAGTACGCAAAGCAATGCGGCGATGGTCGAAGAGACCAGCGCTTGCGCGCGCGCGCTGGCGCAGCAGGCACAATCGCTGGCCAGCGCGACGCAGCGCTTCACGCTGGATGGAAGCCGGCACCGGGGCGGGCTGGCTTGGGCCGCCTGACGGTGGCGCCCGCCGGTTCAGGCGGGCTTCAGCAGCAGCGTGGCGGCGGCCGTGTTCGAGATCGGGATGTGGTAGTTGCGGTGGATTTCCTTCGCGCCCGGCCCCAGCGCGCCGCGCGCGGCGATCCAGTTGAGCACTTCGACGCCCTGGGTGCCCGAGAGTTCGACGATCTCGTGAATCGAGTGACGCGTCAGCGCGTCGGGGTCGGCGGCGAGGTTGTCGAGGCAGAAGGTGTCGTATTCGGCGTTCATGAAGCCGGCACGCTCGCCGTCGAGTTGGTGCGAGAGGCCGCCGGTGCCGATGACGACGATGCGTTCATTGCCTGGCCATGATGCCAGCGCCTTGTGGACCGAGCGGCCGAGCGCGAGGCAGCGTTTGGCGCTGGGCAGCGGGTGCTGGACGGTGTTGATGCCGATGGGGACCAGCTTGACCGGCCATTGCGCGGCGCCCGGGTAGGCCAGTTCGAACGGGATCGAGATGGCGTGATCGACCAGCATCTGCTGGCAGGTGACGGGGTCGAACTCGTCCGCCACCAGTTGCTCGATCACGTGCCACGACAGGTCGGGGTGGCCCTGGAAGCTCTTGTAGAGCGGCAGGCCCCAGCCTTCATCGGCATTGGCGTATTCGGGGGCGGCGCCGACCGCGAAGGTGGGCATCTTGTCGAGGAAGAAGTTGAGGCCGTGGTCGTTGGAGAACACCACGGCGACATCGGGCTTTACGGCGGCGAGCCATTCCTGCACCGG
>JAGWVC010000016.1 GCA_018971065.1 Sphingomonadales bacterium | reverse complement strand
AGTGCATCGCTGGTCGCGGGTATGCGCACATCCAGCGGCGCGGCAAAGGCCTGCCAGCGATCATCGAACTTCGGCGCGACGGCGGTCAGGATCGGGATACCGGCCTCGATCGCATCGGCAAAGGCAGGCAGCAGGCCCGACCGGCTTTCCGCCTCCAGCTTGCCGAACTTGCTGAGAATGACGAGATCGCACCCGGCGGCGATGTCACGGCGCACGGCCTCGCACGCGGCCACCAGCGACACGGCATCGAGCGCGCAGGCCACGGAACCCGGCCCCAGGTCCTGGAAGATCGGATGAAGGCTGCCATCGACCAGTGATCGCAACCGGCCCGGTGCGCAGTTGCAGGTGTCCTGCTGCGCTTCCTCGACCAGCCCGGCGATGCGGATGAGGCCGTTCCAGCGTGCCGCGAAGTCGGCAAGCAACTGCTGGATGACAGCGCTTGCCGCACCTTGCACCACGGCGATCGGGGCTGCGTGGGTTTCCATGCCCGCGTTGCGCCCGATTGGCCCGGCTCTGTCAATAGCGGTGGTTCCGTTACTTCAGGCCGAAGAACTTCTCCGCGCAACCGGCGATGATCCAGTCGCGCTCGGCCGTGGGCACGCCCTTGAAATTCTCGGCAATCACCTTGTGCGAATGCGGGAACGTGGTTTCGGAATGCGGATAGTCCGACGACCACATGATGTTCCGGCAACCCGGCTTGTGGCGCAGCTCCACGCCGACCGGATCGGAAATGAACGAGGCATAGACGTTCTGGTCGAAGTAGAAGCTGGGCGGGTGCTTGATGCTGCACTCGGTCCAGCCCTTCTGCATGGTCCAGGTGCGGTCCATGTATTCGCAGGCCCAGGGAATCCAGCCCACGCCCGATTCGATCAGGCCGATGCGCAGTTCCGGGAAACGGTCGAACACGCCCGAATAAAGCAGGATGTTGACCATCTCCAGCATCGCCGGCTTGCCCATCGGGATGTCGGGCAGGAAGTTTGTCTTGTCCTTGAAACGCGAGGTGCGCGCGCCGAGGTGGAAGGTGATCGGCAGGTCGAGATCGACCGAGGCGCGCCAGATCGGATCGAATTCCGGGTCGCGATACTGGCGGGTGCCGTTGGCATCGCCGGTCATCGCCTGCCACACCGCGCCTTCCTTGGTGAACTGGCTGACCGATTGCGGGAAGGCGGGCAGGTTGACCGCGACGTCACCGCGCGCCTTGGCGGCGTGCATCGCCTTGACCGTCCACGCGACATCGACCGTGGTCAGGTAGGCGCAGGCGAACAGGCGGCCGTTGGAATCGGCGCAGAAGTCCGACTGCCAGCGGTTGAACGCGTCGAAGCTGTCGAGATAGAGGTCCAGGTTGCCGGTGCCCAGCGGCCCGCCGCCGAAGCACACCGCCTTGTCGATGCCATCGCGGTCCATGTCGTCGAGCCGCTTCTCGACCATCCAGCCGCCGACGCGCATGTCGGACAGCTTGCCGGCGTTCTTGTACTGGTCGAACCGGCGGCCGGCCTGCGATTGCATCAGGTTGATCGGTCGGCGCGCGCCTTCGAAGACGATGTAGTCATAGTCGTCGTCGCTCTCCACCCTGGGGGCAAGATCGCGGAATTGCGGTGAGAGGTATTCGGCCCAGAACGTCGGCGGCGGCGTGACGTGGACATCGGCATCCACCACGTAGGGCGCGACGCGCGGCTCGGCCTCGACGGCGTGGTTCACATCGAAATCGGCTTCGGCCATGCTTGCTCTCCTGATCCGACCCTGCCTGGACATTGCCGGCATGGCCGCAAGTCGATGAGCGAGTCCTGTCGTTGAGCGCCGACGATACAGCATCGCGGATGCGAATCAATCGCAGCGCCTGGCCAGCATATGCCAGACGTTCAGAGGGCGGCGATTTTGCGGAATTCGCCCACGCCGCCTAGCGTTTGCGCGCCAGCCAGGCCATCACCAGCGGCGCCAGCAGCATGGCAAACGCACACAACGCCGCCGCCGCGAATACCCCATGCACCACCATCGGGGCCGAATGCCGCTTCAGCCCGACGATGCCCAGCACCACCAGCCCCAGCATCAACAGCAGCAACCGCCCCATCAATCGCTTGAACCGCAGCAGCATCAGCAGCGTCCGCCGGTCATCCTCTTGCATCGATTGCTCCCGCTGGTATCCGCGCCGCGCCTATGGCATTCTGTGTCCATAACAACATGACGGAGAGCTGCCATGACCATCGCGCGTCTCATCCACGGCCGTTCCACCGAGGTGCTGAGCTGCACCGCCGAAACCCCGGTGCGCGATGCCGTTGCCCTGCTTGCGGAACGGCGCATCGGCGCGCTGCCGGTGTTCAATGGCCAAGCCATCTCAGGCATCTTTTCCGAACGCGACATCGTCTATGGCCTCCAGCGCGAAGGCGCCGCCTTCCTCGATCGCACCGTGGGGGAGGTGATGACCGCCCCCGCCATCACGGTCTCGCCCGAAACCGCCGTGCTCGAGGCGCTGGGGCTGATGACCCGCCGCCGTATCCGCCACCTGCCGGTCGAAACCGGCGGCCGCATCGTCGCCTTCGTCTCGATCGGCGATCTGGTGAAGTACCGGATCGACGGCATCCAGTCCGAAGCCGAAGCCCTGCGCACCTACATCCAGTCGGCGTAAAGGCAGGCCGTTTTCCTGCGGCCTGCGCGTGTCGGAAATAACGGAAATCAAAAGATTCCAGAGGCGGTTTCGATTCAATCTGAACGAAACCGTCTCTCAGCGATCTTTCGAAATATCGACTGCCCGCTACTCTCTGGCAAGAAGGCATGCCGGCCCAGGCGTCCGACAGGGTGCAACCTGCCAAGAAGCGGCGTCTTTCCGATCTCGTTGATCCGCCGGGGTTATGAGGGCAAAATGGCGCACCCGACAGGATTCGAACCTGTGGCCTCTGCCTTCGGAGGGCAGCGCTCTATCCAGCTGAGCTACGGGTGCCTTGTCCGGGGCGGTTAGCAGGGGGCGGGCGCGGGCGCCAGTGGTTTTGCAACAATGCGCGCCATCCGGGGATCTTAGCAAAATCGCAAGGCCTCCCGGCGTATCCGTGGCGGTCATGAGTTCCTATCCACCCGAACTGCCACCCGGCTTCGATCGCCCGTTTGCCCGCCTCGACGGCGCCGCGGCGCCGCGCATCGATCCGGCACCACAGCGCCCGGCGCCGCCGCAACTGGCGCGGCAGTGGAGCGCGTTGCACCGCGCGGCGGCGGCCGTGGCCGGGCTGGCGGGAACCGTGCCCCAGCCCGAATCGGCGCAGTCGCGGGCCTTCCCGGAACGCGTGGCGCAGGTCGACGACTGGCGGGCCGGCGTCGCGCGGCAAGGCGTGGCCGATCTGGCGGCGGTAATGGAGCCGGGGCTTACCGCGCTGATTGCCGTACACAAGCGTGGCGGCGATCCGTCGCCTGCGGCGTGGGCGCTGCTTCAGGAATTCACCGCCGCGCGCGATTCGCTGCTGGCGCTGGTCTGTGGTTTCCAGGACGAGGCCTGAGCGAATCCTGACGATTCGGACTTGAAAGTTCTTCATATGTTCCTACCGTTGGAGCATGGATTTTCCCGATTCGCTTGCCAACGCAGCGGCTTTGCCCAGTGATGCCACGGCGCTGAAGGCCGCGCATGTGGCTCGCGGCATCTGCCGGCTATTCGCGCGCAACGATATCTGGTGCCTGCCGGAAATGCCGTTGCGTTCGGGTCGCCGGGCTGACCTGATGGGCATTGATGCCAAGGGCAACGTCATCATCGTCGAGATCAAGGTCAGTCGCGCCGACCTGCTGGGTGACGGCAAGTGGACGGATTACTTCGAGCATTGCGACCGGTTCTACTGGGGGCTGGCGGCGAATCTGGATCGCGCCTGCATGGAATCGTCCGCATTCCGGCCCGAACGCTGCGGGCTGATCGTGGCCGACGGCTACGATGCCGAAATCCTGCGCCCTGCACCCTTGCAGCCCCTGGCGGCGGCGCGGCGCAAGGCGGAGGTGGAGCGGCTGGCGCGCGCATCGCTGCGACGGCAAGCCTGTGCGCTCGATTCTGAGATCGGCTTCCGGGAATGAACCTCAGATCGTGAAGCTTTCGCCGCAGCCACACGTGCCCTTGGCGTTGGGGTTCTGGAACACGAAGCCGGCGGTGAAATCGTCCTCCTGCCAGTCCATCGTGCTGCCGATCAGATACAATACGCTGGCCCCGTCGATGAAGAACAGGCCGCCCGGCGTCTCGATGCGCTCATCCATCGGGTTGGCCTCGGTCACGTAATCGACCGAGTAGGCAAGCCCCGAGCAGCCACGGCGCGGGGTGGAGAGCTTGACGCCGATGGCACCCTGCGGCGCCTCGGCCATCAGCTTGGCAACGCGCGCTTCGGCCGAGGGGGTCAGCAGCACGGCGGCCGGACGGGCGCGGGCGGTTTTCGCTTCGGTGGTCATCACAACATGCCCAGTTCGAGTTTGGCCTCGTCCGACATCTTCTGCGGGTCCCACGGCGGGTCCCAGACGAGATTGACTTCGGCATCGCGCACGCCCGGAACGGCGGCGACGCGCATTTCGACTTCGCCCGGCATCGATTCGGCCACCGGGCAGTGCGGCGTGGTCAGCGTCATCGTCACGGTGACGGCGCTGTCGTCGGACACATCGACGCCGTAGATCAGGCCGAGATCATAGATGTTGACCGGGATTTCGGGGTCGAAAATCTCGCGCAGCGCGGCGATCACGCTTTCGTAGATCGCACCGCCGGGTTCGCCGGGACTGACGCCTTCGGGCTGCTGCGCCAGGAACCCTTCCAGGTAGTCCTTCTTGCGCGCCAGCGTCTCGGCCGGGGTTTCGGCATCTTCCACGCGCGCCCGGGGCGGAGGGGTGCCGGCCGTGACTTCCGCGACCGTGTAGTGGGGGGTCTCGTCGCTCATCCGAAAATTCTCCGTGTGCGTTCGATGCCGGCGAGCAACGCGGCAATATCGCTTTCGTCGTTGTACAGCCCGAAGCTGGCCCGTGCCGTGGCCGGAACGCCCAGATGCGCCATCAGCGGCTGGGCGCAATGGTGGCCGGCGCGGATCGCCACCGGGCCGAAATCGCCCCGGCTTTCGTCCAAGATGGTGCCAAGGTCGTGCGGATGCACCCCCTCCAGCGCGAAACTGACGATGCCGGCGGAATCCTCGGGGCCGAACAGGTGAACGGCATTCAGCGCGCGCAGCTCGCCGCGCAGGGTTTCGACCAGGCGGGCCTCATGCGCATGGATCGCGTCCAGCCCGATGGCCTCGACATAGTCGATCGCCGCCGCCAGCCCGATTGCCTCGATGATCGCCGGGGTGCCAGCCTCGAAGCGCTGCGGGGCGGGGGCATACGTCGTGCCGTCGAAGGCGACCCGGTCGATCATCGCGCCGCCGCCCTGCCACGGCGGCATGGCATCGAGGATGTCCGCCCGCGCCCACAGCGCGCCGATGCCGGTGGGGCCATACAGCTTGTGGCTGGAGAACACGTAGAAATCGCAGCCCAGCGCTGCCACATCGACCTTCAGCCGCGGCACCGCCTGGCAGCCATCGACCAGAAGCTTCGCGCCGACCGCATGGGCAAGCCGGGCAGCCCGCGCGACGTCCAGCACCGAGCCAAGCACGTTGGAAACGTGCGCGAAGCTGACCAGCTTGTGCGCCGGGGTCAGCATGGCTTCGGCGGCGTCGAGGTCGATGCGGCCATCCTCAGTCAACGGGCAGACATCGATGGCGAAGCCGGTGCGCGCGGCCAGCAATTGCCAGGGCACGATGTTGGAGTGGTGTTCCAGCACCGAAAGCAGCACGCGATCGCCGGCTTTCAGGTTCGCCGCGCCCCAGCTCTGCGCGACCAGGTTGATCGCCTCGGTGGCGCCGCGCACGAAGACGATCTCGCCTTCCTGCCCGCCGATGAACCGCGCCACGCGGCGACGGGCGGCCTCGAACGCCAGCGTCATCTCGGCCGAGCGGGCATAGACGCCGCGATGCACGGTGGCATAATCGGCGCCCATCGCGCGAACCGTGGCGTCGATCACCGCCTGCGGTTTCTGCGCGGTCGCGCCCGAATCGAGGTAATGCCAGGGCTTGCCCTCGGCGGTGACGAGTCCTGGAAAATCGGCACGCAGGTTCAGCGGCGCGTTCACAGCAGCGCCTCCAGCCGTTCGAGCGCCAGCGCCTGAAGGCGTTCCCCGTCCTCGGCGCCGACCAGCGCTTCGGCCAGGAAGGCCTGAAGCATCAGCGCCTTGGCCCGTGACGGCTCAAGACCGCGTGATTGCAGGTAGAACAGGCCCATGCCGTCCAGTTCACCCACCGCGCAGCCGTGCGCGCACTTGACGTCGTCGGCGTAGATTTCCAGCTCGGGCCGGGCATTGGCGGTGGCGGTGCGGTCCAGCAGCATGGCGCGGACCGATTGCTCGGCATCGGTGCCGTTGGCGCCGCGCTCCACGCGGATGCGGCCCAGCACGGTGCCGGTGGCCTGCCCGCCCAATACCGTGCGCACGATCTGGCGACTGGTGGCATCGGGCGCGGCGTGGGTGACGCCGGCGACGATCTCGCGCGACGCATTTCCGCTGGCCAGTTGCACGCCGCCCAGCGTGAAATCGGCGCCCTGGCCCAGCGTTGCTGTCACCTCGACGCGGCCATAGCCGGTGCCGGTGTTGACGATGTGAACCGCCGCGCGCGCGCCGGCTTCCAGTGTCAGCGCTAGCTGCACGACCTCGTCGCCTTCCAGCACGATGGCGCGGGCAAAGGCCTCACCGGCCGGAACTGTCACCGCCTCGGGCGCGTCCAGCGGCCACAATCCGGCCAGCGCCGCCTGCGGGGCATAGCGCCAGTCCTCGACCGCACTGGTATCGGGAAGCGCGAGGGCCGTCACGCAACCGCCTCGTAGCCTTCGCGCTCCAGCTCCAGCGCCAGCTCCGGCCCGCCGCTGCGGACGATGCGGCCGCCGGCCAGCACGTGAACGAAGTCGGGCTTCACGTAATCGAGCAGACGCTGGTAGTGTGTGATCAGCAGCACCGCCTTGCCGGGCTTGCGCATGATCGTGTTGATGCCCTCGCCGCAGATGCGCAGCGCGTCGATGTCGAGGCCGGAGTCGGTCTCGTCCAGCACGGCGAACTTCGGGTCGAGGATGCCCATCTGCACCATCTCGTTGCGCTTCTTCTCGCCGCCGGAAAAACCGACGTTCACGGGGCGCTTCAGCATGTCCATGTCCATCTTCAGCAGGCCGGCCTTCAGCTTGGCCACCTGCAGGAAGGCGCCGCCGGAAAGCTCGGTCTCGCCGCGCTGGCGGCGCTGGGCGTTCAGCGATTCGCGCAGGAACTGGACGTTGGAGACACCGGGGATTTCCACCGGATACTGGAAGCCCAGGAACAGGCCCGCCGCCGCGCGTTCGTGCGGTTCGAGTTCGAGCAGGTCCTTGCCGTCGAACGTGACCGAGCCACCGGTGACGGTGTAGCCCGGCCGCCCGCCCAGCGTGTAGCCCAGGGTGGACTTACCGGCGCCGTTAGGCCCCATTATCGCGTGGATTTCGCCGGCGTTGACGGTCAGCGACAGGCCCTTGAGGATCGGTTTGCCGGCCACTTCGGCGTGGAGGTTGTCGATAACGAGCATGGTCATCCTTCGGTGCGTTCGAACTGGGCGGCGGCCCCGCGTTGCGCGGCGCGCTTGTCGAACGGCTGGTTGGCTTCGGTCTTGATCGCATCGACCACGGTTTCCAGCGTTTCCAGCACCGTCGCCTCGGCAAAGCGCAGCACGCGGATGCCGGTGTCGGTCAGGCGCTTGTCCTGCAGCGTGTCGAATTCGGCGTTGCTGTCCGCCGGGCTGACGTTGACGACCAGCCAACGCGACGGGCAGGCGAATGTGGTCAGCACCGATCCGACCAGTTGCTTGCGGTGGAACTTCAATCCGCCGATCCGGCCGCCCGACAGCCGCTCCCACAGCAGGCGCTCGGCCTCGGTCGGCTTGCGGCGTTCGTCGCGCGCACGCTGCTTGAGCCGTTCCAGCCGATCACCGGTGACGCCCCACGACTTCTGCGGCGCCCGCCCCGCCTCATCGCCGGTGCGTATCGAAAGCGTCTTCTTCAACCGACCGATCCTTCAAGACTGATGCCGAGCAGCTTCTGTGCCTCGACCGCGAATTCCATGGGCAACTGCTGCAGCACTTCCTTGGCGAAGCCGTTGACGATCAGCGCCACCGCTTCCTCCTGCCCCAGCCCGCGCTGCATGGCATAGAACAACTGGTCATCGCTGATCTTGCTGGTGGTCGCCTCATGCTCGATCTGCGCGGTGGGGTTGCGCACCTCGATGTACGGAACGGTATGCGCGCCGCATTCGGCGCCCAGCAGCAGCGAATCGCACTGGGTAAAGTTGCGCACGTTTTCCGCCTGCGCGCCCACGCGCACCAGCCCGCGATAGGTGTTGTTCGACCGGCCGGCGCTGATGCCCTTGCTGATGATCGTCGAGCGGCTGCCCTTGCCGTTGTGGATCATCTTGGTGCCGGTATCGGCCTGCTGGTAATTGTTGGTGACGGCGACCGAGTAGAATTCGCCCACCGAATCCTCGCCGTTCAGCACGCACGAGGGGTACTTCCAGGTGATCGCGCTGCCGGTTTCCACCTGCGTCCACGAAACCTTGCTGCGCGCGCCCTGGCACAGCGCCCGCTTGGTCACGAAGTTGTAGATGCCGCCCTTGCCTTCGGCGTCGCCGGGATACCAGTTCTGCACGGTGCTGTACTTGATCTCGGCATCTTCCATTGCCACCAGTTCCACCACGGCGGCGTGAAGCTGGTTCTCGTCGCGCTGCGGGGCGGTGCAGCCTTCGAGGTAGCTGACGTAGCTGCCTTTTTCGGCGATGATCAGCGTGCGTTCGAACTGGCCGGTATTCTCGGCGTTGATGCGGAAGTAGGTGGACAGCTCCATCGGGCAGCGCACCCCCTCGGGGATGTAGACGAAGGTGCCGTCGGAAAACACCGCGCAGTTCAGCGCCGCGAAGTAGTTGTCGCGCACCGGCACGACCTTGCCCAGCCACTTGCGGACCAGCTCGGGGAATTCGCGGATCGCCTCGCTGATCGAGCGGAAGATGACGCCGGCGGCTTCCAGCTCCTTGCGGAAGGTGGTGGCGACCGAAACGCTGTCGAACACCGCGTCCACTGCGATCTTGCGCGCGGGCTCGACCCCGGCGAGCAACTTCTGCTCCTCCAGCGGAATGCCCAGCTTTTCATAGACGCGCAGGATCTCGGGATCGACCTCGTCAAGGCTGCCCAGCTTCGGCTTCGCCTTGGGGGCGGCCCAGTAATAGGCTTGGCTGTAGTCGATCGGCGGCACGTTCAGCTTCGCCCACTCGGGCATCGGCATCTCAAGCCAGGTGCGATAGGCCTTCAGCCGCCATTCCAGCATCCATTCCGGCTCGTCCTTCTTGGCCGAGATGAAGCGGACGGTATCCTCGGACAGGCCCCTGGGGCCGTATTCCTGCTCGATATCCGAAGACCAGCCGTGTTCGTAATCGGCAACGCGGGCCGCTGCCTCGCGCGCGGCCAAATCGCGCACGCCGGTATCCTCGCTCATGCGGCGACTCCTTGCATCATTGCGTATGGCGCCGCGCCGCGCGGATCGGCCAGCCTGGTCAGCGGCACTTGCGCCAGCGCGCCGCGCAGCGCCTCGTTCACCACCGGCCAGTGCGGGCGCACCGCGCAGGCGCTTTCCAGCGAGCAGTCATGGCCGGAATCGAGGCACGAGGTCAGCGCGATCGGCCCTTCGACGGCCTCGATGATGTCGGCAAGACTGATGGTGGCGGCCGGGCGGGCCAGCTTCAGCCCGCCGTGAGCGCCCCGCGACGAGCGCAACAGCCCGGCGGCCGTGAGACGGCTGACCAGCTTCTGCACGGTGGGCGCGGGCAGGCCGGTCGATTCGGCCAGCCGCGTCGCGCTGAGCCGCGCACCGCCGCAATTGCGCGCGGCAGCGGTCATCGTGACAACGGCATAGTCGGCCATGCTGGACAAGCGCATCGGGAGCGGCCCCAATTCAGACTGATTCGTTCCGAATTGCCCTACCCGCGCCGAATCCGGCTTGCAACCGCTTCTGTTCGCATCTGCAATGTGGCGGGATATGAAAAAAGGGCGGCCCTCCGCATGGAAGGCCGCCCATAAAGTCAAGAACTCAACAGCGGAAAACCGCCAAGAGCCCTTCGGGTCGCAAGCCTCCCTTAGCCCGGACGCTACCGAGTCGAATTGTAAGAATTCGCCAACCAGAGTTCCAAAGTGGAAGTTTCTCCGCCTCCCTGTGGCGGATTCGTACAAATTTCCGCGCTTTATCCGGGAATCGACAGGCCGCGCCGGCTTTGCCATAGGGGGCCATGCTCTATTCGCTGATCCGTCCGGCCTTGTTCCGAATCGAGGCCGAGCGCGCGCATGGCCTTGCGCTGGCCATGCTCAAGCTCGCCGCGCCCCGCCGCACCGCGATGGCTGGCGGGCCGCTGGCGATTCGCGTGGCCGGGATCGATTTCCCCAACCCGCTCGGCATGGCCGCCGGCTTCGACAAGGACGGCGAAGTGCCCGATGCCCTGCTGGGGCTGGGCTTCGGGTTTGCCGAAGTCGGTTCGATCACGCCGCTGCCGCAGGCAGGCAACCCCCGCCCGCGCCTGTTCCGGCTGGAAGAGGATCGCGCCGTCATCAACCGCATGGGCTTCAACAACGGTGGCGCGCGCGTTGCGGCGGAGCGGCTGGGCGCGCGGCTGGGGCGCGGTGGCGTGGTGGGCATCAACATCGGCGCCAACAAGGATTCGGCCGATCGCGCCGCCGATTACGCGACGATGGCCAGCCTGATGGCGCCGCTGGCCAGCTACCTCGCGGTCAACGTGTCCAGCCCCAACACCCCCGGCCTGCGTGCGCTGCAGGACGAGGGCGCGCTGGCGGCGCTGCTGGACGGGGTGCTGGCCGCGCGCGGCGTGGATGGCCCACCGGTGTTCCTGAAAGTGGCGCCGGATCTGGAACCGGCCGACATCGACGCCATCGCCCGCATCGCCATCGACAGGCAGCTTGGTGCGCTGATCGTCTCGAACACCACCATCAGCCGCCCGCCGCTGGCATCGCGCCACGCCGGGGAAGCCGGCGGGCTTTCGGGCGCGCCTCTACGCGATCTTGCGCAGCAACGCCTGCGGGATTTCCGTGTAGCAACCGGCGGGGCGATTCCGCTGATCGGGGTTGGCGGCATTGCCTCGGCCGAGGATGCCTGGGCGCGAATCCGCGCCGGGGCCAGCCTTGTCCAGCTTTACAGCGCCTTGGTCTATGCAGGGCCGGGCATCGCGCGAAGGATCGTTGATGGACTTGCCGCATTGTTGCAGCGTGACGGTTTCTCCACGCTTGCCGAAGCAGTCGGCACCGCATGATCGGCTGACGCGCTGGCTGGTGCCGGCGCTGGCGGCACTGCTGCTGGCAGCGCCGGGGCAAGCCCGAACGCCTGCCCGGCATGAGCGGCTTTCCCCAAAGGCAGAGGTTTCGGGCACGGGCGTGGTCAGCGCCGCCGATCCGCGCGCGGCTGCGGCGGGGGTGGAAATGTTGCGCCGGGGCGGCACCGCCACCGATGCAGCGATCGCGACGATGCTGGCGCTGAACGTGGTGGAGCCGCAGAATTCCGGGATCGGCGGCGGCGCCTTCTTCCTGCGGCATGACAGCCGCACCGGAACGATCGCCACGATCGACGGGCGCGAGACCGCGCCGGCCGCCGCCACGCCGAACTGGTTCCTGGGCGCGGACGGCAAGCCGCTGGCCGGGCTGGGCGCCGGCGGCAAGAGCGCGGGCGTGCCCGGCGAACTGGCGCTGATGGCGCAGGCGCACGCGCGCTATGGCCGCCTGCCGTGGGCCAGCCTGTTCGGTCCGGCGATCCGGCTGGCGCGCGACGGAACGCCGGTGTCGGCGCGGATGCACAATGGCCTGAACCTGTATGGCCGCCATGTCGAGGGCTGGGCGCGCTCGCTCTATTTCAACGCCGCGGGCGAGGCGGTGGCGAAGGGCACGCTGCTGAAAGTGCCCGAATTGGCGGCAACCCTGGAAAGGCTGGCCCAACAGGGGCCGAAGCCGTTCTATACCGGCGCACTGGCTGCCCACGCCGTCACCGCGCTGAACCAGGCGCAGGCCCACCCTTCTCCGATCACGCGGGCCGACTTCGCCGGCTATCGCGCCATCGCCCGCGCGCCGGTCTGCGGCAGCTATCGCGGCTGGCGAATCTGCGGCATGGGGCCGCCCAGCGCCGGCGGCATCTCGGTGCTGATGATCCTCAAGCAGATCGAGCGCTTCGATATCGGCGCGATGGGCAGGGCGTCGCCACAGGCCTGGCACCTGTTCGCGGAAAGCTCGCGCCTCGCCTATGCCGATCGCAATCGCTACATCGCCGATCCCGCCTTCGTGACGGTGCCGACCGCCGGCCTGCTGGATGGCGACTATCTAGCCCGCCGTTCCGCGCTGATCGCCGTGGACCGCACGATGGCGACCATCCTGCCCGGCGAGCCTGCCGGGGCGCCGACGGTGCGCCCGGTGGCGCGATCGGAAGACAAGGGCACGTCGGACCTCGCCGTGGTGGACCGTGACGGCAACGTCGTCCAGGTAACCACCACGATCAACGGCTATTTCGGCGCTGGTGTTGCCGCTGATGGCTACATGCTGAACAACGAACTGCCCGATTTCGACGTCTTTCCCGACCACGACGGGGTTCCGGCCGCCAACCGGGTCGAGGGCGGCAAGCGGCCGCGCAGCTCGATGGCGCCCACGTTCGCCTATGCGCCCGATGGGCAACTGCGACTGGCGATCGGTGCCGCCGGCGGGTCCACCATCATCGCCCAGGTTGCCAAGGCGCTGGTCGCGGTGATCGATTGGCACATGAGCGCGCAGGACGCGATTGCGCTGGGGCTGGTCTATGCGCCGGGGCCGGGCGGCACCATCGAACAGGGGACCGGGCTGGAAACGCTGCAACCCGGACTGGCCGCGCTGGGCGAAAAGCTGAGGGTTGGGCCGCTGGGTCTGAAGGCCAATGCGGTGGAGCGCGTGGGCACCGGCCCGGCAGCGCGCTGGGTGGGCGCTGCCGATCCACGCAGCGAAGGCGTCGGCATGGATACCACGGGCGCGGTCACGGTGATTCCACGCCGCAGCAACGAGTTGAACGGCGCGCATGAGTGAGGCGGTGCTTGCCGGCCTGCCCCGGCCCGCCTAAACTCGGACCCGGCAGCCGGTTTCGGCCGTTGCAGGGGGATGGGGAACGTGCAGCTAACCGATTTCGATGCATCGGCTAATCTTGTCCGGTTGTTCCTCGCCCGTGCCGACGAACTGGGCGACAAGCCGTTCCTGTGGATCAAGCGCGCCGGCAACTGGCAATCGTTGAGCTGGCGGGACGTGGCAGCGCAAGTCTGCCTGCTGGCCGAATCGCTGTGCCGGCTGGGGCTGGGCAACGGCGATCGCGTGGTGCTGGTGGGCGAGAATCGTCCGGAATGGTGCATCGCCGATCTGGCGATCATGGCGGCGGGCTGCGTGACGGTGCCGGCGTACACCACCAATACCGAGCGCGATCATGCCCATGTGCTGGAGAATTCGGGCGCGCGCGCGGTGATCGTCTCGAACGGCAAGCTGGCGAAGCCGCTGCTGCCGGCGGCGATGCAGACCGACGCGGTGGCGCATGTCGTGGCGATGGACCCGTTCCCGTTCCCGCAGGCCGGGGCGGTGGAATTTCACGGATGGCAGGCGCTGGTGGCCGGCGATGCGGCGGCGGCGCGGGCGGCGGTCGATGCGCGCATCATCGGGATCGGGCGCGATGACCTGGCGTGCATCATCTATACCAGCGGCACCGGTGGCGCGCCGCGCGGGGTAATGCAGCACCACGGCGCCATCCTGCGCAACATCGACGGCGCGGCGCGGCTGATCGACGAGGATTTCGGCTGGGAGGAGGAAGTGTTCCTGTCGTTCCTGCCGCTCAGCCACGCTTACGAGCACACCGGCGGCCAGTTCCTGCCGATCGGGATGGGCGCGCAGATCTGGTATGCCGAGGGGCTGGACAAGCTGGCCGCCAATATCGAGGAAGTGCGGCCAACGGTGATGGTGGTGGTGCCACGCCTGTTCGAGGTGCTGCGCACGCGGATCATCAAGCAGGTGGAAAAGCAGGGACGGGTGGCCAACTGGCTGCTGGACCGGGCGATCGGGCTGGCGAATTCGGGCAGGGCGGGCCGGCCCCGGTTGCGCGACAAGCCGCTGGAGCTGCTGCTGGAGCATACCTTGCGGCCGAAGATCCGCCGGCACTTCGGCGGGCGGATGAAGGCGCTGGTTTCGGGCGGGGCGCCGCTCAATCCCGAGATCGGGGCGTTCTTCTCGGCGATGGGGCTGGTGCTGCTGCAGGGCTATGGCCAGACCGAGTCGGCGCCGATCATCTCGTGCAGCCGGCCCGCCACCGGCACCGATCCGGGCAATGTCGGCCCGCCGATGTTTGGCGTCGAGGTGCGGTTCGCCGAGGATGGCGAGATTTTGTGCCGCGGCGAGCTGGTGATGAAGGGCTATTGGCGCAACGAGGCCGAGACCGCGCGGGTGCTGAAGGATGGCTGGTTGCACACCGGCGACATCGGCCATTTCGACGAGCGGGGGCGCATCGTCATCACCGACCGCAAGAAGGACATGATCGTCAACGACAAGGGCGACAATGTCTCGCCCCAGAAGCTGGAAGGGATGCTGACTTTGCAGCCCGAGATCGGCCAGGCGATGGTGGCGGGCGACAAGCGGCCTTACGTCGTCGGGCTGATCGTGCCCGACGCCGAATGGGCGCTGGGCTGGGCGCGGGCCGAGGGGGTGAAGTTTGACCTGGCCGCCTTGCAGGGGCTGCCGGCGTTCCGCAGCGCGGTGCGGGCGGCGGTGGACCGGGTGAACGCCGACCTGTCGGTGGTGGAGAAAGTGCGCCAGTTCGCCTTTGCCGACGAGCCGTTCGGAATCGACAACGAGGAAATGACCCCCTCGCTGAAGATTCGCCGGCACAAGATCCGCGATCGTTACACCGAGCGGCTGGACGCGCTCTACAAGGGTTAGGCTTCTGCCAGTTCCACCCAGACCGGGGCGTGATCGCTGGCTTTTTCCCGGCCGCGATGGTCCTTGTCCACGCCGCAGGCCACCAGCCGGTCGGCCAGTTCGGGCGAGAGCAGGGCGTGATCGATGCGGAAGCCGTGATCGCGCTGCCAGGCGCCGGCCTGATAGTCCCAGAACGTCCACACGCCGCCGCGCGGGTTGTGGGTCAGCAGCGCATCGGTCCAGCCGTCGGCCATCAGCCGGGCATAGGCATCGCGCGATTCGGGTTGCATCAGCGCGTCGCTGGCCATCGCCGGGGGCGACCAGACATCGCAATCGCGCGGGATGACGTTGAAATCGCCGGTGACGATGGCGGGCACTTCCTCGGCCTTGATCTGCGCCATGCGGCTGCGCAGGCGGTCCATCCAGCGCAGCTTGTAATCGAACTTGGGGCCGGGCTGGGGGTTGCCGTTGGGCAGGTAGATGCAGGCGACGCGGATGCCGAACACGTCGGCCTCAAGGTAGCGCGAATGCTCGTCCTCGGGCTCGCCCGCCAGGCCGCGCTGCACTTCGACCGGCAGTTCACCATCCGCCAGGATGGCGACGCCGTTGAAGCCCTTCTGCCCGTGCCAGATGCCCTTATAGCCGATCGCCTCGATATCCTTGATCGGGAAGCCTTCGTCCTGGCTCTTGATCTCCTGCAGGCAGGCGACGGCCGGGCGGGTTTCGGCCAGCCATTCCAGCAGCCGGGGCAGGCGCGCTTTCACGCCGTTGATGTTGAAGGTGGCGATTTTCACCGGAGGGCGCACGGATCAGATCGCGAAGGAGGAACCGCAGCCGCAGCCGGCGGTGGCGTTGGGGTTTTCGACCTTGAATGCCGCGCCGCCAAGCGATTCGACATAATCGACCACGCAGCCGGCGACGAGATCGAGGCTGACCGGATCGACCACCAGCCGCACGCCGTCGGTTTCGGCAACGGCATCATCGGCATCGGGCGCGCCGGCGAGTTCGAACTTGTACTGGAAGCCCGAGCAGCCGCCGCCTTCGACCGCGAGGCGGAGGATGGCGGGCTTGCCCTGCTTTTGCGCAATGGTGGCGACGCGCGATGCGGCGGAGGGGCTGAGGGTGACGGTCATGCCCTACATGTAGGCGTGGCCGCCCGGCCCGGCAACCTCCGGGACGGATCGACATTCATCGCAGCCAGATGATGGCGACGGCGCGACAGGACTGTTGGCAAGGTGTTCGAAACACCGTTCCGGGACGGTATCGGTGCGCGGGCTATCCCGGAGCGGGAACAGCGCTCATGAAATCACGCGTTCCGACTTCCCCCTACCCCCGCCTCAACCTAAACTCCTCCACAACCTCGCCCCCTATCAAGTGCCGTTGGATGATCTCCTCCAGCACTTCGGGCGTGCAGCCGTGATACCAGACCCCTTCCGGGTATACGACGGCGATGGGCCCGGCGGCGCAGATCTTCAGGCAATCCGCCTTGCTGCGTGCCACGCCGCCATCGCCGGTCAGGCCCAACTGCTTGCAGCGCTTCTTCAGGTACGCCCACGATTCCTTGCCCACGTCGGCGTCGCAGCATTCGCCCTTGGTCGGCTCGCCGCACAGGAAGATGTGACGGCGGATGCCTTCGGGGGCATCCACTTCGGCGCCGCCGCATTTGGCCAGGGCATCGGCGGCGCGTTGCAGTTCGGCTTGGTCAGTCATGGCGATACATCCAGGGTTTCACGCTGTCGCGGAACAGGTCGGGGATGGCGGTGGGCTTGCCGTCGTGGACGCAGACCATCGTCGCGCGCGAGAAGCCGACGGTGCGGCTGCCCTGGCGGGCGAGTTGCAGCAGCAGGTAGCTGGAGCGGCCCAGTTCGGCGGCGCCGACGTGGAAGGTCATGGGTTCCGGATAGTAGCCCTGGCCAAGGTATTCGAGCGCGCAACTGACCACCATCGCGGTGATGCCGGCGGCGCCCATCGCGGCGTGGTAGCCGCTGGCGGCGTGATAGCGCACGCGGGCATCCTCGTAGAGGCCGACCATTGCGGCGTTGTTGACGTGCTGGTTGACGTCGAGATCGCCGAAGCGGGTAGGGATTTCGCATTGGTAGGGGTAGCGCGCCGGATCGAGCAGCGCGGGGTCGGGCTTGGCCATCGGGGTTCCTCTCTCGCCGCCGGCTCTGTTACGGTTTGAGCCAGCGATCAAGCCAGGCGAACACGGTCTGGTGCCATTGCAGCGAATTCTTCGGCTTCAGCACCCAGTGGCTTTCGTCGGGGAAGACGAGGAGCTGCGAGGGGACGGCGCGGCGCTGCAGCGCGGTGAACGCGGCGAGCCCTTGGGTATAGGGGATGCGGAAGTCGTTCTCGCTGGTGATGACCAGCATCGGCGTCTTCCAGGCGCCGACGGTGGTGACCGGGTTCCACTTCTCGAATTCGTCGGGCGTCTCGTGATAGGCGTGGCCGCCGTGCTCCCACTCGTCGAACCACAGTTCGTCGGTCTCGTAAGCCATCGCGCGGGCGTCGAACACGCCGTCGTGCTGGACGAGGCACTTGAAGCGATCGGGCCACTTGCCCTCGATCCAGTTCATCATGAAGCCGCCATAGGAGGCGCCGAGCGCGCAGACCCGGTTGCTGTCCAGCGCGGGGTCGGCGGCAAGCGCGGTGGCAAGACCCTTCTGGAGGTCAAGCAGCGGCTTGCCGCCCCAGTCGCGGTTGATGGCATCAGTGAAGGCTTGGCCGTAGCCGGTGGAGCCGTGGAAATCGACCGAGACGACCGCATAGCCCCGGCTGGCGAAGACGCGCGGGTTCCAGCGGTTCGACCAGCCGTCGTTGTAGCTGCCTTGCGGGCCACCGTGGACGAACAGCAGGACAGGCAGCTTTCCTGTCGCGCTGGCGGGTTTGTGGACAAGGCCCCAGACGGTTTCGCCACCGGCGCCGGGGAAGTGGAAACGGGTGGTGGTGACGGGGCTTTGCGCGGCCAGCGCGGCGTCGTTGGCGTGAGTCACGGCCAGCGCGGGCTTGCCGGTGGGCGCCAGCCAGACTTCGGCGGGGCTGTTCGCGGTGTCGCGGGTGAACAGCATGCCGGTTTTCGTGGTGCTGACGTTGGCGATGTGGCCATCGGCCAGGCCTTTGGGCACCAGGGCCAGGCGGGTGACCTTGCCGGTGGCGGGATCGATGCGGAACAGCGGGTGGTCCAGCGTGTCGGCGGCGGTGGCGAGGAGTGACTTGCCGGCGGCGTCCCATGCCAGCCAATCGACCGAGCGATCCCACAGCGCGGTAAGCGCGCGGGTCTGGCCGGTGGCGAGGTTGCGCAGCATGACCACCATGCGGTCCGATTCGTAGCCGGGCCGGGCCATCGCCGCATAGGCCAGCCAGTGCCCGTCGGGCGAGGGGGCGGGCAGCGAATCGGTGGCGGTGTTGTCGGCGGTCAGGTTCGCGGGGGGCTTGCCGTCGAGGTGCGAGAGCCAGAGGTCGAGGTTGGTGGAATTCGGCTCGATCCGGTCGGCGCGGCGGGCGACGAAATAGACA
Organism: Sphingomonadales bacterium; assembly: GCA_018971065.1. The sequence goes on along the minus strand of JAGWVC010000016.1, from coordinate 32,717 downwards.
GCCTTCGAATCGGGCGCCCAGGCGAGCTGTTCGGCGCCGCCATCGGGGCGGGTGGGGGTGTCGCCATCAAGCGCGTTCGGCGCGGCGGCGGGGCCGTCCAGCGCGATGGGGTTGGCAGAAAGGTGGCCATCGGGGGTGATCGCGAAGGCGAAGGCGCGGTTGCGCAGGCCGGGGCGCAGCCAGCCGTCCCAGTGGCGCACGAAGCCGACGCCATCCGGGTAGAGACGGCCGGTGCCGGGGCCGGGGGTGCCCAGCCGGTCGTCGCCTTCGCAGCCCAGCGTCGCGCAGGTGCGCGCGGTTTCGCCCCAGACGAGGATGTGGGCGCCGTCGGGGGCGAGCAGGAAGCCGGCGACATCGCTGCGCAGGGTGCTGGCCTGGACCGGGGCGGCGCCGGGCGCGGCGAGATCGAGCGACCAGAGCTGGTCAGTGCCGTCCTTCGGGGCCAGGAACCACAGGCGGGTGCCGTCGGGACTGAAGGCGGGGGCCTTGGCGCCGGCGGGCAGGCTGGGGATGGGGGTGGCCGGGCCGCCCTTTGCTGGCGCGCGCGCCAGCGTGGGGGTGCGCTTGTAAGTGACCGGATTGGTTTCGGTCTGCTGCCAGACGATCCACTTGCCGTCGGGCGAGGCCGCCGGCGCGGCGACGCGGGACAGGGTGACGAGGTCCTGCGCGGTCATCGGCGCGGCGTTGGCAGCCGGAGCGGCGATGAGCGCGAGGGCGAGGAGCGCGGTGCGGGGCAGGGTCATGGCCGCGAGGCTAGGCGGCGTGGCCGAATTCCGCAATGCGGCGGGTTGCCTAACCCTTCTTGCCGACGATCTTCGCGATTTCGGCCGCGACCAGCTTCTCGACCATCGGCGGCAGGTTCTTGTCCAGCCATTCGGCGAGGGCGGGGCGCAGCAGTTCGCGGGTCAGTTCCTCAAGCGAGGTTTCGCCCGAGCGGACGATCTGCGGCTGGGCGCGGGGTTCGGACATCATGGCAAGCGCGGCCAGCGACTGGCGCATGGCGGAACGCGATTCGGCGGTGACCAGCGCATCCTCGGCATCGGCGGCGGGGGCAGGGGCCTCCGCCTCGTCATCGAGGTATTGCGCGGACATGGCAAGGTCCAGCACGTCGGCCGGGGGTGCGTGCAGCGGCACCGCGACGCCCGGGGTCTCGCGGCGGCGGCGGGTTTCGGCAGCCAGTTCCCGCGTGTCGCGGGCGATGACCTGCTTGATCGATTCCAGGATTTCCTCGACCGATGATTCGCCTGGCTGGCGCATGTTCCGAACTACCCCCGACTCACTTCGGCGCGATTGTGCCGCTCTGCACCGGCGTGTCAACGGTGCGGGTGGATTTCGCGGCGGGCGCGGGATCGCTGCCCCAGTCCCATAACGTGGCCTTGGCGGCGCGATAATGCACGTTCGGATCGTAGAGCGGACCGCCGTCCAGACCAAGATCGCGCGCTTCGGCGTGGCCCATCGCCGCCAGCAGCGAGAACCCAGCAACATAGGCATTGCGCCGCGCGGTGACGAGCTGGAGCTGGGCGTTGACCAGTTCCTGTTCGGCATTGAGGATGTCGATGATGGTGCGGTTGCCGACGCTGTTTTCGGCGCGGACGCCTTCGAGGCTGAGCGAGGCGGCATCGACCGCGGCCTGGCTGGAGACGATGATCGCGTTGGCCGCCTGCCATGACGACCAGGCCGCGCGGGTCTGGGCGATGATGGCGCGTTCAGTGCCGATTTCGCCTTCCAGCGCGGCGCTTTCGCGCGCCTGCGCCTGCTTGACGAGGGCCGTGGGGCGCCCGCCCTGGAAGATCGGAATGGTGGCGCGCACGCCGATGTCGGCGGTGGTGGTGACCGGAACCGGAACCGAAGCGCCGTTCACGGCAAACGAATTGAGGAAATCGGTGCGGGCGGCATCGGCGAACAGGCCGACCTTGGGTAGGCGCGACGCGCCGGCGGCGCGGGTATCGTAGCGGGCGGCTTTCGCGCGTTCGCGGGCGGCGAGCAGATCGGGGTTATGATCCAGCGCGACGGTGAGTGCATCCTCGGCATTGGCGGGCAGGCCGGGCAGCGGCGGTGGCGGGGCGAGTTCGACCGGGGGGCGGCCGATGATCTGGATGTAGCGCTCACGCGCGTTGGCAAGGTTGGCCTGCGCCGATTGCAACTGGCCGTTGGCCAGCGCCAGCCGCGATTGCGACTGGGCGACGTCGGTGCGGGTAAGGTCGCCGATCTCGAACCGGTCGCGCGTGGCGCGCAGGTTGACGTCCAGCGTCTGCACCTGGGCCTGATTCAGGCGGACGACGGCTTCGTTGAGGATGACGTCCATATACGCGGCGACCGCCTGGCTGAACACCTGGCTTTCACTGCCGCGCAGGTCGTTCTTTCCGGCCGCGACGCGGGTTTCGGCGCCAGCGACGGCATTGCGGACGCCGCCGCCCGAATAGACCGGGACGTTCATCGTCGCGCCCAGCGCGAACAGGCGATCGTAGCTTTGCGGATTGAGCGCGCCGCCGGCCTGCTTGACGTATTCGGTTTCCTGCGCGCTGGCGTTCAGCGAGGGCAGGCCATCGGCGCGGGCGATCGGCACGGTTTCGTCGGTGGCGCGCTGGCTGGCGCGGGCGGCGTTGAGCTGCGGGTTGCTTTCGTAGGCCGACAGCAGCGCCGCGCGCAGGTCGTCGGCGCGGGCCGGACCCGTAACCGCCAGCGACATCGCCAGCGCCGCGCCCGCGAGCAGGGCGCCTCGGCGAGCCGCCGGGATCACGCTTAGAAGCTCCAGCGCTTCGGTGCGGCGAGTTCGGAAAGCACGGGAATGCCGATCTCTGCCAGCGGCAGCAGGGCGATCTGGCCGGCGGCCTTGCGCCCGACGCTGAGGCGGGTGACGCCGCGCAGGACGCTGCCGGTGACGAGGCGACCATCGTCGGCCAGCCGCGCGCAGAGCGCTTCGGGCAGGATTTCGGCGGCGCCGTCGATGACGATCAGGCTGTAGCTACCGCCGCTTGCCGTGCCGGCATCGGCCGGATCGACCGCGTCGAGCGAGCCGACCAGCGGGCGCAGCAGCGCGGCAAGGTAGCCGGCCCCGTCACCCACCAGCAGCGCGTTGTCGGCCGGGGTGGGCGCGGCTTCGACCAACATGCGGCCGTGGACCAGCGGGGCGGCCAGGCTGCGGCCGTTGCCCAGCGGGATGGCGCGATCGATATAGGCGGCGCCGCGCGCGGCTTCGGGCACGAAATCCTCACGCGGCACGGCGGCCATTGCGGCCAGCACCCAGGGTTCGTTGACGCCGCTGGTGCGAAGCTGGCTGTCGATCATGGCGCGGCGGGCGGCATTGCCCTTGGCCGGGGCCAGCGCGGAAATTTCACTCATGGTCCAGATCCCGTTGCAGCCGCACGCAAGTGCAGCATCCCATCTCGTGGTCCGGCTTCTAGGCGAAGGAAAAAGCCGCGCCAAGCGCTTTGACGGCACTGGTCGGTTTGCCTATGGCCTTCGTCGAATCCGCGGCCCCGGGGGTCGCACCGAACAGCAGCCGAGGAGCACTGTCGATGGCCGAGATGGTCACCATCCGTGAAGCAGACCTGATCGAGAGCGTCGCCGACGCGCTCCAGTACATCAGCTATTACCACCCGATGGACTACATCAAGGCGCTGGGCGAAGCCTACGAGGCCGAACAGGGCCCGGCGGCAAAGGACGCCATCGCGCAGATCCTGACCAACAGCCGCATGTGCGCCGAAGGCCACCGGCCGATCTGCCAGGACACCGGCATCGTCAACGTCTTCATCCAGTGGGGCCAGAACTGCCGGCTCGAATCGGACCTGTCGCTGCAGGACGTGGTCGATGAAGGCGTGCGCCGGGCATACAACCATCCCGACAACCGCCTGCGCGCCTCGGTCCTCGCCGATCCGGCGTTCACCCGCCGCAACACCAAGGACAACACCCCCTGCGTGCTGCACGTGGATATGGTGCCGGGCAGCAAGGTGTCGATCGACGTCGCGGCCAAGGGCGGCGGCAGCGAGAACAAGTCGAAGTTCAAGATGATGAACCCCAGCGACAACATCGTCGATTGGGTGGTGAAGATGCTGCCCGAGATGGGCGCCGGCTGGTGCCCGCCGGGGATGCTGGGCATCGGCATCGGCGGTACGGCGGAACACTGCGTGCTGCTGGCCAAGAAGGCGCTGATGGACCCGATCGACATGGGTCAGCTCAAGGCGCGCGGGCCGCAGACCGATCTCGAAGCCATGCGCATCGAGATATTCGACAAGGTCAACGCGCTGGGCATCGGCGCGCAGGGGCTGGGCGGCCTGTCCACCATCCTCGACGTCAAGATCATGGATGCGCCGTGCCATGCCGCCGGCAAGCCGGTGGCGATGATCCCGAACTGCGCCGCCACCCGCCACGCGCATTTCACGCTGGACGGCAGCGGCCCCAGCTTCATCCCGGTGCCGAACCTCGACGAGTGGCCGAAGGTGCATTGGGCGCCCGACGCCGCCGCGAAGAAGGTGAACCTGGATACGCTGACGGCGGAAGAGGTGCAGGGCTGGAAGCAGGGCGACCGGCTGCTGCTCAACGGCAGGATGCTGACCGGGCGCGATGCCGCGCACAAGCGCATCAAGGACATGCAGGCTGCCGGAGAGGAACTGCCGGTCGATTTCAAGGGCCGGGTGATCTACTATGTCGGGCCGGTCGATCCGGTGCGCGACGAGGTGGTCGGCCCTGCCGGTCCGACCACGGCAACGCGCATGGACAGCTTCTCCGACATGATGCTCGATCTCGGCCTGCTGGCCAGCGTCGGCAAGTCGGAGCGCGGCCCCGCCGCCACCCAGTCGATCGCCAATCACAAGAGCGCTTACCTGATGGCGGTGGGCGGCGCGGCCTATCTGGTGGCGCGGGCGATCAAGCAGGCCAAGGTCGTCGCGTTCGGCGACCTGGGCATGGAAGCGATCTACGAGTTCACCGTGCAGGACATGCCGGTTACGGTGGCGGTCGATTCGGAAGGGAAGAACGTCCACACGCTGGCGCCGCTGGTGTGGAAGGACAAGATCGCGAAAGAGCATCTGCTGGTGTAGGCAATCCGGCCGCTCGCAATCGATAAACCGCTATGGCGTCTCGACCGGCGCCATAGCTGGCGGACATTTTGGCGCTATAAGGGCGCGATGTATGTCGAGCCGATAGCGCCGCCCGCCAGTTCCCATGCTTCGGCCGCCCGTGTTGCCGGCGCGCCGAACCCTCCCGAATCCGCCTCGCTGGTGCCGATGCGCATGGTGGTGGGCTCGGCCGCGCTGCTGTGGGTGGGGTATTTCCTGCTGGTCACGCTGCGCTCGATCGTGGTCGAGGAAATCGACTTTGCCGAGATGCTGGCGCCGCGCGCGGTGGTTGCCGCCTCGGGCGTGATCGTCACGCTGCTGGCCTGGGTGGTGCTGCGCCGGTTCGACCGGCGGCCGTTGTGGCAGCGGGTGGCAGTGGCGCTGGTGATGCTGGTGCCCTGCGCGGTGGCGCTGGCGTTCATCAACCAGCAGGCGTTCGCGGCGATCAACAGCAGAATCGAGACGATGCATGCCCAGGCCGGGCGGCTGAAGCAGGGCGCGGTGAAGATCCGCCAGGATTCGGCGGGCAACCTGCTGATCGACGTGCCCGATCCCAGCTATCTCAGCCCCGGCCAGTTGCAGCAGGTGCGCGAGAAGATGGAGGGCAAGCGCTTCTGGCAGGAGATGACCGACATCGGCATCGGCCGTTATTTCCTGCTGCTGGCCTGGGCGGCGCTGTACATCGCGCTGGTCAATGGCGAACAGGCGCGCGCGGCGGAGCGGCGCGAGGGCGATTTCCGGCGCGCGGCCAAGGCGGCGGAGCTGCGCAGCTTGCGCTATCAGGTCAATCCGCACTTCCTGTTCAATACGCTGAATTCGCTGTCGGCGCTGGTGATGACGGGCCGTGCCGACGATGCCGAGCGGATGATCCAGACGCTGTCGACGTTCTATCGCCGCACCCTGGCCGGCGACCCGACCAGCGACATCGCGCTGGCCGACGAGATCGCGTTGCAGCGCCTGTACCTGGAGATCGAGGCGGTGCGGTTCCCCGACCGGCTGCGCACCCGCATCGTGGTGCCGCAGGCGCTGGAGCGGATGCTGGTGCCGGGGATGATCCTGCAGCCGCTGATCGAGAATTCGGTGAAATACGCGGTGGCGCTCAGCCAGGCGCCGGTGACGGTGACGATCGAGGCGCGCGAGGATTCCGGGATGCTGGAGTTGACCGTGTCCGATGACGGGCCGGGCGCCGCCGCAGGGGCCACGCGCGGCAGCGCGGTGGGCTGCGGCATCGGGCTGGGCAATGTGCGCGACCGGCTGGCGGCACGGTTCGGCCCGGCGGCGACGCTGGAAACCGGCAGGCGGGCGCAGGGCTATCGCACGGTGTTGCGGATGCCGCTGGAGACGGGGGCGTCGGGGCAGGGGGGAAGTCCCGGCCGTGCCTGACCGGATGGTTCCGCCCCAACCGACGGCCGCGCCGCTGCGCACGTTGATCGTCGATGACGAACCGCTGGCGGTGGAGCGGATGCAGGTGATCTGCGCGCGCCTGCCCGGCTTGACCGTGGTGGGCACGGCGGCGGACGGCGATGCGGCGTTGCGGCTGGTGGAGGCACTGGCGCCCGACCTGCTGCTGCTGGACATGACAATGCCGGGGCTGGACGGGCTGGGCGTGGCGCGCGCGCTGGCGCGGTTGAAGGATGCCGATGCGGCGCCGCCGGCGCTGGTGTTCGTCACCGCGCATGACAGCTTTGCGGTCGAGGCGTTCGACCTGGATGCGGTGGACTATGTGCTGAAGCCGGTCGCGCCCGAGCGGCTGGAACGCGCGATCGCGCGGGCGGTGGCGCGGCGGGGCACACGGCTGCGCGAGCCGAGTGCGTGGATCAGCGAATTCTGGGTGCCGCATCGTTCTGAACTGCTGCGGATCGCCGCCGCCGATGTCGATCGCATCGATGCCGAGCGCGACTATGTGCGGTTGCACGTGGGCGAGCGTTCGTACCTGCTGTTGCAGACCGTGACCGGGCTGGAGGCGCGGCTTGACCCCGAGCGGTTCATCCGACTGCACCGCTCGACGATCCTGAGGCGCGACCGCATTACCGGGCTGCGCCATGACGGGCTGGGGGTGTGGTCGGCGGAATTGTCCGACGGCAACGCGCTGCGGATCGGGCGGACCTATCTGGCCAAGGCGAAGGCGATGGCCGGGCGTTGAACGCCGGGCGGGTCATGAAGCGACAAGAGGCCCGGGTCGGAGGCATCCGGCCCGGGCCAGGTCAGCCGGTGGCCAACAACCTGGAGTTGGCCGCCGACCAGGGGCTGTGGAAGCGGTTCAGCGCGCGGATGCCATGCGGTTGGCGGCGGTGATGCGCCCGGCCAGCTTTTGGCGCAGTTCCTCGCGCACGGCTTCCTTGCACGACTGGCTGGTGCTGATCGAGCCGGTGTCGGTCTGTCCGACGCAGTAGGTCTGAGCGGCGCGGTCGATGCGGCGGGCCAGCTCTTGCTTGCCGGCCTTGCTGGACAGGTCGAGGTCGGTGACTTCGACACCGACCGGCGCGGCCAGCGCGGGGGTGGCGGCCAGCACGGCAGCGGCAAGGGAGAGCGAGGCGAGCGTGGTCCTGAACATGGTGGGTTCCTTTCTGGGTGATGCGGGCGCCGGTGCTGTCGTCCGGCTGCAGGTTCTGGATAGGCCGCCGGGCCGGACAAGGCGCGGCGGGTTCGACCGGGTGCGTCACGCCGCCGACAAGGGGCATTCGCGCGCGGCGAAGCGCTGACCGGAACCGACGAACGGCAGGCGGGGCTTGCGCGGGACGGCAGGCGCGGTAACAGGCAGGGCGATGTCTGCCGCCGTCACCCTGTTTCACGTCAGCGACCTTCATTTCGGGATGGAGGATCGCGCCGCGCTCGACTGGTTCGCGCACGAGGTGGCGGAGGTGCGGCCCGACGGGGTGATCTGCACCGGCGACCTGACGATGCGCGGGCGCACGCGCGAATTCGCGGCCGCCGCCGATTATCTGGGCGGTCTGCCGGTTCCGGTCAGCGTCGAGCCGGGCAATCACGACATGCCCTATTATTGGGAGCCGATCACCCGGCTGGCGCGCCCCCATGCGCGCTTCGAAGTGTTGCGCAAGGCGGTTCACCGCGATCTGGCGATTGCCGAGGTGGCGCTGGTCTCGCTGCCCACCATTGCGCCGGCGCAGTGGCGGCTGAACTGGTCGAAAGGGCGGGTGGCGTCGAAGGATCTGGCGCACGCGCTGGCTCACTTGGGGGCGAATAAGGAGGGGGGGGCGGGCAAGCTGCGGCTGGTGGCGTGCCATCATCCGCTGATCGAGGCGGGCACGCATGCGACCGCTTCGACGCGCGGCGGGCCGCGCGCGCTGGCGGCGCTGGCACGGGCCGGGGTGGACGCGGTGCTTTCGGGGCATGTCCACGATGCGTTCGACCGCGTGGTCGAGGCCGGGGGGCTGCCGATCCGGGTGATCGGCGCGGGAACCCTGTCCGAGCGGGTGCGCAGCACGCGACCCAGCTACAACCGGCTGGAGTGGTCGGTTGCAGGTGGGCTGAGCGTGACGGTGCGTTCGCTGGGTTAGGTGGCGGCGGCGGCGAACAGGCTGCTGGCGAGCCAGTCGGCCAGCCACGCGCCCAGCTCGGCCGGGTCGGAATTGGCGGCGACCGTGCCGAACGGTTCGCCGGCGGCAAGGCGGCCGAGGGCATGCGCTTCGGGTGCGGGGCTGAGGCGCCAGCGCGGGGCAAGGTCCTGCCGCCAGACGATCAGCGCGGCATCGGCTTCCGGCTGGACGGCGAACCCGGCGGCGTCATCGGAAAGCAGCGCGGTCCACAGCGCGGTGCAGTTGGTGGCAACGGCGCGCATCGCGAATCCGGGCGCCATGTCGAAGCACAGGCGTTCCCAGTCGTCGGCGTCGTGCGCGGAAAGCGCGGCGAGATCGAGAGTGGCTGCGTCCGGGGCGGCGAAGGCCTGTTGCAGGTGCCATTCGAGCCAGGCCAGTTCGGCGACTTCGGGGTCTTGCGCGAACAGCGCGTCCAGCAGCGCGGGGAATTGCGCGCCATAGGCGTCAAGCGTCCAGCCGGTGGGCGGGATGGTCAGGACATGGTGGCAGGCGGCGGCGGTGAAGGCGTCCTCGCCGACCCATTGGCGGGTGCGCGCGAACGAGACTTCGAGCGCGGACAGCAGCCGGCCGCGATAGGCATTGCGGTAGATGGCCATGCCGGGCGATCCGGGAAACGGCGTGCCGTCATCGTCGTCTGCGACGGTGATGGCGGCGCGGAAGGCGTGCTGGCGGGCGAGCAGGTTCATGCGGCGTGTTCCAGGGTGTTGCCGGCGATGGCGCGGGCCTGGTCGAGTTCGGCAAGCAAAGCGGGCAACGGCGGGATGGCGTCGTCGCGCTCGATCATCGTCGCACAGGGGCCGAAGCGGGCGACAGCGTGGGCATAAAGCCGCCATACCGGATCGCAGACCGGGGTGTCGTGCGTGTCGATCAGCATCTCGGCCGGGCCGGGGCTGTGGCCGGCAAGATGAATCTGGCGGACCCGGTCGGCAGGGAGGCCCGCCAGGAAGGCGTGCGCGTCGAAGCCGTGGTTGACACTGGAAACGTAGACGTTGTTGACGTCGAGCAGCAGGTGGCAGCCGGTTTCCTGTGCCAGCAGCGCCAGGAACTGCCATTCGGACATCGTGCTTTCGCCGAAGGTGACATAGCTGGACGGATTTTCGACCAGCAGCGGGCGTTCCAGCACATCCTGCGCGCGGGACAGGTTGGCGATGCAGGTGGCGAGCGCCTCGTCGGTGTAAGGCAGGGGCAGCAGGTCATGCGTGGCGAAGCCGCCGATGCGGGTCCAGCACAGGTGATCGGACACCCACAGCGGATCGACGTGGCGCGTCAGGGCTTTCAGTTCGGCAAGGTATCCGGTGTCGAGGCCTTCGGGCGAGCCGAGCGAGAGCGAGACACCGTGCATTGCCACCGGGTGGCGTTCGCGCACCGCATCGAGCGTGCGCAGCGGCTGGCCGCCGCAGGCCATGAAGTTTTCCGAGATGATCTCGACGAAATCGACCGGCTGCGTTGCGGTGAGGAAATCGGCGTGGTGGTCCTTGCGCAGGCCGAGGCCGAAGCCGGTGAAGGGCGGGATCATCGATGGTGCTTTCGTGGAATCAAGTGAACCCGGCCGACCCGGACGGGCCGGCCGGGGCTGGATCAGCGGATGTCGCCGATGGTGCCGCCGCGCTTCAGGCAGGCGGTGGTGGACAGCGCCTTGAAGCCCTGGCCCTTGCACGAATTCATGCCCTTGCAGTCGTGCTGGGTGGTCTTGCAATCGGCGGTGCCCTTGCAGGTGTTGACGCCATAGCAGTGGACGGTGTCGGCGGCGCCCAGCGCGGCGCCGGTGCTGCCGGCGGGCGGCGTGGCGGCGTGAGCCAGCGCCGACAGCGCGATCAGCGCGGCGGTGGAGGCGGCCGTGGCGGTGGTCTTGAGCAGGGTCATCGTATTCTCCCGGAAAGGTCTGGTGCCGGATTGGCATCGGCTGGTTCGCGGGATGCGCCGGGCCGGTTACGCCCCTTCATGAAAAATCTTCTTCCGGGGCGTCTGTAACCTGGGTCACAGAACCACCGAATCGGCAGGCAGCGCACGCCGCGATGGCGGGCCGACGCAAAGGGGAGTATCCGCATGACCGTGATGAAATCAGCCGCCGCCGTTGCCGTGATCGCCGCTGCCGCGCTGGCCGCGCAGGCCGATGCCGCCGACGCCGCGAAGAAGCCGATGGAGAAGTGCTTCGGCGTGGCCAAGGCGGGCAAGAATGACTGCAAGGCCGGGCCGGGGACAAGCTGCGCCGGAACCTCGACGAAGGACTTTCAGGGCAATGCCTGGAAGCTGGTGCCGGCGGGCACCTGCCTGACCACGAAGACGCCGAAGGGCCACGGCACGCTGGAGGCGCAGGCGTGAGCGTGATGGCCGCACCGCTGCGTCGTTATGACGCGGCGGTGGCGTGGCTTTCGGGGCGCATCCCCGAAAGCCTGGCGCTGCTGCTGGTGCGGGTGGCGCTGGGCGGGGTGTTCTGGCGGTCCGGGCAGACCAAGGTCGAGTCGGGCACCTGGTTCACACTGACCGACGCGACGCGCGAGCTGTTCCGCAGCGAATATGCCGGGGTGCCGCTGCCCGCCGCGCTGGCCGCGCCGCTGGCGAATGCGGCGGAACATGTGCTGCCCGCGCTGCTGCTGGCAGGGCTGTTCACGCGGGCTTCGGCGCTGGGGCTGCTGGGGATGACGATGACGATCCAGATCTTCGTCTATCCCGATGCCTGGTGGCCCGAGCATTCGTTGTGGGCGGCGCTGGCGTTGGTGCTGGCGGTGCGTGGCGGCGGGCTGATTTCCGCTGATGCGGCATTCGTGGCGCGGACGCGGGGGTGATTGCCGACGAAGCCTCGCTTTCCCGTCTGGCGGGGCTGGCGCAGCGCGGCGACCGGCAGGCCTATGCCACCCTGCTGGCGGCCTGCCGGACCTGGCTGCTGCGCTATTTCCGGCGCAAGGTGCAGCCCGAGGGGATCGACGATCTGGTGCAGGAAACCCTGCTTTCGGTGCATCGCAAGCTGGCCACCTATGATCCGGCGCGGCCGGTGATTCCGTGGCTGGCGGCGATTGCGCGCTACCGCTTCGTGGACCATTTGCGCGCCGCCTATCGCAACGCGGGCGAGGTGGAACTGGCCGACGATGTGGCGAGCGTGGACGACGAGGAGGAAGCGGTGATGGCGCGGTTGAGCCTGGACCGGCTGTTCGCGGCGCTGCCCGACGCGCAGCGCCGCGCGATCGCGCTGGTGCGGATCGACGGGCTGTCGATCACCGAGGCTTCGGCCAGCACCGGCCAGAGCGAGAGCCTGGTGAAAGTGAACATCCATCGCGGCCTGAAGCGGCTTGCCGCATTGATCGAGAGGGCCTGAGCGATGGCCGACGAACCGAACGATTTCCTGGCGGGGCTGGTGGCCGACCTCAAGCCGGTGGCGCCGTTGCGGCAAGGGCGCGGCATGGCGCTGGCAATGGCGGCGCTGGCGCTGGGCGCGGGGCTGCTGGTGGCGGTGCTGGGGTTGCGGCGCGACTTTGCCGCCGGCCATCCCGAACCGCTGGTGACGACCGCGGCCGGCGTGTTCCTGGTGCTGGCGCTGGCTTCGGCCTGGGCGGCGGTGGACATGGCGCGGCCGTCGGTGGGCGTGCAACGCGGCGGCTGGGGCTGGACCGCGCTGATGGCGGCGGTGCTGCCGGGATCGGCGCTGGGGCTGGCGGCGGTGGAACTGTGGCATGACCGGCCGGTGACGCTTGACCCGGCCGGGGTGGCCTGCCTGATGCTGGGGCTGGGCACCGGGCTGATCACGCTGGCGGCGCTGGTGCTGTGGCTGCGGCGCGGGGCGCCTTCGTCGCTGCGGCGGGCGGGAATGCTGGCGGGCGTGGCGGCGGGCGCCGCAGGGGCGTTCGCGGTGTCGCTGTGGTGTCCGCATGACAACCTGATGCACATCGGCGTGTGGCATGGCGCCACGGTGATCGTGATGGGGCTGGCCGGGCGCTGGCTGCTGCCGCGCTGGATCGCGTGGTAGGAGTGGGATCGAAGATTTCGTTCGCCAGCAAGATCGTTGCGCGATAAATTGGGGCAAATCGGTCAGGCACGACCGTAACCGAGAGGCATCCGCGATGCGCGCGACCCCTGATTTCGATTTTGCCCTGGGCGAGAATGCCGCGATGATCCGCGACACGACGGCGCGCTTTGCCGATGCGGTGATCGCGCCGCTGGCCGCGCGGGTCGATGCCGAGGACTGGTTCCCGCGCGCCGAACTGTGGCCGGCGATGGGCGAACTGGGCCTGCATGGCGTGACCGTGGAAGAGGAATGGGGCGGGCTGGGGCTGGGCTATCTGGAGCACACCGTCGCGGTGGAGGAAGTCAGCCGGGCGTCGGCCTCGATCGGGCTGAGCTATGGCGCGCATTCGAACCTGTGCGTCAACCAGATCCGCCGCTGGGGCAATGCCGAGCAGAAGGCGAAGTACCTGCCCAAGCTGATTTCGGGCGAGCATGTCGGCAGTCTGGCGATGTCGGAGGCGGGGGCCGGGTCCGACGTGGTGTCGATGAAGCTGAAGGCCGAGGCGGTGCCGGGCGGCTTCCGGCTGAACGGCACCAAGTTCTGGATCACCAATGCCGCCTATGCCGACACGCTGGTGGTCTATGCCAAGACCGCGCCCGAGGCGGGCAGCCGGGGCATCACCGCGTTCCTGATCGAGAAGGGCATGGCCGGGTTTGCGATCGGCCAGAAGATCGACAAGCTGGGGATGCGCGGTTCGCCGACCGCCGAACTGGTGTTCGACGACTGCTTCGTGCCGGCGGAACACGTGATGGGGCCGCTGAACGGCGGGGCGAAAGTGCTGATGAGCGGGCTGGATTACGAGCGCGTGGTGCTGTCGGGCATCCAGCTTGGCATCATGCAGGCCTGCCTGGACACGGTGATCCCCTATGTGCGTGAGCGGCGGCAGTTCGGCGCGGCGATCGGCACGTTCCAGTTGGTGCAGGCCAAGGTGGCCGACATGTACGTGGCGCTGCAATCGGCGCGGGCCTATGCCTATGCCGTGGCGCGCGCGTGCGATGCCGGGCAGACCACGCGGTTCGACGCGGCGGGGGCGATCCTGCTGGCCAGCGAGAACGCGTTTCGTGCGGCGGGTGAGGCGGTGCAGGCGCTGGGCGGGGCGGGCTATACGAAGGACTGGCCGGTGGAGCGGTACTTGCGCGATGCCAAGCTGCTGGACATCGGCGCGGGCACCAACGAGATCCGGCGGATGCTGATCGGCCGCGAGCTGATCGGGCAATGAGCGTCGCCTTCCGCCGCGAGGGCGATGACGAGCATCTGGAGCCGAAGTTCGAACTGCCGATTCCGCCCGGCCCGAACCTGGTGACGGCGCGCGGGCTGGCGCTGATCGCGGCGCGGCTGGCCGAACTGGAACAGGCGCTGGCGGGCGAGAGCGACGAGGACGCGCGCAAGGCGACGTTGCGCCGGTTGCGCTACTGGAGCACGCGCCAGGCGACGGCGCAACTGGTGGAGGCGCGCGGCGCCGATGCCGTGGGTTTCGGCAGCACGGTGACGATCACGCTGCGAGGCAAGCCGCGCACGTTCACGCTGGTGGGTGATGACGAGGCCGACCCCCCGCAGGGCCTGCTGGCGTTTTCCGCACCACTGTCGCGGGCGGTGATGGGTGCGGAAGTGGGCGAGCGGATCGACTTCGGCGGTGAGGACGAGGCGGTCGAGATCGTGGCGATCCGTTAGAGCCGCAGGGTGCCGAGCAGACCGCCGTCGACGGCGATCGACTGGCAGGTGATGTGGCTGGCATCGTCGGACAGCAGGAACGCGGCCAGCGCGGCGGCTTCGTGCGGTTCGCCGATGCGTTGCTGGGGGACGAGGGCGGCCATGCCCTGGCGCGCGTCCTCGGGCACGGCGGCCAGCATGTCGGTGAAGATGAAGCCGGGGTGGACGAGGTTGCAGCGCACGCCGTGGGGCGCGGCCTCCATCGCGACGGCGCGGGCGATGCCCTGCGCGGCGTGCTTGCTCATCAGGTAGCCGGGGTTGCCGACCATGCCGCGTTCGGACGCCAGGCTGCCGGTGACGACGATCGACCCTTTGCCCCGCGCCATCATCGCCGGCGCGGCGTGGCGCAGCGCCCAGAACAGCGACAGCGCGTTGACGCGCATGACCTCGTCCAGCGCGTCGTCGGTATAGTCGGCCAGCGGGCCGAACTGGCCGTTGGCGCCGGCGTTGAGGAACAGGCCGTCGATCGGGCCGTGGCGGGCGACGGCTTCGTCCAGCGCGGCGCCGATGTCGGCTTGCACGCCCACATCGGCGGTGATCCAGTCGGCCGGGCCGTCGTTGCGGGCGTTGATCGCGGCGGCGACTTCCTGCAGCACATCGGCGCGGCGGGCGATCAGGGTGACGCGGCCGCCGTGGGCGGCAACCCGCTCGGCGGTGGCGCGGCCGATGCCGCTGGAGGCGCCGGTGATGACGACGTGCTGGCCGGTGAAATCCATGAAACGATCCTCTCGGCGGCAATGGTAAGGCGCGGCGGGCGCAGATGGCAAGCCTGTCGGGGCTTGCGCGGGGGCCGGGGATCGGCGAGCGGGGGCGGATGGCGGACGCTTCGATTCCCGATGTGCCTTTGCCCGCCGCGCCGCGCCGCGTGGTGCTGGCGTGCAATCCCCATGCGGGCGGGTACTCGGCGCGGAAGCTGGATGCGTTGCGGGCGGCGCTGGAACGTGCCGGGCATGTCGTGCGGGTGGAGGACAGTCTGGCCTACCGGCTTCCGGCGGCGGTGGACGCGGCGCATCTGACCTGCATGGTCGGCGGCGACGGCACCGCGCGCATGGTGATCGCGCGGAACCGCGAAACGGCGCAGGCCACCGCCTACTGCATCTTTCCCGCCGGCACCGTGAACCTGCTGGCGCGCGAGGCGGGGTATCGCGCGCAGGGCGGGGCATTGGTGCGGCGTTTGCGCGAAGGGCGGCAGCGGCGGCACTTCTTTGGTGAACTGGACGGGCAGCCGTTCCTGTGCTGCGCCTCGGTGGGGATCGACAGCATCGTCGTCGATCGGGTGACGGCGGGGGCCAAGCGGCGGTTCGGCAAGCTGGCCTATGTGCTGGCGCTGGCGGCGCTGGCCGCGCCCGCGGCTGACGGTGACGGTGGATGGCAGGGCATTTGCGGGCGAGGCGGTGTTCGTGTGCAAGGGGCGGTTCTATGCCGGACCGTGGGTGCTGGACCGCCAGGCCGACCTGCTGTCCGACCGGTTCCGGGTGCTGGTGCTGCCGCGCGCGCGGCGGCGGGACATTGCCCGGCTATTGCTGAGCGCGATGCTGGGCGGACGGTTCGGCGCGCGCGAATGGCACCGCATGGACGCGCGGGCGCTGACGATCGTGGCGGACGGGCCGCTGCCGGTGCAGGCCGATGGCGATGTGGTGGCGACCACGCCCGTGGCGCTGCGTGTGGCGTCGGAGCCGCTGCGCTTCGTGTAAAAACCGGCTGCCGGGCAGGGGGACTTTCGCGCGGCGCGATTTTGCGGCAAGGACGCGCGCATCGGGGAAGGGCGGGTCGGTACGGCGGCACGGCGCAATCGCGCCAGGCCGGATCAACGCGCAAGACAGAAAACGGGCAGCCAGGAGTTGCCGGCTTCAGGAAGCATGCGACGGCGATCGATGAGTGATATTCCCGGCAGGCACATGACGCACCGCGCGGACGTTCACGCCGCCTCGCCTGCCGAATTGCGGCGCTGGCTTGCGGGCGCGCTGCTGGCCAGTGCGGTGGCGATCGCGCTGCTGATGATCCGCACGCGGCTGACGGTCGATCCGGTCAACCGGGCGTTCGCGGCGCTGGCGGTGGCGATTGCCGCTTTCGCGCTGGTGCGGCACCGGACTCACGGCGCCGCCAGCCCGGGGCAGACGCGGCTGCGCGATTTTTCGGAACTGTGCCTGGCGATGATCGCGATTGCCGTGCTGGGCGCGATCGGCAGCTATGAGGCGGCGTCGGCCACGACCGGCTTCGATGACGCGGCGCTGGCGCGGGCGGACCGGATGCTGCATTTCGACTGGCTGGAACTGTACCGGCTGGTGGTGCGCCATCCCACGCTGCAATGGCTGGGCGCGGCAGCCTACGATTCGGTGTTCGTCTCGCCGCTGGCGCTGATCGGCTGGATGGCGTGGCACGGCCGACGGGTGCAGGCCTATCGCTTCCTGCTGGCGTTCTGGCTGTCAACGGTGTTGACGCTGGTGCTGTTCCCGCTGTTTCCGGCGCGCGGGGCGCTGGCGTTCCTGTGGCATGGGCCGATCGCCTACATGCCGACCAACGGGCTGTATCAGGGCGCCATCATCCCGGCGCTGCGCGCGCACGCGATCAGCCGGATCGAATTCGATGCGTTGCGCGGCATCGTCTGCGCGCCCAGTTTCCATACCGTCTGCGCGGTGCTGTACATTGCCGCCGCGTGGCCGGTGGCGCTGCTGCGGCGCTGGCTGGTGCCGCTGAACACCGCGATGCTGCTGGCGATTCCGGTAGAGGGCACGCATTACCTGGTGGACATGATCCTGGGCGCGCTGGTGGCGTTCGCGGCGCTTGGCGCGGTGCGGGTCGGGCAGTGGTGGCGGGTGCGCCTGCCCCAGCCGTCTCCGGTGGCGGTGCCGGGTTGATGGCCGGGGCGCCGGATGCCTGGCTGGCGGGGCCGGGGCGGTATCATCCCCGGCTGCTGGAAGCGGCGCTGGCACTGCATGACAACGAACTGCCGCGTGCCGAGCCGCTGCTGCGCGCGCACCTGAAGGAAGACCCGTTCGACGTCGCCGCGATCCGCATGTTTGCCGAGCTGGCCGGGCGGATCGGGCGCTATCGCGATGCCGAGAACCTGTTGCGCCGCGCGCTGGAGCTGTCGCCGGCGTTCACCGCGGCGCGGGCCAATCTGGCGCTGGTGCTCTATCGCCAGAACCGCGCCGAGGAGGCGCTGGCGGAGCTGGATCGGGTGGTGGCGGAAGACCCGGACAACCCCGGCCACGCCAACCTGCAGGCGGCGGCCTATGGCCGGATCGGCGATTTCGACGAGGCGCTGGCGCTGTACGCGCAGGTGCTGGACCGCGCGCCCGAGCAGCCGCGCGTGTGGATGAGCTATGGCCACATGCTGAAGACGGTGGGGCGGCAGGCCGACGGCGTCGCCGCCTATCGCCGCGCGCTGGACCATGCGCCGGCGCTGGGCGAGGCATGGTGGAGCCTGGCGAACCTGAAAACCGTGCGGTTCGACGATGGGGACCTGGCGGCGATGCGCAGCGCGCTGGCGCGCGACGACATTGCCGACGACGACCGTTTTCACCTGGACTTCGCGCTGGGCAAGGCCTGCGAGGATCGCGGCGATGCCGATGCCGCCTTCGCGCATTATGCTGCCGGGAATGCGTTGCGGCGCGAGGGGTTGCGCTATGACGCGGCCGAGACGACGCGGTTCGTCGACCAGTTGATCGGACTCGCGACGCCCGAATTCGTGGCGGCGCGGGCGGGCATGGGGTGCGGCGCGCCCGATCCGGTGTTCGTGCTGGGGATGCCGCGCGCGGGGTCCACACTGGTCGAGCAAATCCTGGCCAGCCATTCGGCGGTGGAAGGCACGTCGGAACTGCCCGACATGCCGGTGCTGGCGCGGCGCGACAAGGCCTATCCGGCGGGCTTGCCGGGGCTGGGGGCGGGCGAGCTGGCGGCGCTGGGCGAGGAATACCTGAAACGCACCCGCATCCAACGCAAGACCGACCGGCCGCTGTTCATCGACAAGCTACCGAACAACTGGGCGCATGTGCTGTTCATCGCGCTGGTGCTGCCGAACGCGACGATCATCGACGCGCGGCGCCATCCGCTGGGCTGCTGCTTTTCCAACTTCAAGCAGCACTTCGCGCGCGGGCAGGCGTTCTCGTACTCGCTGGCGGACATGGGGGCGTACTATCGCGACTATGTGCGGCTGATGGCGCACATCGACAAGGTGATGCCGGGGCGCGTCCACCGGGTGATCTACGAGGACATGGTCGAGCATACCGAGCGCGAGGTGCGCAGCCTTCTGGACCATTGCGGGCTGCCGTTCGAGCCGGCGTGCCTGGCGTTCCACGAGACCGAGCGGGCGGTGCGCACGGCGAGTTCCGAGCAGGTGCGGCGCCCGATCTTCCGCGAGGGCACCAGCGGCTGGCAGCCGTTCGCGGCGCATCTCGACCCGTTGCGGGCGGCGCTGGGGCCGGTTCTGGACGACTGGCGGCACCCGGCGGCGTGGTAATTTGGGCACAATTGCGCAGAACTTGCTGACACTCCTGCCAGTTTTGCTTGACGCAGTGCAGCACCCGCAACACAGGTGAAACCTGATCGTCACGATAACGTCACGCTGCCATGAGGGGTCTTGCATGCGTCACTTTGCCCGCCGCGCCGTTTCCAGCGCGCTGCTTGCCACATCCGCACTCGTTTCGCTGCCCGCGCTGGCGCAGTCGGCACCGCAAGCCGGGGAAGACGCCAACGTCATTGTCGTCACCGCGCAGAAGCGCAGCGAAAACCTGCAGAACGTGCCGATCTCGATCCAGGCGCTGGGCACGGCGAAGCTGAACCAGCTCAACATCTCGGATTTCAACAGCTATACCCAGCAGTTGCCGTCGGTGACGTTCCAGTCGCTGGGCGGGCCGGGCACCAACGTCATCTACATGCGCGGCGTGGCTTCGGGCGGCGACGGCAACCACTCGGGCTCGCTGCCGTCGGTGGGCGTCTACCTCGACGAACAGCCGGTGACGACGATCGGCGGCAACCTCGACGTCCACATCTACGACATCGCCCGCATCGAAAGCCTGTCGGGTCCGCAGGGCACGTTGTACGGCGCCTCGTCGGAAGCGGGCACGATCCGCATCATCACCAACAAGCCCAGCACCGGCCATTTCGACGGCCGCGTCGATGCCGAGGTGAACCACATCAGCAAGGGCGGCTGGGGTGGCAAGCTGGAAGGCTTCATCAACGCGCCGCTGTCGGAAAAGGCGGCGCTGCGTGTAGTCGGCTACTACCAGCGCGACGCCGGTTATATCGACAACGTCGCGGGCACGCGCACGTTCTGCGGCACCACGCTGTTCGATGCCAACGGCAACGTCAGCGGCTGCCTGAAGGACGGCATTTCGGTGAACAACAAGGCCTTCGTGAAGGCCAACTACAACGATACCGAGATCGCCGGTGGCCGCGCCGCGCTGAAGGTGGAGCTGGACGACAACTGGACGGTGACGCCGACGGTGATGTTCCAGGATACCCGCAGCCACGGTTCGTACGGGTTCGACCCCAGCGTTGGCGACCTGAAGGTGCAGCACTTCTTCCCCGAATACCGGCGTGACCGCTTCATCCAGGCGGCACTGACCATTGAGGGCAAGCTGGGCAACTGGGACCTGACTTATGCCGGTGCCTATCTGGACCGCAAGGATTACCAGTCGAGCGATTATACCGACTATTCCGAAGCCTACGACAACATGTACCAGAGCGTGGGCGGGCTGGCCTACTACTTCGCGTACCTGGACAAGAACGGCAACACGATCGACCCGCGCCAGAACGTGATCGGCAGCGATCACTTCAAGAAGATGAGCCACGAGCTGCGCATTGCCTCGCCCGCCAGCGCGCCGTTGCGCTTCGTCGGCGGGCTGTTCCTGCAACGCCAGTCGAACGACATCCACCAGGACTACAAGATTGCCGGGCTGGGGCCGAACGTGTCGGTGAACGGCAATCCGGGGACGCTGTGGCTGACGCAGCAGCACCGCATCGATCGCGACTATGCCGCGTTCGGCGAGCTGAGCTATGACGTGGCGCCGAAGGTGACGGTGACTGCCGGTGCGCGCCTGTTCAAGTACGACAACTCGCTGATCGGGTTCTATGGCTTCGGCCGCAACCCGGGCAACCTCTATACCGACTCGCCGTCGAACGGCGCCTACAGTTCCAAGACCGGCGTGATCCAGTGCTTCACCACCGGCGGCAAGCGGCTGATCGACGTGAAGGGCACGGCCGCCGCCGTGCTGGCGCCGGGCGCAGTGGCGGGCAGCCCCTGCACCAACCTGGGCGTGTGGAACGGTTCGGGCGTCGATCCGGTTCATGCCAAGGGCGACGGCGTGACCTATCGCTTCAACGCCACCTGGAAGCCGCAGGCCGGGCTGATGCTTTATGGCACGGCATCGCGCGGGTTCCGTCCGGGCGGCAACAACCGCAAGGGCGATTTCGGGCCGTACCAGCCTGATTACCTGACCAACTACGAGCTGGGCTTCAAGTCCACGCTGGCGGGCGGCGTGGTCAAGTTGAACGCGGCAATCTACATGCAGGACTGGAAGAATTTCCAGTTCGCCTATCTGGGGCCGAACAGCTTCACCATCATCACCAATGGGCCGACCGCGCGGATCAAGGGCTTCGACGTCGATGCCTCGGTCAACCTCGACCCGCTGACGCTGAACTTCGCCGGCGCCTATACCGATGCGAAGCTGCGCAACAACCTGTGCCACGGCATCGATCCCACCTATGCGTGCACGGTGCCGCTGGCCGACGGCTCGGCCAACAGCATTGACGCGCCGAAGGGCACGCGCCTGCCGATCACGCCGAAATGGAAGATGAGCGCGACCGCGCGCTATGCCTTCCCGATCGGCCCGGCCAAGGGCTATGCCCAGGTCAACGGCACCTGGCAGGGCAGCGCCTCGTCCGACCTGCGTACCGCGTTCGCGGCGGCGATCGGTGGCTTGCCGTCGTTCGGGCAGGTGAACCTGGCGCTGGGGGCGACGCTGAAGAAGTACTCGTTCGAGGTGTTCGTGCAGAACGTGACCGACGAGCGCGGCCAGCTTTCGCGGTTTGTCGAGTGCGGCGAATGTACCAACCGGCCGTATATTGTGCCGACCCAGCCGCGCACGATCGGGTTGAAGTTCGGCGCGGACTTCTGATACGAAAGGGCGGCCTTCGGGCCGCCCTTTTGCATTCAGGCCTCGGCGTTTGCGCCTGCCAGCGCCGCCGCGATGTGATCGGCCAGGCGGTAGCGGGCGATGACGGCGGGCGGCAGTTGCGAGGCGCCGGCGATCTGGCCCAGGCACGACGGCGTGCCGCAGTGACAGGCGAACGCGCGGTCCATCGTCCATTCGGTGGACGGGTAGAAGAAGGTGATCGGCTCATCCGCGGCGATGTCGCGCAGGGCGACGATTTTGCCGTGGGCGGTGTCGAAGAACACGTTCGGCTCGCAGCTATGGTTGATGTACTGCAAGTGTTCGGGCGCCAGCAGGATGTGCCGGTCGGCAGCCACCTGCACCGTCAGGTAATTGGGCGCGCGCAATTCCTCGCGCGCGCCGAACGGGGCGACCAGCGCGCCGGCGGCAAACGGCGTCCGTGCCAGCAGCGTGGCATAGCCTTCGGAATCGCGCACCACTTCCAGGCTGCGGTCGGCAGCACCTTCGAAATCGCTCATGTTAACCCCCAGTTCGTGTGCCGCCCCCGGGGGTGATGCTGTCGTGGGGCGCAGGCTGTGTCAATCGCATAGGCAATCGTTGCACTGCGCGCAGGGGTTGATAGAGGCGGGGCATGGCAGAGGGGGCAATTCCGGGTGCGGCGCAGGGCGCCGATGGCGCGTTGGCGTGGCCGCTGCAGCGCTTCCTGCGCGTGCGCGCGGCGGCGATGCCCGATGCTGTGGCGCTGGAGATTCCGCCGGGCAAGGATAGGCCGGGGCGTGACGCGCTGACTTATGGCGAGCTGGATGCGCTGTCGGACCGGCTGGCGCGGCATCTGACGCCGCGCATCGTCGGCGAGAGCATCGTCGTGCTGCTGCTGCCGCGTGCCTCGCGGCTGAACCTGCTGGCGCAACTGGCGGTGCTGAAGGCGGGCGGGGCCTATACCTGCCTCGATCCGGGCTTTCCGGCCGAGCGCATCGGCGAGATCTTCGCGGATGCCGCGCCGGTGGCGGTGCTGGCCGATGCCGCCGGGCTGGCGCGATTGGCGCCGCTGGGGCTGGCCGCAGGGCTGGCGCTGGATGCGGCGGTGCTGCTGGCGGAAGAGCCGCCGGCGGTGGAATTGCCGGAAGTGGCGCCCGCGCGGCTGGCCTATGTGATCTATACCAGCGGCACGACCGGCAAGCCCAAGGGCGTGATGGTGGAGCATCGCGCCATTGCCAACCTGGTGGCGGGCGACCTGGCCGAATTCGCGCTGGGGCCGGGCGACCGAGTGGTGCAGGGATCGTCCTCGGCTTACGATTCGTCGATCGAGGAGACCTGGCTGGCGCTGGCCAGCGGCGCGACGCTGGTGGTGATGGACGATGCCGCCGCGCGGCTGGGGCCGGATATCGTCGGCTGGTTGCAGGCGGAGCGGGCGACGGTGTTCTGTCCGCCGCCGACGCTGCTGCGATCCAGCGGCTGCGCCGATCCGGCGGCGGCACTGCCGGACCTGCGGCTGCTGTACGTCGGCGGCGAGGCGCTGCCGCGTGACATTGCCGACCTGTGGGCGGCCGGGCGGCGCATGGTCAACGGCTATGGCCCGACCGAGTGCGCGGTGACCTGCGTGCGCGGCGATGTGCTGCCCGACCGCGCGATCACCATCGGCAAGCCGGTGCCGGGGATGGCGGCGCTGGTGCTGGATGAGGCGCTGGAGCCGGTGTCGGCGGGCGCGCAGGGCGAATTGTGCATGAGCGGGGCGGGGCTGGCACGCGGCTATCGCAATCTGCCGGATTTTACCGCGCAGAAGTTTGTCGATCACCCGACGCTGGGGCGGGTTTATCGCACCGGTGACCTCGTGCATTGCGATGCGGATGGCGACTACCACTACCACGGCCGCATCGATGCGCAGGTGAAGCTGCGCGGCTATCGCATCGAGCTGGGCGAGATCGAGGCGCGGCTGGACGGCATGGCCGGGGTGCGCGCGGCGGCGTGCCGGTTGCAGGGCGAGGCCGGGGTGCAGGAACTGGTGGCCTGGGTGGTGCCGGATGGCGATGCGGCCGATGGTGATGCCCCCGATGGCGATGCGCTTCGCGCGGAACTGGCGAGGACGCTGCCGGGCTACATGGTGCCGCGCGGGATCGGGTTCCTGGACGAACTGCCGACCACGGTGGGCGGCAAGCTCGATCGCAAGGCGTTGCCCGAACTGGCGCTGGCGCCGGTGGCCGAGGGTGAGATCGTGGCGCCCGAGGGGCCGGTGGAAACGCTGCTGGCAGCGGCCGCCGCCGATATTCTGAAGCGCCCCGACGGGGTTTCGGTGACCGCCGACTTCTTCGAGGGGCTGGGCGGCGATTCGCTGAGCGCGGCGATGCTGGTGACGCTGCTGCGCGAGCATGACCATACCGAGTGGATCACGGTCAGCGACATCTATGAGGCACGGACGATCCGCGCGCTGGCGCTGCGGGCAGATCGCGCGGTGCCGAGCGAGGACCTGGCGCGGGCCGAGATCGGGCAGCGCGAAGGCGTGCGGCGGCCGCTGCTGACCGGGCTGGTGCAAACCGCATGGCTGCTGGCGATGGTCTGCGTGGGTTCGTGGGCGTCGTGGGTGCTGGCCTTCATCGTGTTTCCGCTGCTGTTCGGGCGGCTGGGGCTGGTGGGCTTCATCGTGTTGTCGCCGCTGTTGGCGGCGGCGGCGGCGCTGCTGTGGCTGCCGCTGTCGGTGGGTCTGGCCGTGCTGGCAAAGCGGGTGTTGATCGGGCGCTATCGGGCGATCCGCAGCCCGGTGGGCAGTAGCTGGTATGCGCGGCACTGGCTGGTGGTGCAGTTGGCGCGGCTGATTCCCTGGGGAATGCTGCAGGGCAGCCGGATGCAACTGAGCGTGCTGCGCGCGCTGGGGGCGACGATCGGGCAGGGCGTGCATATCGGCGCGGGGGTGGAACTGCGGCGCGGCGGGTGGGACCTGCTGGTGCTGGAGGACGACGTGGCCGTGGGTGTCGATGGCGTGCTGGGGCTGGTCGAGCTGGATCGCGGCGACGTTGTCGTCGGTCCGGTGACGCTGGGCCGGGGGGCGACCTTGCAGACGCGCGCCGGGCTGTGCGGCGGGGCGAGCATGGGGGCGGGCAGCCAGTTGGGCGCGCTGTCGATCCTCAATCCGGGGCAGCATGTGCCGGATGGCGCGTTGTGGAGCGGGGTGCCGGCGGTGCCCGCGGGGATAGCGCCGGCGGCGAAGGCGGTCGATCCCGGCGTGACGGCGATGGCGCCGTGGGCGCATGATGGGCTGATGGCGCTGGCCGATGGCGGGATGGCGTTCGTGGCGGCGCTGCCGGCGGCGTTGCTGGCTGTCGGCCTGTGCTGGGCGGCGGGGGTGGACGTCAACGCGGTGTGGCGGTGGCTGTGGAACCCGGTGTTTTCGGGCCGGATCATCGCGCTGCTGCTGGGGCTGACGTTCGTGGCGACGCCGGTGACGCTGGTGTGGCAGGCGCTGCTGCTGCGGATGATCGGGCGGGTGAAGCCGGGGACGATCCCGCGCTGGTGCGGGGCGCATATCCGCGCGGCGCTGAAGGCCGATATGGTGCGGCAGGCCGGGGAATGGCTGTCGGGCACGGTGTTCTATGCCAAGTGGCTGAAGCTGGCCGGGATGGATATCGGGCCGAAGTGCGAGATCAGCACGATCATCGACGTGGTGCCCGAGCTGGTGACGATCGGTGCGGAGACGTTCTTTGCCGATGGCATCTATCTGGGTGGCGGGCACGCGCAGGCGGGGACGGTGACGCTGGCGCACACGCACCTGGGGCGTAACACGTTCCTGGGTAATCACGCCGTGGTGCCGGCGGGCGAGCAATTGCCAGACGATATCCTGTTCGGCATCGCCACGCTGGCCGAAGGCGCGAAGATCAAATCGGGGGGCGCGCGGTTCGGGCAGCCGAGCTTCGACCTGCCGCGCCGCGAGGTGGTGGCGGTGGACCGCCGCATGACGCACGATCCGTCGCCGATCCGCTATGCCAACCGGGTGATCTGGGAGCTGGCGCGGTTTGCGCTGCCGATCCTGCCGCTGCTGCTGGGGGCGGGGTGGTATGCGGTGCTGGCGCATGCGCGCGGGGCGTCTGCGATGGCGATGTTCGCAGCGGTGTTGCCGGGGGCGACGCTGGCGGTGCTGGTGGCGCTGTGCCTGGCGGTGACAGTGCTGAAATGGGTGCTGATCGGGCGGGTGAAGCCGGGGCAGCACGCGTTGTGGTCATGCTGGTGCAGCCGCTGGGACTTCGTCTATGTCGCCTGGGCGCAGTGGGCCTATGCGGTGCTGGTGCGGCTGGAAGGCACGTGGCTATTGCCGTGGTACCTGCGGGCGATGGGCTTGCGGATCGGCAAGGGCGTGGTGCTGGGGCCTGAGTTCGCGCAAGTGGTCGATCCCGACATGATCTTCATCGAGGACGGCGCGACGGCATCGCCCTATTTCCAGGCGCATACCTTCGAGGACCGGGTGCTGAAGGTGGGGCATGTCCGCATCGGCAAGGGCGCCACCGTCAGCCGGGGCACGGTGCCGCTCTATGGTGCGGTGGTGGGCGAAGGCGCGCGGGTGGGGCCGCACAGCGTGATCATGAAGGAAGAGCATCTGCTGCCCGGCGTGGATTACCAGGGCGTGCCGACGCGGGTTTACGGCAGGGAAGGCTGAAGGCGGCTGCCGAGCCGCGTCGCCAGCCAGTGGAGCGGCACGCCGGCCAGCATCAGCACGATGGCAAGGCCGCCGACGTCGAGGCCCGCGCCGTAGAGGACGGCGAGGCAGAACAGCGTGCCCGCGATCGCCCACGCGCGGGCTAGGCCGAGTCTGAGCGCGGCGAGGCAGATGGCGATGTAGAGCCAGATCGACACCGCCGTGGTCAGCTTGAGCAGGAACGCCATCAGGCTGGCGCCGAGCGTGGTGGCCGATCCCAGCAGCAGCAGCACTGCCAGCAGGGTGCCGGCGACGAGCGGCCAGGCGGCGACGTCGTGGCGGTTAGGGGTGGCGATCCAGTTTGGCAGATGGCCGGCGCGGACCAGCGCCAGCGGGACTTCGCCCATCAGCAGCGTCTGCGCGTTGATGGCGCCGGCGCCGGAAATGGCGGCGAACAGCGCGACCAGCGCGCCGGTGCCGCGCCCCCACATCAGCGTGGCGAAATCCTCAACCGGGACCGACGAGGCGGCGAGCGCGGCGTGCGGCAGGGCCAGGGCGATGCCGGTGCTGACGATGAGGTACACAAGCGTGGTGCCGGCCATGCCCAGCACCGTGGCGCGGGCGATGTTGCGCGCGGGATCGCGAACCCGTTCCGCGACCAGCCCGGCGCATTCGAAGCCGAGCAGCGCGAAGAACGCCATCGTCACCGCCGGGGTCAATTGGCCGAGCCGGAACGGGGCGAGCGGCAGGCCGGTGAAATGCAGCCGGGGCGAGGCGGCGAGTTGCACCAGCATGACCAGCACCGCCGCCAGCGGCAGCAGCTTGAGCGTGGTGAGCAGGACCTGGGCGCGGCCGGCCTCGCGGATGCCGGCGAGGTTGACCGCGCACACCGCCACCAGCAGGCCCGAGCCGAGCAGGCCGATCGCCAGGTTCGAGGGGTGATAGCCGGGAATCAGGCTGGCGGCATAGGCGACCGCGACGGTGGCGATGAAGGCATTGCCGCACCAGAGCGAGACCCAGTAGGCCCACCCGTTCATCAGTCCGGCCCAGCGCCCCAGCACCGCGCCGCAGATCACCAGCAGGTTCGGATCGGCCGGGCGGGCCGAGACCAGCCGCGCCAGCGGGATCGTGCAGGCCAGCGTGCCGAGCCCGGCCAGAACCCAGGCGGCCACCGCCGTCCAGCCGAAGTTCGCCAGTTGTGCGGGCAGGCTGTAGATGCCGACCCCGACCATCAACCCCACCACCAGCGAGACGGCGGTCCAGATGCCGAACGGGCGCTGGGCGGGGGTGGGCGGGGTGTTCATGCGGGTTCAGGTGTTGCCGCTTCGCGCCCGGTTCGCAAGCCGTGAATGATTCGGGCTTGCCAAATGCCCCGATGTTGGATTAATGAAACGCAATGGTTGCCATTAAGCCATGAGGATGACCATGAACGCCCAGACTGAGACCACCACCGGTGAGCCGATCGTTTCCGCGCCGATCTTCGTGCGCGGCGAGGTGATCGAAGGCAGCGACATCGTCCACAAGTCGCGCGACCTGGGCGTCACGTTCGCCACCGCCGCGATTCCGTTCGGCAAGGCGATTCCGCCGCGCACCGAAGTGCCGCCGCTGCTGAACGTGCCGACGAAGGAGATCATCGACTTCCTGGTGGAGACCGGGCAGCGGATCGTCGCGCCGGATAACGAATTCGTCAACGAGTGCTTCGAGCGCATGGCCGCCACGCACATCCTGCCGCGCAGCGTGGTGGAGAACGTCAGCCGCCATGCCGTCGCCTATCTGGACCGGCGCATCCTGGAAGCCGAGCTGAAGGAGAATTTCCCCGATCCGCGCGCGCTGGATCAGTGGATTCCCAAGGAGGATTTCACCGGCCGCCGCTCGTGGGTGCGGGCCTGTGCGCCCCGCCTGATTCACGTGCTGCCGGGTAATTCGCCGGGGGTGGCGATCAAGTCGATCGCGCAGGGCGCGCTGGTGAAGGCGGTGAACCTGTTCAAGATGTCGTCGGCCGATCCGTTCTATACGGTGGCGATCCTGCGGACGATGGCGGCGATCGACCCCGAGCATCCGATCGTGAAGTCGATGTCCGCCGTGTACTGGCGCGGCGGCGATGCGGCGGTGGAGAACGTGCTGTACCGTCCGCAGTATTTCGACCGGATCGTCGCCTGGGGCGGCGGCGACGCGATCAACAACGTCGTCAAGTATCTGGGGCCGGGGTTCCAGCTTGTGTCGTTCGATCCTAAGACCTCGATCTCGATGATCGGGCGCGAGGGGCTGGCGAGCGAGGAGAAGATGGACGAGATGGCGAGCCGTGCCGCCGCCGACCTGATGATGCTGAATCAGGAGGCGTGCGCCGCCAGCCGGTTCCAGTTCGTCGAGGGCTCGCAGGAGCAGGTCGATCGCTTCTGCGCCAAGTTCCAGCGCCAGATTGCCGAGCGTGCGGCGGCTTCGGGGGATATTCGCCCGCTGGACCGCGACCTGAAGGAACAGGTCGAGACGCTGATGATGCTGGACGACGAATATGGCGTCTGGGGCAAGGCCGACGGCAAGGGGCTGGTGATCCGTTCGGAAGAGCCGGTTGATTTCCACCCGATCAACAAGATCGGCAACGTGGTGCGCGTGGACGACCTGGCCGATGCGGTGAAGTACATCAACGTGGCGACGCAGACGATCGGCTTCTATCCGCCCGAGCGCATGGCCGATTACCGCGATGCGCTGGGTGCCGGCGGGGCGCAGCGGGTGACGCCGCTGGGCGAGGCGGGGCCGTCCACCGTGGGCAATCCGTGGGACGGGATGTATCCGCTGCACCGCTTCGTCCACTGGATGGTCAACGAAAACGGCATTCCCGAATGACGGCACGCTCACCACGGTTGTAATGCCGGATGGTGCAGTGCACAAAGGGTCATGCGCATTGCCATCGTCGATGAAAGCGCCAGTCGCGCCGAGGTGATCCGCGAGGGTCTGGCGGTGCTGGACGACTGCGAGATTTTCGTGGTGGGTGAGCGGCGCGGGCTGGTGGCGCGGATCGGCGAGATCGCGCCCGACATCGTGCTGATGGACCTGGGCAATCCCAGCCGCGACGTGCTGGAGGAGTACTTCGCGGTCAGCCGGGTGCTGGCGCGGCCGATCGCGATGTTCGTCGATCAGTCGGACGAGGAATCGATCGCGGCGTCGGTGGATGCCGGGGTTTCGGCCTATGTGGTCGATGGCATGGCGCCGCATCGCATCCGCCCGCTGCTGGATCTGGCGGTGCGGCGGTTCAACGCGTTCGCGCGACTGCAGGCCGATCTGGCCGAGGCGCAGGGCAAGCTGGCCGAGCGTGATGCGATCGACAAGGCCAAGCGCATCCTGATGGACAGCCGGGGGTTCAGCGAGCCGCAGGCCTATGCCGAACTGCGCAAGGCGGCGATGAACCAGAACAAGCGGATTGCCGAGATTGCCGAGGCGGTGGTGACCGCGCACGCGCTGATGGGAGGCGGATGATGGCGACAGAACTGGCGATCGGCTTCCTGCCGCTGGTCGATGCCTGCCTGCCGATTCTGGCGCGCGAGCATGGCTTTGCCGAGGAGGAGGGCCTGTCGCTGCGGATGGTGCGCGATGTCTCGTGGGCGACGGTGCTGGACCGGTTGCTCTATGGGCACAGCGATGCCGCGCACCTGATCGCGCCGCTGGCGATCGCGACGACGCTGGGGCGCGGGCGACCGGCGCAGCCGCTGTCGGTGCCGTTCGTGCTGGGGTTGAACGGCAATGCGGTGACGCTGCGGTGTGATCTGGCCGACCGGGTGAGTCCGGCGCCGGGACTGGGTGATCCGGCGGCGGTGGGCGCGGCGTTGGCGGCGGTGGCGCGTGAGCGGGTGCTGCGGTTCGGCGTGGTGCATCGCTATTCGAGCCACAACTACATGCTGCGCTACTGGCTGGCGGGCTGCGGGGTCGATCCGGCGCGGTTCGAGACGGTGGCGGTGCCGCCGCCGTTCTGCGCCGATGCGCTGGAGAGCGGCGAGGTGGACGGCATCTGCGTGGGCGAGCCGTGGAACAGCGTGGCGGTGGAGCGCGGCGCCGGGCGCATCGTGCTGGCGACGGCGCAGATCTGGCGGCGCGGCGTGGAGAAAGTGCTGGCGGTGCGCGAGGGCGTGCTGGAGGAGCGGCGCGGCGAATACGAGGCGCTGATCCGGGCGATGTGCCGGGCGGGGCGCCACTTTGTCGATCCGGCCAATTGGGAAACCAATTCGGCAATTCTGGCTCGCGGTGAGTACCTGGATGGCGATCCTGTGCTGATCCGGCGGGCGATTTCGGACCGGCTGCTGCTGGCGAAAGGGCAGGAGCCTGTGCATTATCCCGACTTCATGTTCCAGTATCGCGAGGCGGCGAACTTCCCGTGGGTCAGCCAGGCGGCGTGGCTCTACACGCAGATGCTGCGGTGGGACGGGGGCAGTTTCGATTCGGCCGAGTGCGCGCGGGCGACGCGGGTGTTTCGCCCCGACGTCTATCGCAGCGCGCTGACCGGGACCGGCGAGCCGCTGCCGGGGGCGAGTTCGAAGGTGGAGGGCAGCCTTTCCGGGCTGACTCAGGTGGGTACCCAGCAGGGTGCGATGACTTTGGAGGAAAACCGCTTTTTCGACGGGCGGGTGTTCGATCCGGCCGATCCGCAGGGCTATCTGGCCGGGCTGCCCTGACCCCGGGTTTTGCTGCAATGCAAAAACCGCTTGCCAAATCGGCCGATTCGCATAGCCTTTGGGTGGCTGGACCAGCCGCCGCCCACTGACGGGCGGGTTTCGGCCTCCGGTCAACCCAACATTGCGTGGCAACGACGCCGCCCGATTCGATCCCGAGGGGACCGGAACGAGGCGGCTTTTTTGCGTGCGCGAAGACGAGGCAAGCCGATGCGGCGGAGCGAGTCAGCGCAGGAACAGCGAGGCGATCAGCGCGATGGCCAGCAGGCCTGCGACTCCTTGCCAGAAGCGCACCGGGTCGCGCTGGAGCAAGGGCTGCGGGCGGGTGTGGCGCGGCTGGATCGCGGCGCCGCCCTCCAGCGCGCGCAGCAGCTCGACGGCATCGCCGAAGCGCGCGGCGGGATCGGGCTGGATGGCGGTGACGATGGCGTCATCGAGCCAGCTCGGGATTTCGGGGCGGTGGCGCGAGGGCGGCGGCGGGCGGCCGAAGCGTGGGCGCTGGAAGGCTTCCTGTTCGCCGA
Organism: Sphingomonadales bacterium; assembly: GCA_018971065.1. The sequence continues at coordinate 1,472 of JAGWVC010000016.1, read as the reverse complement.
ACGGGGCCTTGCCGGTCAGCCAGCGGTACAGCGTGACGCCCAGCGCGAACTGGTCGGTGGCCTCGTCGCCGGCGTTGCCGTCGAACTGTTCGGGCGCCATGAAACCGGGGGTGCCGGGGATCTCGTCGCCGTGGAAATCCTCGGCGCGGGGCAGGCGGGCGACGCCGAGATCGATCAGGCGCAGGCTGCCGTCGTCGGTGAGCATGACGTTTTCGGGCTTGATGTCGCGGTGGACGATGCCGAGCCGATGCAGCGCGGCGACCGCGCGGGTGAGGCGCACCGCCTGTTCGACGGCAGCGGCCAGCGGCGGCAGGGTGCGGTCAAGCCGGGCTTGCATGGTCTCGCCCGCGACGAACGGCTGGACGCCGTAGAGCGCGGTCTGGCGTTCGGGGCGGACCGGGTGCGCGGCCAGCACGAACGGGCTTTTCACGCGTTGCGCGACCAGCATCTCGCGGGCGAAGGCGAGGCGCATGGCGCGATCGCTGAGCGCGTCGCGACGGGGGAATTTCAGCACGACGCGGCTACCGTCCTCGCCGTCGATGGCGACCAGCAGCACGGCGTAGCGGCCTTCGCTGAGCACGCGTTCGACGCGGAAGCCGTCGATGCTCTCACCCTCGCCCGGTGGGATGACGGCGGGCAGGCTGGACAGGCCCGCGAGGATGCCGTCGTGATCGGGCGCGGGCAGGCGGACGACGTCGAGCACCAGCGCGGTGGCGTTGTCCTGCCCGCCTGCGGCCAGCGCGACTGCGACGAGGCGGGCGGCGGTGGCTTCGGCGCTGGCGTTTTCGGCGAGGATGGCGGCGATGCGTTTGGGGTTCAGCACGCCGTGGATGCCGTCGCTGGTGAGCAGCAGGCGGTCATGCTCGGCCAGTTCGAACATGCCGTGATCGAGCCGCAGTTCCGGCTCGATGCCCAGCGCCCGGATCAGCACGTGGCGCAAGTCGGGCTCGGGGCGGACGTGGTCGGTGGTGACGCAGTGCAGCCGGCCAGCGGCGAAGCGCCAGGCGCGGCTGTCGCCGACGTGGACGAGATGAGCACGCCGGCCGCGCAGCGCGAGCGCGGTGAAGGTGGTGGCGCTGTTGGCCATCGTCTCGCCCCGGCCCTGGGCGTGGAGCCAGCGGTTGTAGGCGACCAGCGGCTTCTGCATCGCCAGCGCCGGGCCAAGCGTATCGGGCGCGGCGTAGAATCCCTCGACCAGCGCGCGCACCGCCAGTTCGGCCGCGGCGCGGCCTTCCTTGCCGCCGGAAACCCCGTCGGCGACCGCCGCCAGCAGGCCGTGGCGGGCGCGTTCGCTGGCGGTGCCGAGGCAGACGCCGCCGAAATCCTGATTGGTGGCGCGCGGGCCGGTTTCGCTGGCGAAACCCGCCGCCACCACCAGTTCGCCGTCATCACGCATGTCACCGTCCCTCGTGCGGGCGTGGCGCCCGCACACGTGAGGATCGGTTCCGTTTCCCGTTCGTCAAGTCCAAGGA
>JAGWVC010000181.1 GCA_018971065.1 Sphingomonadales bacterium | reverse complement strand
CAGGCGCTGGCGGCGCGTGCCGCCGGGCGCGGCGGGGATGGTTGGGCCGGGCATCTGCTGCTGTGGGCCGGGCTGGCGACGGGCGGCATCGGCGGCGCGCTGGCGTGGCAGCATTTCGGCGCGGGGATCGAATGGTTCGCCTGCCTGTGGTGCGCAGGGCTGGCGCTGGCGGCATCGCGGCTGCCAGCCGAAGCCTAGCCGATTCCCACCAGCTTCTCGCGTGAGGTCGCGCCGCGCAGCAGGCTGAGCCGCGAACCGGGCACGCCCAGTGCCCTCGCCAGCATCGCCAGCACCGCATCGTTGGCCTCGCCATCGGTGGGCTTGGCGCGCACTTTCACCAGCAGCCTGCCCTCGGCAATTTCCACCGCCTCCACCCGCGCGCCGGGGGTGACGCGCAGCGCAAGCCGGCCCTGGTCGTCGGCCAGCGCGCGGATCGCGTCGGCAGGCGGCAGGTCAGGCTTCGGCTTCGCCATGACTCGCCAGATGGAACTGCGCGTTGCGGACATAGCCGGCCACGCCCGCCTGCATGTCGGCAAGCTGGTCGTCGTTGATGTCGCGGGCATAAGCGGCCGGGCGCCCCATCCAGAGCTGGCGGCGCTTGATGACCTTGCCCGGCGTCAGCATCGCGCCGGCGCCCAGCATCGCTTCTTCCTCCAGCGTGCAGCCGTCCATGACGATGCTGCCCAGCCCGACGAACGAACGATCGGCCAGCGTGCAGCCGTGGATCATCGCCATGTGGCCGATCAGCACATCCTCGCCGATCAGGGTCGGGAAACCTTCGGGCCGCTTCGGCTTCGGGCTGTCGCAATGGACCACGGTGCCGTCCTGGATATTGGTGCGCGCACCGATGACGATGCGGTTGGCATCGCCGCGGATCACGCAGTTGTACCAGACGCTGGCGTGTTCGTGGATGGTGACATTGCCGATGATCCGGCAGCCCGGCGCGATGAACGCGGTTTCGTGAATGGTGGGCCAGACGCCGTTGAACGGGGCAATGGTAACGTCGCGATACAGGCTCATCATCAGGCTCCCATCAGCCGCGCGGCGTGCGCGGCATGGTATGTCAGCACGCCCGAGCAACCGGCGCGCTTGAACGCGGTCAACGTCTCCAGCACCATCGCATCGCGATCGGCCGCGCCGGCGGCAACGGCGGCCTCGATCATCGCGTATTCGCCGCTGACCTGATAGGCGAACACCGGCACCTCGAAGCGTTCCTTCACGCGGCGGACGATGTCGAGATAAGGCAGGCCGGGCTTGACCATCACGCTGTCGGCGCCCTCGGCCAGGTCCATCGCCACCTCGCGCAGTGCTTCCTCGCTGTTGGCGGGGTCCATCTGGTAGGTCTTCTTGTCGCCCTTCAACAACCCGCTGGAGCCGACCGCGTCGCGGAACGGGCCATAGAACGCGCTGGCGTACTTGGCGGCATAAGCCATGATCTGGACGTTGCTGTGGCCGTTTTCCTCAAGGGCGGCGCGGATCACGCCGATGCGACCGTCCATCATGTCGGACGGGGCAATGACGTCCGCCCCAGCCGCCGCCTGGTTCAGCGACTGGCCAACCAGCACCTCCACCGTGGCGTCGTTCAGGACATAGCCGGCATCGTCGATCAACCCGTCCTGACCGTGACTGGTGTAGGGGTCCAGCGCCACGTCGGTCAGCACGCCGATATCGTCGCCACAGGCATCGCGGATAGCGCGGATGGCGCGGCACATCAGGTTATCGGGATTCAGCGCCTCGCGACCATCCTCGCTGCGGCGTTCCGGCTGGGTGTTCGGGAACAGCGCCAGGCAGGGAATACCCAGCGCCACCGCCTCTTTCGCCCGCGCGGCGATGCCATCCACCGACCATCGCGAGACGCCGGGCAGCGAGCCGATCGGCTCCTCCACCCCGCGGCCTTCGGTGACGAACAGCGGCCAGATCAGGTCGGCGGGCGAGACCAGCGTTTCACGATGCATGGCGCGGCTCCAGGCGGAACTGCGGGTGCGGCGAAGGCGAAGCGCCGGATAGGCGGCGTTATGCGTGCTCATGCGGGGGCCTTAGCGGTTTGGAAGCGGTGGGGAAACGCTCAGTGTGCGCCGCCGTTCTTCTTCAGGCTGGCGTCCATGCGGGCCAGTTGTTCGGGCGTTGCCTCGGTCTGAAACTTGTCCTTCCACGCGGCAAACGGCATCCCGTGGATCACCTCGCGCGCGCCGGTCTTGTCGAACGGGGCGCCGGCAGCGACGATCCAGTCAGCCAGGCAATTGCGGCAGAAGCCCGACAGGCCCATCAGGTCGATGTTCTGCGCATCGTGGCGATGGCGCAGATGGCGCACCAGCCGGCGGAAGGCGGCGGCCGCCACGGCATCGTCCAGTTCATCCAGCGGGTCGGTTGCATTCATATTCATGGCGAACTCCCTCGGTTCTTGGACTTGGTTATTCCACTGGCCTTTGCCATAGCGAAATGGTCATCTCAAACCCCTATCCGGCCGGGGCAAATCAAAGAAGGACGCATCCGCCATGGCGAAAAGCGAGGCCAA
>JAGWVC010000110.1 GCA_018971065.1 Sphingomonadales bacterium | reverse complement strand
TACTTCAGCAGTTCGACCAGGGTTTCGCCCAGCAGGCTGGGGCTGGCCGAAACGCGGATGCCGGCGGCTTCCATCGCCGCGATCTTGTCCTCGGCGCCGCCCTGGCCGCCACTGACGATCGCGCCGGCATGGCCCATGCGACGGCCCGGAGGCGCGGTGCGGCCGGCGATGAAGCCCACCATCGGCTTGGCGCGGCCACGCTTGGCCTCGTCGGCGATGAACTGCGCGGCTTCTTCTTCGGCCGAACCGCCGATCTCGCCGATCATGATGATCGATTGGGTGGCGTCGTCGGCCAGGAACATCTCCAGCACGTCGATGAAGTTGGTGCCGTTCACCGGATCGCCGCCGATGCCGACCGCCGTCGTTTGGCCCAGCCCGACGTTGGTGGTCTGGAACACCGCTTCATAGGTCAGCGTGCCCGAGCGCGAGACCACGCCCACCGAGCCGGCCTGGAAGATGTTGGCGGGCATGATGCCGATCTTGCATTCGTTCGGGGTCAGCACGCCCGGGCAGTTCGGCCCGATCAGCCGGCTCTTGCTGCCGTTCAGCGCGCGCTTCACCCGCACCATGTCGAGCACCGGAATGCCCTCGGTGATGCAGACGATCAGTTCCATCTGCGCGTCGATCGCTTCCAGGATCGCGTCGGCCGCACCCGGCGGCGGCACGTAGATGCAGCTTGCGGTCGCGCCGGTCGCAGCCTTGGCTTCGGCAACGGTGTCATACTGCGGCAGGCCCAGCGATTCGGTGCCGCCCTTGCCCGGGGTGACCCCCGCCACCATCGCGGTGCCGTAATCCAGCGCGGCCTGGGTGTGGAACGCACCGGTCTTGCCGGTCATGCCCTGGGTGATGACCTTGGTATGCTTGTTGACGAGGATCGACATGGTCTTCCCTTGGATAAGGCGGAATTCACGAAACAGTGCCAGCGCCGTACAAAGCACGCGGCCGCCATCGCCCGCAGGAGCGACCTGTCGCCCCGCTTAATCGGTCGATTAAACATTTAGCCGATGCACGGCACCGCTCAACTCGCACAAGTGAGAGTGCGTATCAGTCGTGCTGCCGGATCGGCGATCCCGTCATTGCCGGCATCCGGGGATGGCCGATCACGGCTACCCTGCCTTGAACATCCGCGTGGTCACCGGCTCGCTTCCCGGGGTGACATATTGCCTGATCTCCGGCCGGCCCTCGATCAACCCGGCGGCGACGGGCAACGAATCCCGCACCCACGCGGTGGCCATGTGCGCCGCCTGCGCCGCCGGGTCGCGATAGACCTCAATCACCACGTAAGTGTCGGGTTCATCGACGCCCTTCGCCCAGTCGTACCAGGCGACACCCGGCTCGTTCGCCAGGGTCATCGCCCGCACCTGCGCCATCAGCGCCTCGTAGGCGGCGGCATGTTCGGGCTTCACCCGCGTCCGGACGACGAACGTGATCATGCGCTTTCTCCTCCCGTCACGACGCTGCGGCGGGCTGCGATCAGTCCTCGGGCTGGCCCAGCACGTGATGGGCATTGGGCAGTCGCTCACCGGCCGAAGCGATGATCCGTCGCACGCCTTCGCGCACCGAAACCTTGCTGGGGCCAAGCAGCTTTTCCATCTTGGTGGTGTCGGCCCGGATCGGCCAGGAGGTACCATTCTCGACGAAGATCGGCTCCTTGCCAACCATTTCGCCCGCCATCCGGCAGTAATCCTGCGTGGTCACCGTTTCCGATCCGCCGACGTTGATCACCTCGGCCCCCACTCTGGCGATCCTGGCGGCGGCAATGGTCTTCTCGACATAGTCATCCTCGTACAGCGGCGTGTGCCAGTTCTTCACGCCCGGATAGACGCTGACCGGCTCGCCGCGCAGCACCTGATCGACCCGCTGGGTGACGCCGCCGCCACGCGGGCCATAGAACGAGAAGATGCGGATCATCACCACCGGCAGGTCGTAATCCTCGCTGAGATGGCGCAGCATGTATTCGGCGCCGATCTTGCTGGCGGCATAGTTCTCGCCGGCGCTGTGCAAGCCATAGGGATCGTCCTCGCGCAGCGCCCGCTCGCCCTGGTACTCGTAGAGCGAGCCGGTGCTGCCGTGAATGAACGCCTCCGCCTCGCGATACCGGCGCGCCAGGCGGCCGGTGGCGCCCAGATTGACGTCATAGGCCATGTTCTTGAACTTCGGCGGCAGCACCGCATAGTTGATGACGACGTCCACCTCCTTGGGCAGTGGCGACAGGTCGGGTTCGGCCAGGTCGAAGGCGATCGCTTTCGCGCCGGCTTCCTCGACCTTGCGTTTCTGCACCGGGTCCGACCAGCGGGCCAGCGCGAACACCTCGTTGTCCTTTGCCAGTTCCACCGCCACCGGCAGGGCGACAATCCCGCTGGCGCCCGTCACAAGGACGCGTTTTCCCGACATCAGGCTCATGGCTTCAGCTCCTCTTCCCGCTATTTTCGTGTAATTCACGTGACGGCGATCTGGTTGTTCTCGCCCGAAAAATCGGCCGAAATCGCAGCGGCGCCGGGCGAGGTTTCGGCATGGGTGCGTTCCAGCCTGCGATAACTAAAGCGCCACTGGCCATCGGCGCCCTTCACGTACGTCTCGTGATAGAAGCCGAAGCCGCGGCACCACTGCTTCTCGCCATCGCGCTTCCAGAACAGGTTGTCTTCCATCGCCCAGACGCCGGTGGCGTGGGCGCTGTCCTGGAAGGTGATCACCGGGGTGTGGCAGTGATGCACGGTGGTGACCCCCGCCATCTGCACCGCCAGCCGATCCGCAGCGGCCCGGCCGCCGACGATAGGCTCGTCGCCGATCGACATCGCGACATAATCGTCGGTGTGGAGTTCCGCGTAAGTGTCCCAGTCCTTCTGGTCCACCGCGTGATCGCGCCGCCCCTTCATGCGGTAGATCGCGTGAAGTTCGACAAGATACTCGATGTCACTCATTCCGCCTCGGTGCGGCATGATCCCTCTCCCGGTTCGCGGCGACCGCTTGCGCGGTCCATCGGGACGATGCGCGCGGTTCATGGAGTATGGCTAACTGGATATTGCCCTCAACACAAGCCGATTAGTGCCCTATAAGTCACATAATGAATCATGATGGTTTTATGGCGTACTTACAGGGTCCTTTTAAGCGCCGCGCGGGCGTCACCGCAGCGCCGCGTCGCCCCAGGTGACCACGACATTGCCTTCGGCCGGCCCCAGTTGCCGGGCGATGATCTCCACCACCTTGACCGAGCCGACACGGGCGGCAATTCGCACTGCCGGCTGGCCGAACCGCACCGGACGGGACTTTGCAAGCAACCGGCCGTCGCCATAGACCTCGAAGCGCACGGCGGCCCGTTTCCCTCGCGTCGAATCATCGATGCCGACCTCTGCGCTGAACTGTCCGAACTGCCGGTCATTGCGAATCTCCAACCGTGAATTGGCCAGTGCGCCGATGCCGCTGCGATAAGCCACGCCGGCGATTTCGAGAGTCTCGTCATACGGCGTGGAATCGGCGCGCGGGCCGCCCCAGCCGGCATAGACCGGACGCGATCCGGTGCTGCTGGTCGATGGCGCATAAGGGTCCGCCATGCGATGGATCGTGGGATCGGCTTCCAGCGCGGGAATGCCGTCCTCGGCCACGTTGATCCGCCCGGTCATCTCCGACAGGTAAGCGCCCTTCGCCAGCAGCGGCGTGCCAACCACCTTCAGCATCACCACTTCATGCGGCAGCAGTTTCAGCCGGTGCGCGCCGGTGAAACTGCCAAGGTCCTGATGCGCCCACAAGTCGCGCATGGCGATCGGGCGGTCGGCCACCATCTTCAAATGAGCGGCGTTCAGCTCGATTTCGGCCGGCGCATCGGTCCGGTTGAACAAGGCCACCGCCTTCTCGCCCCGGGTGGCCAGGGTCTTGACGATGATCTGGTAGTCCGCGCCGGTGTGCGCCAGCACGCCCTGGTTGCCGGCACGGTCCTGGTTCACCGCGATCACTTCAGCGTTGCCCAGCACGTCGATCACCGCCTGCGACGCCTTGCGCAGGTCATGGCCGATCATCAACGGCGACGCCTCGATGGCCCAGAGGCTGAAGTGGGCGCGCGCCTGCAACAGGTGCTGGTCATCGAAATCGCCATTGCCGACTTCCAGCATGTCGGGATCGTTCCAGTGACCCGGCCCGGCGTAAAGCTCGCGGGTGGAAACCGAATCGAAACTGTGCAGCATGTGCGTCCAGTCGGGCGCGATGTCATTGCTGGTTCGCCACAGGCTGCCGACATCCTTGCCCCAACTGCGGACGTTGGCCGAACCCCAGTTGCACAGCGACAGCACGAAATCGCCCGCAGGCCGCACCTGCCGCAGCGCGTCGCGCACCTCGGCATAGAGCCCGCGAACCGCGGCGACGTCGGTGCGGTTGATCTTGTGATCGACGATCAGCGGCGCCCACCGCCGATACCGGCCCTGCCTGCCGCCACCGCCGGTGGCGCCGAACGCGCTGAGCCCGCAGGCATCGACCTTGATGTAGTCGAACCCCCAATCCCCGAAATAAAGCGCCAGATCCTGCCCGACATGTCCATGCAGGCCGACTTCGCGTTCCGCCATCGTGCCTTCGGGCAGGTTCGGATTATCGGGCGACCACGCCTGCGAACAGGCATTGTAGCCGATGTCGGAGTATATCCCCGCCTTCAGCCCTATCGCGTGGAGACGGTCGGTGAAGGGGCGGAACGATGTGCTGTCCGGGCCACCGGTTGCCGCGCTGGGGAAGATCGACGTTCGCACGATCATCCGGCCATCCGCCACGCGACGCTTCAGCCACCAGCCGTCGTCGATGTTCACGTATCGATAGCCCCGGGCTACCAGCCCGCTCCGGACGATCGCTTCCGCCGCCCCGATGACCTTGCCCTCGTCGACGTCGGTGCCGAACGCGTTCCAACTGTTCCAGCCCATCGGCGGGGTTGCGGCGTTGCCGATCGACGGCAGCGACCATCGCCCGGTTGCGGCGGGCGGCGCGGCATCTGCCGCCAGCGCATGCGATGCGGCCAGAATACCGAGAACCAGGGCCGACATCCGATGCCCGACAATCCTGCACGCCATTGTCCCACTCCCTACCGGATGCGCGGAACATGTCAGACAAAGCCGCCATCCGTCCATGAACATACGATTGAAATGGATTGCGCGCCCGATCAGCCCGTGCCTCGGCAGGAAATCCGGACTTATCCGGAACGCCATTTGTGACGCTTCGGGCCGCGTTTTTATTCATCCCCTGCCCGGGCACCAAGGCGGACCCCATCCAATCTGACGCGATTGCCGCTGGATCAATCGTGCCGCTTTACGGAAAACCGCTTGTCGATGCCCCCGCAAGATGCAATTCACTCGATTGAATCGAATCGACTCATCGGTTAGAGAGTGCGTCCAGCGCGCCGTTCGAGAGTCGCGATGGAGAGAACCGATGGCAACCATGTCGCAGTCCAGTTCCCCGTTCGCGCTCACGACGCGCAAGCCGATCCTGCGCTTGCGCCGGGTGATCGAAATGAACCTCGGTTTTCTGGGCTTGCAGTTCAGCTTCGGCCTCCAACAGGGCAACATGGTGCCGATCTATTCGTGGCTGGGCGCGGACGAGGCGAAGCTGCCGCTGCTGCAGTTGGCGGGGCCGGTTACCGGCCTGCTGATCCAGCCGCTGATCGGCGCGCTGTCGGACCGCACCCATTCCCGCTTCGGCCGCCGCACCCCCTATTTCCTGATCGGCGCGGTGATGTGCAGCCTGGGCCTGCTGGCGATGCCGTTTTCGGCCACCATCCTGATGGCGGCCAGCCTGCTGTGGCTGCTGGATGCCGGCAACAACGTGACGATGGAACCCTATCGCGCCTATGTCAGCGACCGTCTCGACGACAGCCAGCACGAGATCGGCTTCCTCAGCCAGAGCGCGTTCACCGGGCTGGCGCAATGCCTGGCGTTCCTGTCGCCTTCGATCCTGGTCTACTGGTTCGGGTTCGACCGCAATGCGGTGGATTCGCACAATATCCCGTCGATAACCCACGTGTCGTTCCTGATCGGCGCGGTGCTGTCGCTGACCACGATCCTGTGGTCGGTGTGGCGCGTCCCCGAACTGCCGCTCAGCGAAGCCGAACAGGCGCGGATTGCCGCCGCCCCGCGCTCGCTGGGGGCCACGCTGGCCGAAATCGGCCTGGCCATCCGCGACATGCCGCAGGCGATGCGGCAGATGGCGTGGATGAGCCTGTTCCAGTGGTACGGCTTCTCGATATTCTGGTCCTACGGCTCGCTGTCGATCAGCCGGTCGATCTTCCATACCGCCGACAAGACCAGCGCCGCGTTCCGCGATGCCGTGCTGACGACGCAGCAACTGGGCGCGTTCTACAACCTGATCGGGTTCGGCGCCGCCTTCGCGATGGTGCCGCTGGCCAAGTCGCTGGGCGCCGCCCGGGTCCATCTGGCCTGCCTGGCCGCCGCCGGGCTGGGGCTGCTGGCGCTGGCGCAGGTCAGCGGCGGTTCGGCGGAAGCGCCGCGCCTGTTCCTGCTGCTGGCGATGCCGGAACTGGGCCGCCATGCCGCGCTGCTGGCCGTCGCGGTCACGCTGGGCTTCGGCTGGGCCAGCATCATGGGCAATCCCTACGTGATCCTGGCGGGTTCGATCCCGGCAGAGCGCACCGGCGTCTACATGGGCATCTTCAACATGATGATCGTGATCCCGATGCTGCTGAACGGCCTGACCTTCGGGTGGATCTACAACCATCTGCTGGCCGGCGATGCCCGCAACGCCATCAGCTTCGCCGGCTGCCTGCTGCTGGCCGCAGCGCTGACGATGCTGCGCGTGCGCGGCCCGGTGCGAAACCGCGTCGAGCAGGATCTGCCCGTCCATGCCTGAATTCATCGCCCTGCACAGCCCGGCCTGCAGCGCGGTCTGGGAACTGCCCCCGGCGGAAGCGCCGCTGTGGCGCTACTGGGGACCGCGCCTGCCGGATGGCGCGCTGCCCGAAGCCGGCCTGCGCAGCGAACGCCCGGAACCCAGCTTCTCGCTCCATTTCGACCAGCCGCTGGCGATCGTTCCCGGCTTCGGCATGGGCTGGTTCGGCCAGAGCGGGCTGCTGGCCCATCGCAACGGCGCCGACTGGGCGTTCCAGCCCGGCGAATGCAGCGTCGAACAACCGGACGCGGCCACCGTGCGGTTCGTGCTGGGCGACGCGGTGGCACAACTGCGGGTGGTGGTCACCGCCCGGCTCGACCCCGCCAGCGACACGCTGACGCTGGCCACCGAACTGACCAACCTCGGCCCGGACACGCTCGACGTGCAGTGGCTGGTCGCCGGTTGCCTGCCCTTGCCCGAGGACGCGGCGGCGGTTCATTCGTTCGGCGGCCGCCACAATGCCGAATTCGTGCCGGTGGCCGACCCGCTGACCCGCAGCCTGTGGCGGCGCGAGAACCGGCGCGGGCTGACCTCGCACGATTGCTTTCCCGGTGCCGTCGTCACCTGCGCCGACGGCACCGCCTTTGGCGCGCAACTGGCCTGGTCAGGCAACCATGTCCAGTCGATCGAATGGCTCGACGATGGCCGCCGCCAGTGGCAGCTTGGCGAATGGTTGGCCCCGGGCGAAGTACGCCTGCCCCCGGGCGCCACGCTGCACACTCCCGAGCTGCTGGCGACAGTCTCGGCGGAAGGGGCGAACGGCGTCGCCCATGCGTTCCACCGCGCGATACGGAGCCGGATGACCTGGCCCGGCGGCGCCATGACGTCACGCCCGGTCCACCTCAACACCTGGGAAGGGTTCTACTTCGCGCACGACGAAACCGCGCTGCGCGAGCTGGCGGATGCGGCCGCCGCAGTCGGCATCGAACGGTTCGTGCTGGACGACGGCTGGTTCAAGGGCCGCGACGACGACACCAGTTCGCTGGGCGACTGGCAGGTCGATCCGCGCAAGTACCCGCAAGGGCTGGCACCGCTGGCAGCGCACGTCACCGGGCTGGGCATGGAATTCGGCCTGTGGGTCGAACCGGAAATGGTCAACCGAGACAGTGACCTCTACCGCGCCCATCCCGATTGGGCGCTCCACGTCGATGGGCGGCCGCTGCTGGAGGCGCGCAACCAGCTCGTGCTCGACATGGCGAAGCCCGAAGTCGGCGAATACCTGTTCGCGGCGATTGCCGGCCTGCTGGAAAGCCTGCCGATCGGCTATCTCAAGTGGGATCACAACCGCGACCTCGTCCATGCCGGCAACCGTGCCAGCTACCGCCGGCAGGTGCTGGCCGGCTATGCGCTGTTCGATCGCATCCGCGCCGTCTTCCCGGCTGTCGAGATCGAGGCCTGCGCCGGTGGCGGCGGGCGGATCGATGCCGGCATCATCGCCCGCACCCACCGCTTCTGGACCAGCGATTGCATCGACGCGGTCTCGCGCGTGCGGATGCAGCGCGGCTTCCTCCAGTTCATGCCGCCTGAAGTGATGGGCAGCCACGTCGGCGCCAGCCCCGCGCATTCGACCGGGCGCGGCCAGGCGATGGACTTCCGCTGCGGCGTGGCGCTGCCCGGCCACTTCGGCGTCGAACTCGACGTGCGCGGCCTGCCCGCGACCGACCGCGCCGGACTGGCCGCCGGAATCGCCCGCTACAAGGCGCTGCGCGATCGCCTGCACGGCGGCCGGGTGTGGCAGGGCGAGGCGCCCGACGGCCTGGTCTGGCAGGCCCACGGCAGCCCGCGTGATCTGGTGCTGCTGGTCACCCGGACCGAGCCGACCACCCTGCGCCACCAGCCGCACCTGCGCCTGCCGATGGCGGAACCGGGCACGCGCTATCGCATTACCGGCGACGGGCGTGAGCTGGCCACGATGGACGGCGCCTGGTTGCGCCGGGTGGGCTTCGCGGTGCCGCCGCTGAAGGGCGAGGCGGTGCTGGTGTGCGAGGTACAGGCGGCATGACCTTCGACCCGGTTGAACACCCGCACCGCCGTTACGACCCGCTGTCCGATTGCTGGCTGCTGGTTTCACCGCACCGCGCCCGGCGGCCGTGGCAGGGGCAGGAACAGGCGCCCGACCTGTCACGCCCGCCCGCGCACGACCCGGACTGCTACCTTTGCCCCGGCAACCTGCGCGTCAATGGCGAACGCAACCCCGACTATACCGGCACGTACGTGTTCGCCAACGACTTCGCGGCGCTGGCGCCCGAGACCCCGGCCCCGCCGGTGGGCGCCGGCCTGTTCCGCGCCGAACAGGCGGAGGGCGAGGCGCGGGTGATCTGCTTTTCGCCCGATCATGGCCGCACCCTGCCCGAACTGACCCCCGCCGAACTGCGCTCTGTGATCGACTGCTGGTGCGCGCAAAGCGCCGAGCTGGGCGCCCGCTATCCGCATGTGCAGGTGTTCGAGAACAAGGGCGCGATGATGGGTTGCTCGAACCCGCACCCCCACGGGCAGATCTGGGCAACCGGCTACCTGCCGCAGTTGATCGCCACCGAGGATCGCACCCAGGCGGCCTGGCTGGCCGCGCACGCCTGGCCAATGCTGGCCGAACTGGCCGATGCCGAAGCCGGCGGCCCGCGCGCGGTGTGCAGCACGGCGCACTGGCTGGCGATCGTGCCGTATTGGGCGGTCTGGCCGTTCGAGACGCTGCTGCTGCCCCGTTTCGACGTGGCGCGCCTGCCTGACCTCGACGATGCGGCGCGCACCGATCTCGCGGCGATTCTGGCGGACCTGACCACGCGCTATGACAACCTGTTCCAGTGCCCGTTCCCCTATTCGATGGGCTGGCACGGCGCGCCGTTCGGCCAGGCGGACACCGCGCACTGGCGGCTGCACGCCCACTTCCACCCGCCGCTGCTGCGTTCGGCCTCGGTGCGCAAGTTCATGGCCGGGTTCGAAATTCTGGCCGAGGCCCAGCGCGACCTAACCGCCGAACAGGCGGCCGAGCGCCTGCGCGCCTGCGGCGGCCCGCACTACCGGAGCCGGTCATGAGCGCGCTGGAACAGGCATTTGCCGCCGCGTTCGGGCACGATCCCGACATCGTCGCGCGGGCACCCGGGCGGGTGAACCTGATCGGCGAGCATACCGACTACAACGACGGCTTCGTGCTGCCCGCCGCGATCGGCGTCGAGACGCGAGTTGCCGCGCGGCGGCGCGAGGACGGCGTGCTGCGGGTGCTGGCCTGTGACCTCGATGCGGCGGTGGCGCAATTTCCGCTGACCGCGCCGTTCACCGCCAGCGCGGATCAGCCGTGGGTCGATTATGTGCGCGGCATGACTTGCGCGCTGGCGGCACGCGGGGCCAACCTGTGCGGCGCCGACCTTGCCATCGCCGGCACCATTCCGCGCGGTTCGGGGCTGTCCTCATCGGCGTCGCTGGCGGTGGCGGTGGGAACGGTCTTCACCGCGCTGGCCGGGCTGGCCATCGCCCCCGCCGAGATCGCCCGCGCCGCGCAAGCCGCCGAGTGCGATCACGTCGGCACCCGCTGCGGGATCATGGACCAGCTTGCCTCCGCCTGCGGCGTTGCCGGCCATGCCCTGTTGATCGACTGCCGCTCGCTGGACACGACCCCGATTGCACTGCCCGACGACATGGCGGTGCTGATCGTTCATTCCGGCGTGACGCGCGGGCTGGTCGAAGGCGCCTACAACGAGCGCCGCGCACAATGCGAAGCCGCTGCCGCCGCGCTGGGCGTGCCGGCGCTGCGCGATGCCGACATGCCGATGCTGGCGCGCGCGTCGCTCGATCCCGTGGTGCTTGCCCGCGCACGCCATGTCGTTTCCGAGAACGCCCGCGTGCTAGCCGCTGCCGAGGCGCTGGCAACCGGCGATTTCCGCGCATTGGGCGCGTTGATGGCCGCGTCTCACGCCTCGATGCGCGATGATTTCCAAATCACCGTGCCGCCGGTCGATGCGCTGGTTGCCGAATTGCAGGCACTGATCGGCGAGGAGGGCGGCGCCCGGATGACCGGCGGCGGGTTCGGCGGCGCCGTGGTGGCGCTGTGCCGGCGCGACCGTGTCGATGCCGTGCTGTCCGGCCTGACCTATCGTCGCCCCGATGGCGATCCCCCGCTGGTGCTGCGCGAATACGCCTGTGCCGGAACCGGCCTGGTCGCCCGCTGATTTCATCTCCACCCCTTCCCAAGCAGGTCCCCCATCGCATGGCCACCCGCAATGCCCCCAGGATTTCTTTTCCGATGACCGAATTTACCCCCACCGACTGGACTCCCGAACAGGTCGCAACCCTCCGGATCGAGCCATGCCACGTCATTCCGGCGGTCGATCCCGCCGCGCTGGCCACGCTGATCCCAGGGCTTGACCTGTGGGACCTCTGGCCGCTCCAGAACGCCGACGGCACCACCGCGCGGTTCGATGGCTGGACGCTGTGGTTCGTGCTGTCCGCCCCGGCTCTGGACGATCCCGAAGCGCGCCACGCGATCGCCCGGATCAGGCTGATGGGGGAGCTCGACGGCGTCTGGCGCGATCATGGCAACGCCCTGCCCGACGGCCTGAACCCGGGCAGCCGCGAATGGGCCGGATCGGCCCGGTTCGATGCCGCAACCCGCGCGGTCACGCTGTACTGGACCGCCGCCGGCTACACCGGCGAGGCGGCCAGCACATTCGCGCAACGCATGTTCGAAACCACCGGCATGCTGACGGGCGGCCCGGATGCGTTCACGATCGACCGCTGGACGCCCGCGCGCGAAATCGCCGGCGGACCGATCCCCCACTACATCCTGGTGACTCAGGCCGAGGGCGTGCCGGGCTTCATCAAGGGCTTCCGCGACCCGGCGTTTTTCCGCGACCCTGCCGATGGCGCCGAATACCTGCTGTTCACCGGGTCCATGCGCGATTCGCGCAGCGCCTGGAACGGCTGCATCGGCCTGCTGCGCGCCGACGCGAATGGCTGGGACGTGCTGCCGCCGCTGCTGTGCGCCGATGGTCTCAACAACGAGCAGGAACGCCCGCACATCGTCCATCACGCCGGGCGGTACTACCTGTTCTGGTCAACCCAGCGCAAGGTGTTCGCGCCCGATGGCCCGAACGGCCCGAACGGGCTTTACGGCATGGTTGCCGACGACATCGCCGGGCCGTGGCGGCCGCTCAACGGCAGCGGGCTGGTGGCCGGAAACCCCGCCGACGCGCCATTCCAGACCTATAGCTGGTGGGTGACGGCGGAACTGACCGTTCACGGCTTCGTCGATTACCCGGCGTCGCTGCGCGGCAACGATCATGGCGATGCCGCCTGGCGCCGGGCGCAGTTCGGTGGCGTTCCGGCGCCGGTGTTCACCGTGGCGCTGGACGGCGATAAAGCCGGCATTGCAACCGGGAGCTGACGATGGCTGACACGTACGGACTGATCGAAGCCGGCGGCACCAAGTTCGTGCTGGGGCTGGCCGATGGCGAAGGCCGGATCACCGCGCGCGAGCGCGTGCCGACCACCACGCCGGCCGAAACGCTGGGGGCGGCCATCGACTGGTTCCGGGCGCAGGCCGTGTCTTTCCGGTCATTCGGCATCGCCTCGTTCGGGCCGCTCGATCTCGATCGCGCTTCACCGGGCTATGGCTGCGTCCGTTCCACGCCCAAGCCGCACTGGACCGGGGCCAACCTGATCGCGCCGTTTGCCGAAGCGTTCGACCGACCGGTGGTGATCGACACCGACGTCAACGGCGCCGCGCTGGCGGAAGCGCGCTGGGGTGCGGGCAAGGGCGTCGGCTCGCTGCTGTATCTGACCATCGGCACCGGCGTCGGCGGCGGCTTCGTTGCCGATGGCAGG
>JAGWVC010000109.1 GCA_018971065.1 Sphingomonadales bacterium | reverse complement strand
CGCTGCCACACCGGCTGACCGCAAGACCCGGCTGGTCGTCTATATCCACGGCTTCAACAACAGCTTCGACGACGTCATCACCCGCGCCCATCGCCTGTCCGAAATTGCCGGCGGCGCGCCGGTCGTCGCCATCGACTGGACTTCGGGCAGCAAGGCGCAAGCCTATGCGCAGGACCTGGGCAACGCCGCGTGGTCGCTCGACGATGTCGAGGCACTGCTACGCCTGCTGGGCGGCCTGTCGGACCGCATCACCATCGTTGCCCACAGCATGGGCTCGCAGGTGGCGCTGAACGCTCTGGCGCGGATCGATCGCCCGCTGGCGGCGAACGAGCGCTGGCTGGCGGCGATCGACCGGCGCCCCGACCTGACCGTGCAGCAACGCCGGGAATTTCACGCCGAAGCGGATGCCGACGCGCGCACCGCCGCCGCCTTTCAGGGCATCGTCCTGGCATCGCCCGATTTCGATCGCGGTCAGGCGATCGGCCCGCAAGGCGCGATCGACCGCGCGCTGTCCCCCGGCCAGGGGCTGAAGCGCGGCATGGTGGTCTATACCTCGGCCAGCGATGCCGCGATCCGGGCGGCCGATCATGCCTATGGCTATGCCCGGCTCGGCACCACCCGCTGCCGGGGTGACGCGGAATTCGCGCGCGCGCAATCGGCATGGCAGAACGGCTGCCACCTCAATCCGCCGCGCGACCGGCTGGCCGTGGTCGATACCGGCTTCGTCAAGCCACTGCTGGGCACCACGATGGCCAACCGCACCCGGCACACCGATTTCCTCGACAGCACCGAAGTGGCGGACGACCTTGCCCACGTCCTGCAGGACGGGGCGCCCGGTGGACGGCGCGTGCGTTGCGCGCAGACGATCGGCGGCACCCGGCGCGAGGCATGGTACATCCGCCCCGATGGCGCCGATGCCCATGAAATCGCGCGCAAAGCCTGCCCCACCGACTCCCTGCCCGCGCCACGCAACCGATGATTGCCGCTGTGCGGATTCTGCGATAGCATCCCTTCAGAAAACGACAGGGGAGTAGCAGCAATGGCAACCTCCGCCCCGGCTGAACGCGGCCGGAAATACACCGCTTTCGTGCTGGTCGCGCTGGCCATGCTCTGGGTGCTCTGGGCGGACGAGCGCTTCTTCTTCATTCCCGCCGATCCGGAATGGGCCAAGATCGCGCGCACCGGTGGCCTGCTGCTGGTTCATGGCGCGTTCGGCGCCACCGCGCTGCTGGCCGGCACCGCCCAGTTCTCGACCCGGCTGCGCCAAAAGCCCGGCGTCCACCGCTGGACCGGCCGCGTCTACCTCGGCGCGGTGACGCTGGGGGCCACTTTCGGCCTGCTGTCCGGCCGCATCATCGAGCCGACCTCGATCTTCGTCCAGCAGCATTTCCAGGCCGGGCTGTGGGCGCTGACCGCGTGGATCGGCTGGTGGCACATGCGCCGCCGCAACCTTGCGCAGCACCGGCTGTGGATGATGCGCAGCTATTGCTTCTGCCTGATCTTCGTGGCCAGCCGCATTCCCGACGGGTTCGCCGGCTTCCACTGGAACGACCAGTTGCTGGCCGATGTGCTGTGGAGCCTGGTTGTGGTGGCGCTGCTGTTGCCGGAGTGGCTGCTGGCAAAGACGCGGTGATTCACCAACGGCTCATCGCACACAAAGAACGCTTCATCGCCGGTTAATCTCCACTACAACAGTAGACAAGACGCGACGCACTGTGCTGTCGCGCCTTGGGAGACTCGATGATGCGCCCTGTTTCCACCCCTGCGCTTGCCCTCGTGCTGAGCCTTGCCGCCCTGTCCGGGTGCAGCAAGAAGGCGGAAGATGCCGCCCCCGAAACCACCGCCAGTTCCGCCGCCGATACCGAAGCCGCCCGCCTCGAAGCCGGCGCCGCCATGCACCGCGCCGGTCAGGCAAGCGCCGATGCCGTCCCCGGTTTCGATCCGTCCGCCGCGCCCGATGTTGCGTTCACTTATGCCTATGCCTTCACCCTGCCCGAAGCCGCGATCGGCCCGGTGCAGCAGCAGCACATCGCCGCGTGCGAGAAGCTGGGTCGCGCCCGCTGCGTGATCACCACCGCCCGCTACGACAAGTCGCCCTCGGGCAACATCGATGCAGCACTGGAACTGAAGGTCACGCGCGGGCTGGCCTATGCCTTCAGCAGCGAAGCCACCCGCGCGGTGCAGGATGCGCAAGGCACGCTCCAGTCCTCCAGCGTCTCCGGCGACCAGCTCAAGGACACCACGACCGATCCCACCCATGCCAACCAACTGCGCGGCCAGCTTGCCGCCGGCGAGCAGGCCGTCACCGCCGCACGCGGCAAGGAACGCACCGCGCAAGCGGACAACCAGTCGCGCCTTGCCGCCAAGCTCGAAGCCGAACAGGCCCGGCTGGCGCGCGGCGAGGCGATCGGGTGGACGCCGCTGCGCTTTACCTACACGCCCGAAGCCGCCGTCACCGGCCACACCGCGATGGGCCGTGCCACCGCCGGTTCGTGGGCAGCCGCATCCGCCGCCACGCTGTTCCTGACCCAGCTTGCGCTGGCGATCGGCCCCTGGCTGCTGCTGCTGGGCGCACCCGCGCTGATCGGCTGGCGGCTGGCCCGGCGCGGCAGCCGCAAGACCGCGGCCTGATCGCGGTCTCCGCCCGTCCCGGGAACTACATGGTTCATCGGATGGTTACTGGGGCGGGCGGGCAGTTTGGAGAGCGAAAATGGGCATCATCCTCTGGCTTATCATCGGCGCCGTGGTCGGCTGGCTTGCCGGCATGATCATGCGTGACAACAACGGCGTCATCACCAACATCGTCGTCGGCATCGTCGGTGCGGCGATCGGCGGGTTCCTGTTCGCCGGCGGCACCATCAACAATTCGCCGCTGACGGTTTCCAGCTTCATCACCTCGCTGCTTGGCGCCGTCATCCTTCTGGCGATCGTCAACCTGGTCCGTCGCGGCGCGGTGCGCTGACGGCACGACGCCGCATCGGCCAAGCGATGCGCTGATGCTTGCCATCGCTCGGGCGGCCACCTATCCGGCGGAGAAATTCTCCACGGACAGGATGGCCGCCGATGCGTTTTGATGGGACCAGCAACTACGTCGCAACCGATGATCTGAAGGTTGCCGTCAACGCCGCCGTGCTGCTGCGCCGCCCGCTGCTGGTCAAGGGCGAGCCGGGCACCGGCAAGACCGTGCTGGCGCACGAGATCGCCAAGGCCGTGGGCACCCCGCTGATCGAGTGGAACGTCAAGTCCACCACCAAGGCGCAGCAGGGCCTTTACGAATACGACGCGGTGGCGCGCCTGCGTGACGGCCAGTTGGGCGATCCGCGCGTGCACGAGATCAGCAACTACATCCGCAAGGGCAAGCTGTGGGAAGCGTTCACCGCCCCCGAACTGCCGGTGCTGCTGATCGACGAGATCGACAAGGCCGACATCGAGTTCCCGAACGACCTGCTGCAGGAGCTCGATCGCATGAGCTTCGACGTCTACGAGACGGGCGAGCGCATCGCCGCGAAGGAACGCCCGATCGTCGTCATCACCAGCAACAACGAGAAGGAACTGCCCGACGCGTTCCTGCGCCGCTGTTTCTTCCACTACATCAAGTTCCCCGACCGCGAGACGATGCAGGCGATCATCGACGTCCACTTCCCCGGCATCCAGAAGACGCTGGTGGCGAAGGCGATGGACATCTTCTACGAAGTCCGCGACGTGCCCGGCCTGAAGAAGAAGCCCTCGACCAGCGAACTTCTCGACTGGCTGAAGCTGCTGCTGAACGAGGACATGCCGCTCGACGTCCTGCAGAACCGCGACCCCACCAAGGCGATCCCCCCGCTCCACGGCGCGCTGCTGAAGAACGAACAGGACATCATGCTGTTCGAACGCCTGGCATTCATGGCGCGGCGCCAGAGCTGAGGGTCGCCTCGATACCGTCCGCCCTGAGCTTGTCGAAGGGCCTTCCTTTTCTTAGGTTTCAACCCAAACCTCGGGGAGACACGCGATGACTCACACCGGCTCCTGCTTCTGCGGCCAGGTCCGCTACACCATCACCGCCGAACCCGTCGGCGCGCGCATGTGCTGGTGCCGCGATTGCCAGAAGCTCGCCAGCGGCTCGGCCACAGTCAACGCGCTGTTCCCGCCCGAGGCGATCACCTACGAGGGCGAGATCGCCACGTTCGACAAGGTGGCCGACAGCGGCAACGTCGTCGAACGCGGCTTCTGCCCGAAGTGTGGCTCGCAGATTTTCAGCCGCCCCAAGGTGAACGACACCCCCACCCGCATCCGCGTCGGTACGTTGGACAACCCCGAAGCCACGCCCCCGCAGGCGATCATCTGGACTGATAGCGCGCCGAAGTGGGCCGTGCTTGACCCTGCCCTGCCGCATTTCCCGAAGGCGCCCTGATGTTCTTCAACTTCCTCGACGAACTGCGCGCCGCCGGCATCAAGGCCAGCCTCAAGGAGCATCTGGTGCTGCTGGAGGCGCTGGACAAGGACGTGATCGAGCAGACGCCGGAGGCGTTCTATTACCTCGCCCGCGCCACCTTCGTGAAGGACGAGGGCCTGCTCGACCGGTTCGACCAGGTGTTCGCCAAGGTCTTCAAGGGCATTATCACCGACTATGGCCAGCAGCCGGTCGAAATCCCTGAAGACTGGCTCCGCGCCGTTGCCGAACGCTTCTTCTCGCCCGAGGAGATGGAGAAGATCAAGGCATTGGGCAGTTGGGACGAGATCATGGAGACGCTGAAGCAGCGTCTGGAGGAGCAGAAGGAACGCCATAACGGCGGCAACAAGTGGATCGGCGCCAACGGCACCAGTCCGTTCGGCAATTCCGGCTTCAACCCCGAAGGCATCCGCATCGGCGGCAAATCCACCCACGGCCGCGCCATCAAGGTGTGGGAACAGCGCGAGTTCAAGAACCTCGACAACCAGAAGGAACTGGGCACCCGCAACATCAAGGTGGCGCTGCGCCGCCTGCGCCGCTTCGCCCGCGAAGGTTCGGCCGAGGAACTGGACCTTGAAGGCACCATCAACGGCACCGCGCGGCAGGGCTGGCTGGATATCCGGATGCGGCCCGAGCGCCACAATGCGGTGAAAGTGCTGCTGTTCCTCGACGTCGGCGGATCGATGGACCCGTTCATCAAGCTGGTCGAGGAGCTGTTCAGCGCCGCCACGGCGGAGTTCAAGAACCTGGAGTTCTTCTACTTCCACAACTGCCTGTACGAAGGCGTGTGGAAGAACAACGCCCGCCGCCGCACCGAGCGCACGCCCACCTGGGACATCCTCCACAAGTACGGCCACGACTACAAGGCGATCTTCGTCGGCGACGCGGCGATGAGCCCTTACGAGGTCAGCCACGCCGGCGGCTCGGTCGAGCATCACAACCCCGAAGCCGGCGCCGAATGGCTGCGCCGCGTGGCGACGACCTATCCGGCGACGGTGTGGCTGAACCCCACGCCCGAGAGCCAGTGGCAGTATTCGGTCAGCACCGGCATGATCAAGGGCCTGATGAACGGCAACATGTTCCCGCTGACACTGGAAGGGCTGGAAAAGGCGATGAAGGAACTGACGCGCAAGAAAAACTAGGGCGGCTGAAACAGCGGTTGGCGAAACCGTTTGCCATCCCCACTTAAGGCATCATGACCCAGCGCCTCCCTGCCCTGTTCCTCGGCCACGGTTCGCCGATGACCATCATCACCGACAACCCCGAACTGCGGGCGATGAAGGCACTGGGAGCCGCGCTCGGCCAGCGCCTGCCCCGCCCGCGCGCCATCTTGTGCATCAGCGCGCATTACGAAAGCATGGGTAGGACTCACCTGACCACCGGTGCCCATCCAAAAACCATTCATGATTTTCGCGGCTTCCCCGACGAGCTTTACCGCATCACTTACCCGGCCCCCGGCGACGATGGACTGGTGGACCGGATTGCCGCGCTGCTGGGTGAGGACCGCATTCGCCGCGATGACCAGTGGGGTTTCGATCACGGCGTCTATGGCGTGCTGCTGCCGCTGCTGGGTCATGCGGAAATCCCCACCGTCGCCATGAGCCTCGACCGGTCGCTGTCGCCCGAACAGCACCTCGCCACCGCCCGCGCGCTGGCGCCGCTGCGCGACGAAGGCGTGCTGATCGTCGCCAGCGGCAACGTGATCCACAACCTCGCGCTGTGGCGCCAATCGCAGGGCACCCGGCCCGATTGGGCGCTGGACTTCCGCGCCCGCACCAACGCCGCGCTGCTGGCCGGCAACGACGCCGCGCTGACCCGCTTCCCCACCGGCGACCACGCCGCGATGAACGCCGTGAACAGCGGCGAACACTACCTGCCGCTGCTCTACGCGGTCGGCGCGCGCCTGCCCGGTGACGAGGTGGCGATCTTCAACGACACGCTGGACGGGGCGCTGTCGATGACGTCGGTGCTGTATGGCGATGCCGGACTGTTGAACTAGGCCCGGTCAAGCTCCCGGGGCAGATGGCGCGAGGCCCGCAACAGCAGTAGCCCGCCGATCACGCCGAAGCTGCTGCCGATGAACAGCACATAACGCACGCTTTCGGCACCCAGCGTCGGCTTCAGCCAGTCCGATGCCATGCCCAGCACCAGCGGGCCAAGGCCCAGCCCGATCAGGTTCTGCACGAACAGCACCGTCGCGCTGGCCGTCGCGCGCGCGCCCGGCGGCACCAGCCCCTGCGCCGCACTGTAGTACGGCGCCACATACAGCCATGCCAGCAGGATCGACGGCAGGAACAGCGCCATCGCCACGCGCCAGTCATTGGCCAGCAGCCCGCCCAGCAGCAGCGGCGACGATGCCATCAGCGCGATCGACACCCAGTGCAGCAGCGCCCGCTTGCCGTGCTTCCGCCGCTGCCAGTCGCCCAGGTGCCCGCCCAGCCACACGCCCAGCCCGCTGCCGATGCCGTTGACGAGGCCAAACCACACCCCGGTCTGCCCGGCGGTAAGGTGGTGGCTGCGCTGGAAGAAGATCGTCCCCCAGATCATCACGCCATACCCGGCTGAAGAACTGAACGCCGCGCACAGCAGCATCAGCCGCATCGCCCGCGATTGCCAGATCGCGCCGAATGCCGCGCGCGCCGACATCGCCGGCGGCGGCGCCGTGCCAGCACCGTCGCGCGTGTCGCGCGGGTCGGTCACCACCAGCAGCACCAGCAGCGCCAGCAGCAGCCCGGGAATGCCGACCACGAAGAACGCCGTCCGCCAACCCATCCGGTCGGCCAGCAGCCCCCCCATCACCATGCCGATCAGCCCGCCCAGCGGCGGCCCCAACTGGTAGATCGCGAAAGCCCGGCTGCGCGCCTCGGGCGTGGCCTTGTCCGAAATCAGCGAATGCGCGGGCGGGGTGCAGCCCGCCTCACCGATGCCGACGCCGACGCGCGCCGCCAGCAGTTGCGGAAAGCTGCGCGCCAGCCCGCACACCGCGGTCATCACCGACCACAGCGCGACCGCGACCGCGATCAGCCTGACCCGGCTGGTTCCCGGCCGATCGGCGAACTTGGCGATCGGCAGCCCCAGCGCGGTGTAGAGCAGCGCGAACGACAGCCCGGTCATCAGGCCGATGTCGGTATCTGTCAGGTGCAGTTCGCGGGCGATCGGCTCGGCCAGGATCGTCGCCACCTGCCGGTCCAGAAAATTGAAGATGTAGACCAGCAGCAGCACGCCCAGCGTCAGCCGCAGCCCTGATTCCTTGCGCATGACGTCCTCCCCCGGCCGACAGTGGCCGGGGGAGCCGGACGGGTCAACCGTCAGAACATCTTGCGCAGTTCCAGCCCGATCACCCGGCCCAGCGGATCGATGGCATCGGGCTGGTACGAAATCGGCACCTGGCCGTTACCGTCAGTCACCTTCTGGTGCGAATCGAGCAGGTTGTTGACCATCAGCGACACACGCGCGCCCTTGAAGAACGACGAGGCGTCGGTCAGCCGCTTCTGCTGGCCCAGATCGGCAAACAGCCGCAGGTTCAGCTTGGTGACGCTGCCGAAGCGCAGGTTGCCCGCCGCCGGCGCCCCGCTGGCGTGGATCGTCGTCGGCGAAGCCCAGTTGGCGTTCAACCGCAGGCCGAAGCCCTTGTAGAACCCGCCGCCTTCCACCTCGATGGCGTGGCGCGCCACCCCGCCGCTGGCGGCCAGCGCATCGCCGTTCAGCAGGTCCAGCTCGGCCGAGCCGGGCGCCAGATGG
This sequence comes from Sphingomonadales bacterium, assembly GCA_018971065.1. The sequence goes on along the minus strand of JAGWVC010000109.1, from coordinate 4,586 downwards.
CCGTGATCGGCAAACTGGATGGTGTGATAAATCGCCAGGTTCCACCGGCCTTCATAGCGCGGGCCACGATCACCGCCGCCCCGGCCGCCGAAGCCCGGACCACCGCCCGGACCGGCACCGCCCGGACCACCCCCGAACCCGCGCCCGCCACCGGGCGGAGGACCACCCATGCCGCCGCCCATCAGGCCGCCCCGGCCACCGCCCACCACCGGCTTGCCCAGGTTACCACCCAGGTTCATGCCCCAGCGCAGCCGCGATTCGAGCTGGTCCGCCACCGTCACCGGCCGGGCATCCACCGCCGTTATCACGCCGTTGACGCGCGTTACCCGCCCCGGATAGGCCAGCTCGATCGCCGGGGTCAGCAGCGGAAACGTGGCGCTGACATTCTGCGAATGGTTGTGAAAATATTCGACCAGAAGATTGGAATTTTTCAGGAATGGCAGCGTCCAGTTCGCGCCCAGCTTGATGTCGCGCTGCTGCTGGCGCTGCAGGTTCGGGTTGCCACCGGTGGTCATCGTCACCAGCACCGTCCGCCCGGTCACGAAGTCATAGACCGGCACGTTCGCGGTCACCACCACCGGGTTGCCCAGTTGCCCCAGGCTGGGCGCCGCCTGGTTGACGATGTAGCTGGCCTGCAATTGCAGCTTGTCGGTCACGCCCCAGCTCAACCCGGCGCTCCAGTCGGTCAGCGTGCCGAAGTCCGACAGCCGGTCCAGCCCCACGCTGAGATTCAGCGCCAGATCGCCTACCCCGGCGCCGAAACCCTCGCGCCGGCTGGTGATCGGCACGCCCAGATTGGCTCCCACCGAGGCATCGCCGCGCCGCAATTGCGTGGTCTTGGCCTGCGACAGCGTGTCGCTACTGTCCAGCCCGGTCCAGGCGAACCCGGCCTTCAGCGTCAGCGTCGTCTCACCGCCGGGCAGGCGCAGCGGCCGACCGTTCACGGTCACCAGACTCGCCACCGAATTGGTCGTGCTGCGTGCCACGTCGCGCGGCGAGGCGCCCACTGTCGGCAGCGGGCCGGTTATCGCCAGCGTTCCCGCCGCAGCAGCGGCGCGCAGCCCGGCGGTGGCAAAGCGGGTGTCGCTCTGAGTCAACGCGCTGGCATGGCTGCCGTCCACCGTGGCCGAAAGCTGCCACTGGCCCAGCGGCTTGTTCAGCGCCGCGCCGGCCTGGATGGTGTCGGTCCGCCCCTCGCGAACCGCCGCATCGGGCAGGTAGCGCAAGGCGGACGTGCCGTCAGGCGCGGTCAGCACCACGTTGGTCAGTCCGGTCAGCGATGTGCTCTCGGCGCGCGATACCGCCGCGTTCAGCGCCAGCGAGCCGCCGCCCTTCCCCTGCCCCAGCCCGATCGTCCAAGTGCCGTTGGCCGAATAGTCGCTCGCCTTCGCCACCAGCGTTCGCGCGGCGGCCGGATCGGGATCACCCGCCACCGTGACCGTGCCCGCCGGAACGCCGGGCTTCGCCTCGATCACGCCGCGCGCCGCCTCGGTCAGCGGCGAGGTATGATCGGCCTTGACCGTCAGGTTGAAGCGGCTGTTGCCGTCGATCTTCAGCAGCCCGGCCTGGCCCTGCACGGTCGCGGTGCCGCCACGGGTCGGCGCGCTGCCTTCCACTTCCAGCGTCCGCGCGGCGAAGTTGTCCTTCAGGATGAAGTTCACCACCCGCTGGTCGGGCGGATAGCCATAGCGCAATGCCACTTCCTCGGGCAGTATCTCCACCTTGCGGATCGCCTCGGGCGGGTAGTCGCGCATTTCGCGGAACGACGATATGCGCACCCCGTTGACCAGGATCACCGGCATTGTCGCCCCGCGCCCGCGCCCGCTGTTGGTCTGCGGGCTGATCGCGTCCAGCAGGTCGGTGATGGAGTTCGCGCCCAGCGCGGCAATATCCTCCTCGTCATAGGTCGCCACCGCCTTCTGCGGCGCGTCCACCTCGCCCGGAAGGCGCGATGCGGTGACGACGATGTCGCCGGGCATCACCGCGATGTCGGAAAAGTCGTCGTCCGCGCCTGCGGGCGGCGGTGCCACGACGCTCGGAGCGGCCGGTTTCGCGGCAGTGGGTTTCACCGTCCCGACCGGATCGGGCGCGGTGTTCCAGAACAGCGGGTCATCGCGCGACCAGTCCTGCGCCGGCTGCACGGCGTCGGCATCATCGGCGGGCGGAGCCGGCGCCACCTGCGCCCACGCCGGTGCCGCCAGGGCTACCGCCAGCGCCGCACCCACCATCCACTTGTTCGCGCATCGCATCGCCGGCAAGGTCAAAAGCTCCGATTTGCCGGCTAGCGGCTTGAATTCACACAATCCTTACCCAGACCATTGATGCGAAGCCACCGGCATTTTTGCAAGCCGCGTGCCGTAACATTTTGTCGTTTGACCGATACAATCCGCAGCGCCGATGGTTCCATGCCGCCACGGCACCTTTGGAAGCTTCCCTTTTTGTCAATGGCTCGCTATGGCGCGCCCGATTCATTCCTGAACGAACTCTTGAGGAAAACCGAGCCGGATGGCCAAGGAAGAACTGCTCGAAATGCGCGGCACGGTCGTCGAACTGCTGCCCAACGCGATGTTCCGCGTGCGGCTTGAGAACGATCACGAGATCCTCGGCCACACCGCCGGCAAGATGCGCAAGAACCGCATCCGCGTGCTGGTGGGCGATGAAGTGCTGGTCGAACTGACCCCTTACGACCTCACCAAGGGCCGCATCACTTACCGCTTCATGCCGGGCCGTGGCGGTCCGGGCGGCTACTGAGCCACCCGCGTACCATGCCCGATGCCCCGGCGCTCATCCTGGCTTCGGCCAGCCCGCGCCGTCGCGAGCTGATCGCGCGCCTGGGCATCACCCCCGCCGCCATCCGCGCCGCCGACATCGACGAGACTCCGGCCCCGCGCGAAAACCCCCGCCATTATGCCACCCGCATGGCGCGCGAGAAGGCCTATGCCGCGCGCGCGCTGGCGCCCGGTGAGCCCGGCCACATCCTGGCGGGTGACACCGTCGTCGCCTGCGGCCATCGCATCCTGCCCAAGGCCGAGGATGAAGCCACCGCCCGCGCCTGCCTGGCGCTGCTGTCCGGCCGGCGCCACACCGTGCTGTCCGCCGTGGCGCTGCTTTCGCCCGATGGCGCCTTCCGCGAACGCCTCAGCGAAACCGTGGTCCGCTTCAAGCCGCTTTCCACCGACGAGATCGAAGCCTACATCGCCGGCGGCGAATGGCACGGCAAGGCCGGCGGCTATGCCATCCAGGGCCACGCCGAAGCGCTGATCGCGTGGATCGGCGGCAGCCATTCGGGCGTGGTCGGGCTACCCCTGTTCGAAACCCGCGCCCTGCTCCGCGCCGCCGGGTTCGCGATTGCCTGATGGCCGAATGGCTGATCGAGGCGGGCATCGGCGAAACCCGCGCAATAAAGGTGGCTAACGGCAGCATTGTCGCGGCCCGGCTGGACCTTCCCGGCGGGCTGAAGGCCGGCGAAGTGCTTGACACGATCCTGATCGCCCGCGCCACCGGCAGCCGTCGCGGCACCGTCCGCGCCCCCTCGGGCGAGGAAGCGCTGGTCGATCAACTCCCCCCGTCCGCCAGCGAAGGCGCCCCGTTGCGCGTCCGAATCACCCGCCCCGCGATCGGCGAGGCAGACCGCCTGAAGCGCGCGCAGTGCCGCCCGACCACCGCCGCGCCGGCCCCGGCCGACCCGCTGCCCGGCCAGCTCGTCCGCGCGTTCCCGCCGGGCCTGTGGGAAGATGTCCACGCGCTGGCCGCCACCGCGCGGCTCGATTTCCCCGGCGGCGCGATTGCGCTGTTCCCCACCCCGGCGATGACGCTGATCGACATCGACGGCACGCTGCCACCGCGCGCGCTGGCGCTGGCGGCGATTCCGCCCATCGCACAGGCGCTCCGCCTGCTCGACATCGCCGGCAATATCGGCATCGATTTTCCGACGCTGCACGAGAAGGCCGACCGTCGGGCCGTGGACGATGCCCTCGCCGACGCGCTTGCCGATTGGCCGCATGAACGCACCGCGATCAACGGCTTCGGTTTCGTGCAAATTGTCGCCCGGCTGGAACGGCCGTCGCTGCTGTCGCTGGTGGCACACGATCGCCCCGGCGCCGCCGCCCGCCAACTTCTGCGGCAGGCCGAAAGAGTCGCAGAGCCGGGCGCGCTGCTGCTGACCTGTCATCCCGCCGCCCGCACCGCCGTCACCGCCGAACACGTGGCCGAACTGGCGCGCCGCACCGGCCGGGTTATCCGCTGGACCGAAAGCGCCACGCTTGCGCTGGACGGCGGCTTCGCGCAGGCAGTGCCATCATGACGTCATCGCTCCGCAAGTGCCCGATCTGCGGCAAGCCCCGGGTGCCCGAACACGCCCCGTTCTGCTCCCCACGCTGCCGCGATCGCGACCTGATGCAATGGTTCGGCGAAGGCTATGCCATCCCCGGCAAACCGGCGCTGCACGGCGAGGAAGGCGTGCCGCAGGACGAACCTGACGATTCCTGACAATTCCTGCCCACATTCCCCCTTGCCAACCCGCGCCGCCTTCGCCATAGGCGCGCTTCCAAACGCCGGACGGCCCCGCAAGGCCATCCCGACGCGAT
>JAGWVC010000180.1 GCA_018971065.1 Sphingomonadales bacterium | reverse complement strand
GACGGTGACGGTGTAGGGGCCGCCGACGCGCAGGCCGCGCAGCGAGTAGTTGCCGGTGCCGTCGGTCGTCGCGGTGCTGCGCGTGCCGGACGGGACGTGGACGACGGTGACCTTGGCACCGGACACTGCGGCACCGCTGTCATCGGTGACCTGGCCGGTGATGGCCGACGTGGTTTCCTGCGCGAACGCCGGCGTGGCGATGGCGGTGGCCAGCGTGAGCGACGCGACGCTGGCGGCGAGGAAATAACGAAGCTGCATGACTGTACAGTCCCCCTGTTGGCCCTGGAGAGGTGGCCGATGCGATACCCTGTGACGCCCCTGTGACGCCCCCTGACGCCAGGCACAGGCCAGCGAATCGCCGGCCTGCGCTGCGCGTGCTGCTTAGCGTTGCTGCCGCCCCCTCTGAAACAGGCTGGCGTGACACTATTGCTACAGCCGAGCCACTTTTTCGCAAGTGCGGAACGGCTTAGCTTATTGACACTATTGTATTTAGCGGTGAACTCGGTGCCGATTTCATTCACAATTTTTCTGCGGGTGTGGAAAAATTCGCGTTACGGTTTCCCGCCGGGTGCGGCAATTGTGCAACGCAGCGAGGGGGTCGCGCTACTGGCGCTTGCCCGGCGGCCGGTCCGCTGCCACACCGTCCGCCCGAAAGAAGAGGCGTGAATGGCAGAGCCGCATCCTGACGAGAGCAAGACACATGGGCATCGCGAGCCGGAGGGGCACCAGCACGGACATGCGCATGGCCATCAACACGGTCACGGTCATGCGCACCATCATGGCCCGGGCGAGGTTTCGCCGGGGAAGGCCTTCGCGATCGCGGTTTCGCTGAATGCGGCGTTCGTGCTCGTCGAGGTGCTCGCCGGGCTCCGCTATGGATCGATGGCGCTGCTGGCGGATGCCGGGCACAACCTTTCCGACGTGCTTTCGCTGCTGCTCGCCTGGGGCGCGAGCGTGCTGGCGGCGCGGCCGCCTTCGGCGCGGTTCACCTACGGCTTGAAGAGCTCCTCGATCCTCGCGGCGATGGTCAACGCGGCGCTGCTGTTCGTGGCGCTGGGCGCGATCCTGATCGAGACCTTGCGGCGCCTGGCGGAACCGGCACCGGTGGCGGGCGGGATGATGATGGCGGTCGCCGCCGCGGGGATCGCGGTGAACGGCCTGTCGGCGCTGCTGTTCGCGCGCGGGCACAAGCACGACCTGAACCTGCGCGCGGCGTTCCTGCACCTGCTGGCCGACGCCGGCGTCTCGGCGGGCGTCGTCGTCGCCGGGCTGGTGGTGATGCGGACCGGCTGGAACTGGATCGACCCGCTGACCAGCCTGGCCATCACCCTGATCATCGCCGCCGGCAGCTGGGGCCTGCTGCGCGAGTCGGTGAAGCTGGGGCTGCTGGCCGTGCCGGACAACGTCGATCACGGCGCGGTGCGGGATTTCCTCGCCGCGCAACCCGGGGTCAGCGCGGTGCACGACCTGCACATCTGGCCGATGAGCACCACCGAGACCGCGCTGACCGCGCACCTGGTCATGCCGGGCGGCCATCCCGGCGACGCGTTCCTGCATCACCTCGCGCACGAACTGGCGCACGACTTCGCGATCGGCCACGCGACGCTGCAGATCGAACAGGCCACCACGGAATGCGCATTGGCGCCAGAGGAAGTGGTCTGACGCAAGAAGGGCGGGAACGTCGCCGTTCCCGCCCTTCTGGTTCACGCTCTGCCAGCGATCGGGAGGATCAGTCCTCGGTTTCGTCGATCGCGACCGGACCGGAGTCCTGGCCCTTGACCGCGGTATCGCGATCGACCAGCTCGATGATCGCGATCGGCGCTGCGTCCGAACCACGGAAGCCGGCCTTGACGATGCGGGTGTAGCCGCCGCTGCGGCCGGCGTAGCGCGCGGCCAGCACGTCGAACAGCTTGACCAGCTGCGCATCGTCCTGGAGGCGGGCATGGGCCAGACGGCGGTTCGAAAGGCCACCGCGCTTGGCCAGCGTGATCAGCTTTTCGGCATAAGGACGCACTTCGCGCGCCTTGGCGAGCGTCGTCGTGATCTGCTCGTGCTTGATCAGCGAGGCCGAGAGGTTGCGCAGCAGCGCGGCGCGATGCGAAGAGGTGCGCTGCAGCTTGCGCTGACCGACTTTATGACGCATTTTCAGTTCCTTCCGTTCGTAAGGGGGCCGTGTGAGGTACCCCGGTCCTGGCAGCCACTTGAGGGGGTGCTGCCGATGTCCCCTATAACCTCCCGACCGGGCTTCGAGGCGCCCTGATCGGTTGAGCCATTTGGGCCAGGTGGAGGCGAGAAGCGTGATTTCCGAGTACCGGAGCGCAGCGTACTTTCAGTACGTGAGCACCGGAACGCAGGAAATCGCGCTTCGCAGCCCCGCATGGGCCGGATGGATCAGCCGAGCAGCTCTTGCTCGAGCTTCTTGGCCATTTCCTCGATGTTCTCCGGCGGCCAGCCGGGGATGTCCATGCCGAGGCGCAGGCCCATCGACGAGAGCACTTCCTTGATCTCGTTGAGCGACTTGCGGCCGAAGTTCGGCGTGCGGAGCATCTCGGCCTCGGTCTTCTGGACCAGGTCGCCGATGT